>CACOFY010000021.1 GCA_902626575.1 uncultured Pelagibacteraceae bacterium | reverse complement strand
CAATATTAGATAAGCTCGAAAAAAAAATTAAAAAAATTGTGCTGTCTAGCAACCAAACTCTCATCTGGGACGCTCTTGAAAAAATTGGTGAAAATAATTCAATAAAAGGTTTTGGAAAATTATTTAACCCAAATTGATATGCTGTTTTCAAAACAAGAATATAAAAACCGCCTCATTAAAACCAAAAAATTAATGCAGGAAAAAGGCATTGATCTTTTAATATCTCAGGACACAAATAATATTAATTATTTGACTGGTTATGATGCATGGTCTTTTTATTATTCCCAATGTGTTATTGTTCACATTGATTGCGATGAACCACTGTGTTTCATTAGAGCACAAGATGCTGGCGGAGCATATATCAAAACATATTTAAAAAATGAAAACATTATTGTATATGATGAAAAATATATTCATACATGGCCAGTGCATCCATACGATGCCTTAATAGAACTAATTCAAAAAAAAAATTGGGAAAAGTTAAACATCGGAGTTGAGATGGATAGCCATTATTTTACAGCTTACTGTTATGAAAAGTTAAAGCATGGACTTCCTAATGCAAAAATTAAAGACTCAGAAAGACTAGTTAACTGGGTAAGATTTGTTAAATCTGATACTGAAATAGAATATATGAAAAAAGCAGCAAAAATATCAGAGGGAGCTATGAAAGTTGCAATGGAAACTATAGAGCCAGGTTTACGACAATGCGATGCAGTGGCTGAAATACAAAAAGCTCTTTTCAAAGGAACGCCAGAAGTTGGAGGTGAATATGCAAGTATTACAACTTTACTACCAACAGGCAAAGGAACTTCAGCTTCTCACTTAACTGCAACAGATGAAAAATTTGTTAATGGTGAGGCAACAATAGTAGAACTTTCAGGTGTTGTTAAAAGATATCATTGTCCTATGGCAAGAACGGTTCAATTAGGCAAACCAGAGCAAAAAAAAATTGATGCTATGAAAGCAACCAATGAAGCATTAAAGGCGGGTATTGAAGCAACAAAACCTGGAAATACTGCAAATGATGTTGCTCAAAAGTTTTGGGGAGTTTTAGATAAATATAATATTAAAAAAGAGTCAAGGACTGGATATTCTATTGGAATAGGATATCCACCTGACTGGGGCGAACATACCTTAAATATCTATAAAGGTGATATGACAGTTCTTCAGCCCAATGTTTGTTTTCACATGATTGCAGTAATGCAATTTGGAGAATGGGGAGTAGAGGCGTCTGAATCTGTTAGAGTAACTGATAAAGGAAGTGAATTATTTTGCAATTTTTCAAGAGATTTATACATAAAATAAGAACTTGAAAAAAATATCAACAAATGTTTTAAATCAACATGCCAAATAACCAACAATTCGTAAGATTTGATAAAGTTGATAAAAGTTACGACGGCAAAGTTTTAGTTGTTAAGGATCTAAATTTAGATATCGCCGAAGGTGAATTCATAACAATGCTTGGACCATCTGGATCAGGTAAAACCACTTGTCTGATGATGCTAGCAGGATTTGAGACACCAACAAATGGTGAAATATATTTAGACTCGAATCCAATCTCAAATATTCCACCGCACAAAAGAGGAATTGGAATGGTATTTCAAAATTATGCACTGTTCCCACATATGACTGTTTATGAAAATTTAGCATTCCCTTTAAGAGTAAGGAAAGTTTCAAAAGATGATATCGATAAAAAAGTTGATAAAGCCTTATCAATGGTTTCTTTAACTGGCTTTGAAAATAGAATGCCTGGTCAACTATCAGGTGGTCAACAACAGAGGGTAGCAGTTGCAAGAGCACTTGTTTTTGATCCTGCAGTTGTATTAATGGATGAGCCTTTAGGAGCATTAGATAAAAATTTAAGAGAAAGTATGCAATACGAAATAAAACATATTCATGAAAGTATTGGTGTAACAGTTGTATATGTCACCCATGATCAAGGTGAAGCATTAACAATGTCAAATAGAATTGCTGTATTTAATGACGGAAAAGTTCAACAACTTTCATCTCCAGATAAGTTATATGAAGAACCTGTAAATTCTTTTGTTGCAGAGTTTATCGGAGAAAATAATACTTTTGGAGGTCAAGTAATAAATTTTTCCAAAGAAAAATGTAAAGTTAAATTGGATGATGGATCAGAAATATTTGCAAACCCAATAACTGTTAAATCTAATGG
>CACOFY010000020.1 GCA_902626575.1 uncultured Pelagibacteraceae bacterium | reverse complement strand
CTTTTTTATACTCAAATTTTAAAAATGATACATGTTTATCAATTTCATTTTCTCTTCTATAGAATAATGTTGATCCAATTGAGGATGTGTAATTTGTCAAAGTGTGAGGTTTAAATTTAAGTTTTTGATTGTTTCCAGATTCTGAATATCCATTAAAATCTGTATAAATATAGTCTAATCCTGAAAATAATTGTAAATCAAATTTATCAACATTTTTAATATAATTTAAATATGTTGTTCCATAAAATTGCTCAGATTTTCTATCACCTATGACTAAATTAGATGTATTTGATCTATCTACAACTCTCTCAGTTAAACTTTTTAATGCCCCATAACCAAGTATACTATCAAGATATAGGGATTTAGAGTTCCAAGCTGAATAAATAATTAAATTTTCACCGCGCATTGTCAAATTAGAACCATGATTACCTATGTCGGTTTTATCATCAGCGATGTTGAGAGCTATACCAAACAAAGTATTATTTTTTAATTTATCAAAACCAATAGTAATAGAATCCATCTCATTCTCTTTAGCTAAATTATTTAATTTTAAATCTGTTCGTCCTGTTGAAATTTTACCATTAATCCAAAACTGCCAGTCGTTCTCTTTAGTATTATTACTTTTTTTATTTTCTACATAGTTAGCAAGTGATACAAGTCCTTTTGATGCGTAGTGATTAATTATATCTTGATAATTTTTACCTATTTCATCTAAGTTTACTTTAAGAGAAATTTCATTATTTTTGAAACCTTTATTATTTTTTCTTAACCTAAATTCATGAAGCCTATCTAAAACGCTGTCCATACTATTTCTTGCAAATCTTGTGGCTGACTCGTTTTGAGCATCAACGATACCAACTAATTCCTGATCATCAAAAACATTATATGTACTGTCTGATGCCTCAATAGACCTTATACTTAAATTAACAACTCCGGTTGTAGTAGCGCTTTCTCCATCAGTACCACCATATTCTATAATATAATACATGACACCTGCTCTATCACATTCGTAATCATTCCAATCTCCATCAGATCTCATATGTGCACAATCTTCATCAGCAGGATCAGCAGTAGGGTGGTCATTAGGTTCAAATTTAGATGGCTGTCCTTCAGGTCTTCTCCAGCTATTATACTCGTAACCTGATGCTAATGCACAATCCGCGTGAGCATCATCTGCCTTTGATCCAACTGCAGTTTGACAAAAAAAAGTATTTCCATTATCAGGACCAGACACCCACTCCCAAGTCCCCTCGGTTACAGGGTGGGAATTTGATGTATAAGTAGAGCTATCTGATCCACCAATCCAAGTATCTTGGCCTACCTTACTATCCAAAAAATCATTTTCAGCTTGAGAAGTAATTGTAGCAAGATAACCAGATAAACCGTACAAGGTTGATGCTTCAGCAGCAGCCTTTGCCTCAGGCCATGTTTTTTCTGCATTCACTATTTCATAGTAATGACCAGTGCCAGAGAAATAATTCGTACCTGCAGGTGTTATTGAAACAGTTATCGTTGGAGATCCAGTTGATCCGTCACCCTTAAAAGATAAAGTAGCAATAGCAACATTAATATCATCCTGAGTTCCTCTAAAACCTACCTCTGTTAAGGAATTTCCCGAGCAGTTTGTCGGCTCAGTTGATGCATCACTCGTATAACCACAATAGCCCTTAGCTCGTAATAAATTTGACGTTGTAGTAACCTTAACATTTCCAGAAGATGCTACAGCTGAAAATATAAGTGTTCCAGAATAACCTGAAATTGATGGGGTTGTTCCAGAAGTAGATAATAAAACAAAATCTGTTGTATTAGCAACCAGGTTTGTAGGAAATGTTAGGGTCTCTGCTTTAACAATTTTATTATAACTAAAGAGCAAAAATAAAATGAGAAAAAAAGTTTTTCTTACATTGTTCATAAATATTAATTTTTGATATAGTCAGTTATAATATTTGCTGCATTTGAGGATGACAATCCGTTATTTCTTATATCACTGATAGTTTTTTGACAAATATTCATTTGCTTTTTCATTAATTCTGGATTTTTTAAAAGGTAAACTACAGAATTAAAAATTTCCTTTGCATTACATTCGTTTTGAATTAATTCAGGAATAATTTCTTCACCATTAATAATATTAATAATATTCGCATACTTTACCTTAACCAACATTTTAACAATTAAATAATTTAAAAAATTCATTTTATATATAATTATTGATGGCACATTTGCATTACAGATTTCTAGAGAAACAG
>CACOFY010000019.1 GCA_902626575.1 uncultured Pelagibacteraceae bacterium | reverse complement strand
ACTATTGTTAAAGTTCCACTTACTTTTATCGCTCCAGTTGAATCTCCTGACTCTACTTGTATCTTTTCTGACTCAAAATTCAACATCTTATTAGATAACGATAAAGCCCTCTTAAATTTAATGTATCCTAAAAAATTACCATTGATCTGAAATTTAACGGGTATTGAGTAATATGCTATGTTTTTAATTTGATCTTTTTTAGACTTTGCTTTTTTCTTTTTCTTTTTCTTTTTCTTCTTACCTTTGTTTAAAATTTCCGACTTTGACACTTGCTGAGGTTTGCCTTTTTCTATTACTGAGATAACTAAACCATTTAAAGTCGCAAACTCACTTAGGTTTTGATATAAACCCTCTACTTCTGCTTTTGAATGAAATAATGTTGAATAGTTCTCATACTTAGGTTTAATTTTTTTAATCTTTTGCTTTATTGATACAATATCTTTTTCAAATTTAGCAATCTCCTCTTGTTTGGTATTCATATCAGAAATTTGAGCCCTCTTTTGTTTTACAATTGGATTTAAAATTGCATAATAAATTATTAAAAAGATAATAATTGAACCCAAACTTATACCAATCTTAATCAAAGTTTTTTTATCAGCAAAAGCTAAAATTTTTGCTTTCAAATCATCCATATTTAAATTTTTTAATTCATTTAAATCCATAATTATCCTTTAACCTTTACAAATACTTTAAATCCTTTCATTACTTGGTCTCCCGCTTGTACCCTTGGCATTTTCATTGATGATAGTGATGCTTGTGCTATGTAACTTTTTGATTGTAAGTTTCTGATCAACTGTAAGATATCATTATCACCTGCTGCAATTCCTGTAATAACAACCTGTCTCTTTCCATCATAATCTACAGAGTCAAACTTAACTCTATTTGGAACACTGCTCGCAATCTGTGCTAACACTCTGTAGCTCAAATCTTTATTGGATTTAAGACTATTGCTTAGTTTAAGAGTTGTTGTCATTTTTTTTAATTCTTTTGAAAATTTCGCAACTTCACCTTGCTTAGCTAAATGCTCAGCTACTACAGTATCGTATACTTTTAATTTGTTGTTATAGGTATAAATATTCCAAAATGATAAAGCGAATAAGATTAAATATATGCCTGCAACCGCTCCGACTACTCCCTTGTAAGCGAAATCAGAAAATGCTTTCATTTTCTTTTGCTTAATCATTCCTTCCCTATTCGGAAGAAGATTTATATTTTTTACAGCTGTAACAAATTTGTAATATCCAAATACATCGAGTTTTCTAAAAGCAAGACCAACAACAGTCGAAAAATACGATCTATTTTCAATAGTTATTTTATTTTCTAATTGTTGAGGTATTTTTAAACCATCAAACGGGTCAAACAAATTAAAGCCAGTGTTTACTAAACTTTTTCTAAAGCTAGATAGATAATCATCAACGTTTGGTAAATTGGAAACTACTTTTATATTTCTAACCCTTTTTTCATATTTAGTTTCAAAATCCTGTACAGCTTGTTTTACCTGTGTCATAAAACGTCTAACTAAAGCATCTTTTTCCTCTTGATCTTGAGACTCTTTCAGAATTTTTCTATCCTGACCACGTAGGAAAATATCGGTAATTATTGGGTTATTATTATACAATATCATTACATAATTCTCGTCTAATCCAAATTCTAACATTGCAGTGAAATTTGTATCCTCTGTTTTATTTGAAATTTGGTTGATTTGATCAACAGCAGACTTTAATGCAAAACATTTAACATCAATAATTACAGGATTTAGTCCACTATTTTTAATTATTGATGTGTAATTATTAATATCAGCTAATTTTGAAGCAACAAATAATATATCCATAGTATTTTCTTTTGAACTTCTGTTAATAACTTGATGAAAGATTGAATAATCGTCAAGGTTATCAGTTAATTGAATTAAGTTTTCCCATAATGAATTTGTATCTACTGCTTTTTTTAATTCTTCATCATTCATTAATGGAGCAGTAACAACTCTTATAATTGCGTTTGTAACTGGAATTGCAATTGCTGCATTTGGTGTTGATATTTTTGATTTTTGTAATGCTATGTTTAATTCTTCACTTACCTTTTTTTCGTGATCAACAATTGCGGAGTCTTCAGGAAGGTCGATTGCATGAGTATAAAATCTGTCTAATACCCATTGATTTGCTTTGTTTGATGAAATTTGTGCAAGTCTAATTTCTTTATTAGTAATTTCAACACCAACTATTTCCTCACCTTGCGCAGTTTTTTTACCAAGCCTCGATTTTAAAAAATTATTAAATTTTTCTTTTACTTTATTTTTATCAAAATTTAATTTTGGAGAAGTTGAATCTTTTTTTCCAAAGGAGGGGGTTTTTAGCTTAATATTTTTTAATTTATTAAAAATGTTTTGAACTTTCGATCCCCCATCATCAGTTTCTTCTTTTTGGTTAAAAGAAATATTATTTTGTTCTTGTCGTTTTATCTCGTTTATTTTTTGGTTAATGAGTTCTTGAGTAGATATCTCTGGAGATTTTGGTTTTATTTCCTCATTAGGGCTTGGTTTAACTTCAGGAGTCTCAGAATTTTCTAAATTTGGTTGTGATGAAACATTATCTGATTTTTGTTGCTCTATTTGTTTTTGTTCTCTCTCTTTTTGCTTATGGACATCATCAAACCATTTCTCTAAAATTGGGATTGCTTCCTCTAAATTTGGAGTACCTGATGAAGAAATCTTTTGTTTTCCATCAATATAAAGTCTCCCAACCCAATTTCTTGATTTTAATTCCCCTTTATATTTATCTTGCCTCACATAAATATGTAATCTTCCATCTTTTTTGTGAATTACTTGATGCTCTTTCTTTTCTTCTGAAGTTTCAGCTACATCATTGCTTCCATCAGGCTTATCTTTTTCTGGAATTTCGTCTTTATTTTCATTATTTTCATTTAAATTACTTACTGACTGGGTTGTTTCGTCTGTTTCGGTCTTTATATCACCTTCAGGTTGTTTTTCTTCAGAGGGTGTATTATTTTCTGGCTCAGAAATTTTGCTCTCTTCATCTATATCCGAATTTACCGGAGCATCATCAACTTTAGGTTGATTGTCGGTTCCTTGGTCATTCTTATCTATAATGACACCAAATTTTTCTTTCTCTTTATCGTCCATATTTAAAAATTTATAATTTCTCTAACACAAACATAGCTTATCTCTAACACAATTTTAAAAAATGTCTAACACAAAATACAACCTATAGTGACCATTTTAGGTCGAAATTTCTATAAGTGTTGATTTTATTGACTTTTTTAAATTCTTAAAAAAAATTATTTTCTTTCTTAAGAAAATTATATTTTTAATAACTCTAAC
>CACOFY010000018.1 GCA_902626575.1 uncultured Pelagibacteraceae bacterium | reverse complement strand
AGCCCTCATAAGAGGGCTTTTTTTAATTTTATTTTAAAAATAAATTAGAATGATCTTCCAAATGATACTGTTAAGTTAGTACTGTCAATATCAGCTGTTACTTTAGTAGCATTAGAAGTTGTTGCAGAAACTGGATCATAGTCATTATCAGATAAAACTACTCTCATAAAACCTTCTCCCATATCTCTTTCAATTCCAATACCTAATTTAGTACCTTGAATGTTTACATCGCCAGTTCTATTTGTTGATGAAACTGATTTAAGATCGTATTCACCTTCCGCATACATCATTCCAGCAAGTGCAAAAACATGATTACCTGCTACATCACCTCCAAGAGTTGCGTATGCAGTAATATGGTTACTCGCATCAAGAGTACCACTGTTAGTGCCAGATGTTCCATTTGATGATTGAGTTGTTGATCTACTTTCTAACTCAGCACTCATAGGAATATAATCTACTCCAAATGAAGCTTTAGCGCCATTTGGTAAATCAGTGGCAAATTCCAGGAAGAATGAAGGTATAATCACATCATTACTAATATCTTTTGTGGTATCGATTGACCCGTTACTGTCAATGTCGTCCGTTACAGTAGTATCCAACATCGCCATAGATGCTGAAAAACCAATCTTTCTCTCAAAAGCGTTGGCTGAAAAACAAAACAGTGATAAACCAAGGATCGTAATTATTAATTTTCTCATTTTAAACCTTATAAATATTTGTTAATTAACAAAGCCTTATTAGCAAATTTAGTCTTAATAGTACACAGATTCGTTAATAAACAGATAGTTGAATTTAAAAAAATGCTTGCAAAACAGGGTTTTTGTGTTGCATTTTTATCACTTTTTTAATTTTTTTGCAAAATACTTATTAATATAGCAATAACAATTAAAGCAAATGCTGAAACTCTATTTATCTTTTGCGGATTCGCTTTGATCCAATGTATTAATTTGTTAGCTAGTATGGCATATCCCATCAATGATAAGAAATCTAAAAAAACATAGGTTGAAATTAAGATAATAAATTGAATTACATAATTACCTTGAAAATCAATAAATTGTGGAAAAATAAAAGGAAAAAACATCCAAGCTTTTGGGCTAGTGCCAGCAATAACAAAGCCATCATTAAAAAAGGAAAAGATATTTATTTTTTTTGAGGATTTTGAATTAAATTTATTTAAACTCGAATTGTATAAATCATATGCTAAGTAACATAAGTAAATAATCCCAGCCCATTTTAAGATTATCAAAAATATTGGATAATCAGAAAAAAACGAACCAATAAAAAAAATTACTAAAGTTGCTTGAATTATATTAGCAGTTATATCTCCCAAAGCGGTCCATATGCAATTTTTTACTCCATAATTTATTGAATTAGATATTATTACTATTCTAGGAGTACCTGGTGTTATAAATAAAAATAAAATAATTTGTAAAAAAAGGAAAAATTCGAGAGGTAGCATTTGGGTGATAGTCCTAAAAAACCGGGAGCTAAAGATGGCTAGATAGGACTATCTTTTTCCAATATAACACATGTTGAAAAAAAAGCATCAATCATTTATTTAAATTTAGTAATTTTTATATGAAAAAAAGTCACAGACCCCAAACAAAGGTTAAAAATCCTGAGCCAAATCGCATGAGTCCAGATTGGGTTATATGGGCAGCTTGGGCCGATCGGATAACTTTTGAGGATATCAAAAAAATTGCAGGGAAAACTGAAAATGAGGTTATAAAAATAATGAGAAAAACCTTAAAGCCATCCTCATTTCGCCTTTGGAGAAAAAGAGCAAAAAATCAAAGTATTAAACATAGAAAAAAATTTGAGATTTCTCGAAAAGAAATAAGAAGAAAAATAAAAAAAAATGATTATATATAATTAATGAAAAAAATAACTATGTATACAGGTCCTATGTGTAATTTCTGTGACGCTGCAAAAAGATTACTCGCAAGAAACAATGCCACTTTTACAGAAATTGATATTGCATCAAAAGAAGGTTTGATGGAGGAAATGATTAAAAAAGCCAACGGCAAAAGAACTGTTCCACAAATATTTGTAGATGAATATCATGTGGGGGGATATCAAGAGCTTAGAGAACTTGAAAAACAAAACAAATTACAAGAATTAATAAATTAGATTTTTACTGAATATCGATACTGACTAAAGGTTCCTCTGGGTACATAGAACAAACATCAGTTGCCGCATCAAGTCTAAAGGCGCCAACTGCATCCTTTGTTTTAAATTTAACCTTTATTAAAGGTGACTTAAATTTTACTGTATAAGGATTTGCCAATTTGTAGATCATAACTGCTGTAGATCCTGAAACTGTCATTGATATTGCATGTTTTGGTGATGAGTAATCCATGTCAATATTTGATGAACCAACATCACCATCTCTTGTACCATCTGTAGCACCATAACTACCTGTATTCGGCAAAAACATTGATGTTGAAACTGCTGATCCGGTGAGTTTACCAACTAAAAGCTGAGTTGCGCTAGCGTCAGTACCACCATCAGTCATACAATCACCATTATCTGTAGTAACTGATCCTGAAATCGTAAAAGTTCTGCTAACCGTAGCCCTTAAATGTGTAAAAGTTGTGCCTAAAGGCAAACCAGTTGTTTTAGCAAATTTTCCTACTTCGGCTCCTGCAGAGCTTGAAGCTATATTAAAAGATGCTGATGTATCGCCGACTGTTGTGCTCGTTGAACATGCACTGTCTTCACATAATTCAACTTTTTGAAGTTCTACAATATACTCAGTAGCATCACCAGTTGCAGGATTTGCTGAATAAACTTTTGTTGTAAAAAAAATAATAAATAAAAATAAAAATATTTTTTTCATATTAGTTTCCATTAACAACAACTACACCGGATGACTCTAATTCAAGAACTAATAAATTACTTCTCTCAACTCTCTGTAACATTTTTTCTCTTACATCTGAGTTTAAAAAAGCTTTACTTGAGTGTCCATCAGCCATAGTTGGCCTTTCTTTGCTATAAGGTAAATAAATTAATTTTACAAAATACTGATCTTTATTGATATTATTATCATCAAGCCCAAATTCAAAAGTGAAATTATTTGTTACATAAAATTCCCCTTTAAATTTATCTCCTGATGAGTCATCAGAATTTTTTTCTGAAAGCCATTTATAATTATTATAGGCTATATTAGCCCAAGGTGTATAGGGCACTTGGCCTTTAATATTTAGCTCTCTACCATCTAACACTCTTTCGGTATTGTCTCTTACATGATTACCACCACCAAAACCAAAATAATAATTTCCATTCAATTCAAAATTTGATGCATATAACTCTGCACCAAGACTTAATCTTTTATTGAATTTATGATCTAAGTCAAAGAAACTGTTCAGACCCATAAAATAACTTTTATCATCGGATAAGATTCTTTTTCCCAATCCATAATTAATAGATTTTCTATTTTTGCCAGATATATAGGAATTATTAAACTGAGCTTGGTAAAATAAAACACTTTCATCCTCTATTGAAAAGGGTCTCACAAACATTATTGATCCAGTTGGTTTATTATCTTGCTTAACTTGTATTGATACTTCTGTATCACCAGG
>CACOFY010000017.1 GCA_902626575.1 uncultured Pelagibacteraceae bacterium | reverse complement strand
ATACCAGATACTTTGACTGCTGAAGAAGTGTTAATAAGATCTGGAAATATTGGATCTGTAAGAATAGCGCAGAAAATTGGTATTGATAGATATTCAGAGTTTTTGAGCAAAATCGGAGTTTTAGATAAAATGGAATTTGAGCTAGATGAAACTGGTACTCCTTTGCCTGTTCGTTGGGGGAAATGTAAACTTGCTACAGCCTCTTTTGGTCATGGTATAACCACTACTGTTTTACAATTAGCAAAGGGTTATTCAATAATTAGTAATGGTGGATATAACATTGAGCCTACACTTATAAAAAATTTAAATCAAAATTTTGAAAGAGAGAGAATAATAAATGAGAAAATATCAAAAGATATTAATTCAGCACTAAGAAAAATTGTAAATACAAAAATTGGCACTGCTAATCAAGCTAATATTCTTGGTTATGAAATTGGAGGAAAAACAGGAACAGCTCAAAAATCGGTTGATGGTGTTTATATTAAAGAGAAGATAAATACGTTTGTCGGAGTATTTCCAATCTTTAAACCAAAGTTTGTTATTGTTGTAATGCTTGATGAACCAAAAATAAACAAAGATTATATTTACGAATACAAAGATGGATCTGGATTTAAATTAAAAGGCACGCCAAGAAATACAGCTGGATGGACATCTGTTGAAATTACTGGCAAAATTTTAGAAAAAATAGGACCAATTTTAGCCACAAAGTACATGGAATTTAATTAGCGACATGTTGATTGGAAAGTTATTTAAAACAAAAAATAAAAAAATAAGAAATCATTTTTTTTCAGGTTTAAGCTTTAATAGTAATTCATGCAAAAAAAATTTCATTTTTTTTGCGATAAAAGGAAATTTGCAAGACGGACATAAATATATCGACGAAGCTATTAAAAATGGCGCAAGAACAATTATTCATCAAAAGCCTTTTGAAGGTTTTAAAGGAGAAGTTTTATTTTTAAGTTACAAAAATATCAGAAAAATTCTAGCTTCAGCATCTTATAAGTTTTATAATAAAATACCTAATAATATAATTGCGGTTACAGGAACAAATGGAAAATCTTCAGTATCAGATTTTTATTATCAAATTTTAAAAATTAATAATATTAGTGTAGGTTCAATAGGAACTCTTGGAATTAAATTTAATAATAAATTAATTTCGTTAAATAAAACTACATTAGATTCTTTAAATCTTTCGAAGTATCTAAGCATTTTTAAAAAAAAAAAAATCGATAATGTAATATTAGAGGCTTCAAGTCACGGTTTAAAACAAAATAGACTCGATGGTTTAAATATAACTTCTGCAATTTTTACGAATTTTTCTCATGATCATTTAGATTATCATAAAAATTTAAAAAATTACCTCAATTCCAAACTATACCTTTTTAACTCTCTTCTAAAAAAAAACTCATTATTGATCACAGATAGATCAACAAAAGAGTTTAAAAAAATATTTAATATTTCAAAAAAGAGAAAATTACGTTTAAAAACTATTCTTGATAAAAAAAGTGATTTACAGTTGATCAATCACGCCTATGAGGGTGAAAAGCAAAAAATTCAAATTAAATATAAGAATAAAATTTACAGTTTTTACATTAATCTAATTGGAAAAACCCAGGTTAAAAATATTTTTATGTCAATTTTGGCAGCAGAAAGTTCAAAATTAAATTTTGAAAAAATTATTAAAAATATTAGTAAGTTAAAACCAATTGATGGTAGGTTTGAAAAAATTGGAAATTTAAAAAATAATGCTATTGTAATTTTAGACTATGCCCATACTCCGGACGCTTTGAGAACCTGTTTAAATGATCTTAAAAGTCAATTCCCATCCAAAAAAATTAATATCGTATTTGGCTGTGGAGGTGATAGGGATAAATACAAAAGACCAAAAATGGGGGCTATAGCAAATTCTTATTGCTCACAGATATATCTTACAGATGATAACCCAAGATTTGAAAACCCAAAAGAAATAAGAAAAGAAATAAAAAAAAATATTTTGAAATCTAAAGTATTGGAGATATCAAACCGACGAATAGCAATTTCAAAAGCAATTCAAAATTTAAAATCAGACGATATATTAGTTGTTGCAGGTAAAGGTCATGAAAAAATTCAGGATTATGGAAATAAAAAAATTTTTTTCTCTGATAAAGAAGTTATAAAAAAATCTATAGCAATTAAAAATAAAAAACTTTCCAACAATATAAAAGTTAATATTTTCAATGAGTATTTCAATAAAAATATTTCAAAGAAAAAAAAAATCCAAAAAGCCTCGATTAACTCTAAAACTTTGAAAAAAAATGATATATTTTTTGCTATTAAAGGAAAAAAAAAGGATGGAAATTCATTTGTAAAAAAAGCATTTGATAATGGCGCACTTTTTGCGATTGTAAACAGATATCAAAAATCAATTAATAGAACTAATCAAATAAAAGTATCTAATACCCTAGAATGTTTGACAGATTTATCAAAAATAATAAGACGGCATTTTAAAGGAAAAATTATTGCAATCACAGGAAGTTGTGGAAAAACATCTTTAAAACAAATGTCAGGAGAAGTTTTGAACGATTTTAGCAAAACAACTTTTTCATTAGAGTCTTATAATAATAAATATGGGGTTCCATTAAGCTTATTTAATCTCAATACTAAAAATAAAAATGGAGTTTTTGAGATTGGAATGGATAAAAAAGGTGAAATAGATTTTTTAAGTAAAATTTTAAATCCAAATATCGGCGTTATAACAAATATTTCATATGCTCATGCTAAAAATTTTAAAAATATAAATGAAATTGCAGCAGCCAAAGGTGAGTTAATTAATAACATCCAAAAAGGTGGTATAATTATTTTAAACAAAGACGACAGATTTTTTAATTTTCACTATAAAAATGCAATTAAAAGAGGTCTAAGAGTTTTTTCTTTTGGAATAAAAAAAAAAGCAAATGTATCTTTAATTTTAACAAAAAAGCAAAAGAAACTTTTTAAGATTACTGTAAAAATATTTAATCAAAAAAAATTTTTTTTCATAAAAAATATCAATCAAAATAATTTATATAATGTTTTGGCATGTATAGGTATTATCTATTCAATCGGTGAATTAAAAAATTTATCAAGAAACTCTTTCATAAAATTTAAAAATCCCAAAGGAAGAGGAGATATTTCTAAAATTTATTTTAAAAACAAACAATTTTATTTAGTAGATGAAAGCTACAATTCGAATCCCTTATCAATGGAGTCAGCTATAAAAAATTATAACATGATTAAGACAAAAAATAATAAAAAGCACCTTTTAATGGGTGATATGCTTGAATTAGGAAGTTTATCAAAAAAACTACATATTAGTTTAAGTAAAAACATAAATAATTCATCGATAGATAAGTTTCACATTTTTGGTAGATTCGTTAAAGAAACATTTAAAAAAGTCAAAAACATAAAAAAAGGGAAATATTTGACTAAACTAAATCAAATTAATGATTTGATTATTAAAGAATTAAATAATAATGACTATTTAATGGTTAAAGGATCAAATTCTACTGGTTTGAATAAATTTATCTTAAAACTAAAGGGTAATAAATCTCATGCTTTATAGTCTAATATTAAATTTAATTGATACTTATTCATTTCTTAATGTATTTAAATATTTAACAGTAAGAACTGGATTAGCTGTTTTCACTTCTTTGTTGGTAGTTTTTTTAATCGGAAATCCTTTCATAAATTTTTTTTCAGCAAAGCAAATTTTGAACCCTATTAGAGATGACGGTCCAGATGAACATATAGTAAAAAAAATTGGCACCCCAACAATGGGAGGTGTTTTAATATTAATTGGATTATTTTTTGGAATATTTTTATGGGGTGATCTAAATAACTTATATGTATGGTTCTTGATTTATATAGTAGCTAGTTTTGGTATATTAGGAGCCTATGATGATTATAAAAAAATTAAATTAAAAAATTCCTCTGGAATTTCCTTCAAATTTAAAATCATATCACAAATTATAGCGGCAACTCTTGGAATAATTGTTCTAAGTATTTATTCTGATAACGCCGATTTAGAAAATCTTTATTTTCCCTTTTTTAAAAACCTAATTGTTAATTTGGGATGGTTTTTTATTCCATTTGCAGTTTTTGTTATAGTTGGTTCATCAAATGCTGTGAATTTGACAGATGGCCTAGATGGGCTAGCAACCGTTCCAGTTATTTTAGTGGCTGCTTGTTTTGCATTTATTAGTTATGTCACAGGAAATATTGTTTTTTCTGA
>CACOFY010000016.1 GCA_902626575.1 uncultured Pelagibacteraceae bacterium | reverse complement strand
TATCTTATCTTTCTTTTTTTAATAGTTTTAAGAATTTCATTTGGAAAATCAGTGTCACCAAAAATTAGTCCTATCATCTTACGAAAATGGTGTGCAAATAGATCTTTTTTTATCTTTTGTTATAAAATCAATAACATTTTTAACTAATGGATTTTCTTTGAATGAGCCATTTAATTTACTTATATTTTCATTAAGATTCTTTGTGGCAAAAATCTCCTTATAAGCTTCGGACAAACCTAAGATATCCTTATTTTCAAACTTAGCCCGTCTTAGACCTATTAAGTTCAATCCTTGCAATGAATTTCTATTTCCAGTTGACAGTCCATAAGGAATTACGTCATGAAGTACACCTGTCATTCCTCCAATCATTGCCATTTTTCCAATTCTTGTAAATTGTTGAACGGCAGAATTACCACCTATAACTACATTATCTTCAATAATCACATGACCTCCTAATGGTACATTGTTAGCAATTATTACATTATTTCCTACCCAGCAATCGTGAGCGATATGAGAGGAAATCATAAATAAACAATTATTTCCAATAACTGTTTTACCGCCACCACCAACTGTTCCTGGATTTATAGTTACATATTCTCTTATTTTATTATTGTCTCCAATTACTAGATTTGTTGGCTCACCACTATACTTTAAATCTTGTGGATCGTTAATTGATACAAATGGATATATTTTATTATTTTTACCAATTTTGGTATTTCCAGAAATATTAACGTGAGAATGAATTACAGTATCATCTCCAATTTCTACATTTGGACCAATTATGCAATAAGGGCCTATATGAACATTTTTGCTCAATTTTGCATTTGTATCTATTATTGCAGTTTTATCTATCATCTGTTGTTTTTTATAAATTCTCTTAAATTTTTTGCAGGGTACCCCATAACTTTAGTATTATCAGATATATCGTTAATAACACCACTGCCTCCGCCGATATGAACATTGTTTCCTATCTTTAAATGACCTGAAATTCCAGCTTGTCCACCAATCATCACATTATTTCCCAATGAAGAACTTCCAGCAAAACCAACCTGACCTGCAATTATACAGTTATCTCCAATTTTATTGTTGTGTGCAATGTGTACTTGATTATCCAAATATGTATTTTTACCAATCACAGTATTTGATAAAGAACCTCTGTCAATTGTAGATCCACAACCTATTTCACAGTTATCATTTATTATAACTATACCAATATGGGGGTATCTTATATTGTTCTTTTGATTAGGAAAAAAACCAAAACCTTTTTTTCCAATAACACATCCATCTAAAATATTTACATTATCTTTGATTATTGTATTTCTAATAATAACATTTGAACCAATAGAACATTTGGAACCAATAATCACATTTTTTTCAATAATTGTATTATGACCTATTAAACAATTTTTTCCAATTTTAACATTTTTACCAATTAAAATATTCTTGCCATATTTGACTTTTTTACTAAAAGATGTTTTTGAAATATCTTTCACAGTTTCGTCAAAATCATCAACAATTGATTTAGGATAGAATTCTGCTGTAATTTTTGCCATCGTTAATAGAACATTTTTTACAATAATTTTTTTGCATGCGTTAGGTAGTAATTGGGAAAGACTTTCGGTTGTAACACAATATGAAGCTTTTGTCTTAGATGCTAGAGAAGTATAATTTTTTGAATGAAAAAAAGTTAAATCTTTTTTGCTAGCTGATGAAAGATCAGCAACATCATAGATTTTATCCCTTTTAAAATTTTCTTTATTTTTAATATCAGTTTTACTTAATAATTTTTCTATACTATATGGTCCAGTATTTTTAAAAAATGGATTTAACATAATAGAATATCTATCAAACATTTGATTATCTTTTAATCAACAAATATTACTGATTATTTTCTATCTACAATAGTAGCTGACCATTGAGCATCTGCCATTTTTTTAGTATCTACAAAAGCCTCGCCCTTATATTTCCAAACTCTGCCGTGAGATCTAATCGCCTCAATATTTAACTCAAGTTTGCAGTCAGGAATTACTGGATTTCTAAATCTAGCTTTTTCAACACTCATTAAAAAAACTAATTTATTTTCATAAGTTTTTTTATCTATACCATGGGCGGTTAGTGCTGCTGCAGCTTGCCCAAACGCTTCTACAATTAAAACACCTGGCATAACAGGTTGTCCTGGAAAATGACCTTGGACAAAAAAACTATTTTTTTTTACATTAACAATTGCTGTTGCTGAATGAAGTTTTTTTATATTTTTTAATTCATCAATTAAAAGCATTGGCTCTCTGTGAGGAAGTAATTGAATAATTTCTTTTTTTGTAAGATTGTCGGACACTTAATTAACTTTAAGTTTATTTATTTTTTTATCAACAATTTTTAAGATTTCGCTTGTGATATCAAGATTTGTTTTTCCCATTATAATATTTTTTTTTTGAATGATCATATCGATATTATTTTCAGCGGCATAATCTGCTAGTATTGGTTTTATCTTTTCAGCAAAATCAGCACTAGCATTTAAACGTGACTTTGTAGATAAATCAATTGCTTCTTGACGAAGAATTCGATAATTATTTATTTCTTTTGATAGGGTATCTAGTTTTTTATTAAACTCTTCTTCACTAATAACATTTTTTTTTGCAATCAGTTTCTCTTCTTTTGATTTAAGATCTTTCTCAATTTTTTGAAATTTACTTACATCTTTCTTTTTTTGGTCATTAATTTTAGATATTGCATCCTTGCCAGCTTTTGAAATTTGCATTATTTGGTCCATATCTATATAGACAATTTTTTCGGCAAAACTCAAATTTGTAGAAAGATATGAAATTAATATAAAAGATATTAAAATTTTTACTTTATTCATCTTTAAAAAGTAGTTCCGATATTAAACCTGAAAGACTCAGTTTTATCTGTATCTGCTTTTGTAATAGGTTGAGCTATAGAAAAGTTTAATGGTCCTATCACAGTAAACCAATCAACACCAAACCCTACAGACGATCTCAACTTAGAACTATCAAGAGAACTATCATAATCAACACCAAATACGTTGGCTGCATCTAAAAATATTTGAAAATCCAAATTTTCAAGGTTTGCACCAAATTCAGGCAAAGTTGTTGCAGCGTTTATAGCTGTTGTGTAGTTTCCTCCAATAAAATCACCACCATCTATTGGACCAACTTTTCCTGGTTCAAAACCTCTTAGACGTTTTCCTGAAACATAAAGCCTTTTTGAAACCCTCACATCCTCGTCTGTAATTGAATTAATTGCTCGTGCTTGAATAGATAATTTTGTTACAACTTCTTTAATTTGATTAAAAGTTGTATATTCATAACTGTTATAGAGAGCATGATCTTCTGAAATGAACGGTACTCTTTGATTAAATCTACTTAAAAAACCATCTGAAGTTTGGTATCTTCTATCTCTCTTATCTAACACTAAACCATAAGCAAAGTCAGCATCTAAATATTCACCCTCTTGTTTTTTAAGTTTATCAGAGGCACTTTGATTGGTATCTAATTTTTCATGAAACATTGAAAATTTAGGACTAAAATATAGATCATCATACTGCTCCCAATTAGATCCAAATGAAAAACCTGTTTGAGACGTTTCGTAACCATAATCACCCATTCTGTCAGTTACACTGCTTTCTACTGAGGCAATTAATGCTCTATCAGAATAATTCCAATTAGGATTCACCACGGCAAATTTACCCCTTATGGTTTCTTCATCCACTCTTAAATTAGTATCTAAAGATATATTTTTGCCTAGAAAGTTATTTTCTTTTATTCCAAATCCAAAAGTACCACCCGAAGTACCTGTCCCAGCTGCAGCGCTAATTTCTCCGGTAGGTTTTTCCTCAACGGTTATGTTTATGATTTTCTTATCATCATCGGCTGGGATTATGTCATAATCTATTTTACCAAAAATATTTAAAGCTTTAAGATTATTTATGGATTTAGTTAATAAAATTTTATTGAAAGGGTCACCCTCATCAACTTCTAGGTTGTCTCTAATTACTTTTTCCTCTGTAATATTATTGCCAAAAACATTTACTTTTGCTAAATACTCTTTGTCGAACTCTTTAATTACAAACTCAAGATCAATTTTATTTGGACCTACTATATTTTCTCTAAAGGATGCATCAATAAATTCGTAATCATTAGTTAAAGTTAAATATTTGCGATTTTACTTAATTTATTCATTGAGTATAATTTTCCCTCAAGCTTTGACAATAATTTTTTTATTTTTTTAAAATCCTTTTCATTATAATCAATCGGCAATTTAAGTTTTGCTGAGTTAATTATAAATTTTGGGCCCGCATTTATATTGTAGGTTAATTTAAAACCATTATTTTCAGTAAATTCTACAAAATTTCCTTTGATATCTACTTGGTAATGACCTCTATCTAAATAATATTTTTTTAATAATCTCTCATCAAGCTTAATTAATTCAGAATTTATAAATTTTTTCTTAGTAAGAAATTTCCAAAACCTTTTTTCTTCACTAGCAATCAAATTTCTAAGGACTCTATCTTTGTAA
>CACOFY010000015.1 GCA_902626575.1 uncultured Pelagibacteraceae bacterium | reverse complement strand
AAACCTAAAATTGATTTTTTTAATTTCATCATTATTGAAAAGTTTCAAAGAATAATCTTTTACTTCTCCGGTAATTAAATAATTATTTTCTATTTGTCCTTTTTGATTTATTTTCAAACTGGCATTAATATTTAACATTCCACTTTTTGAAACTTTATCAATAATTAACAATTGTGGACTATCTTTAAAAGCTCTTGCAAATTTAATAACATTTTTCACTTCATTATAATCTGTTGTAAAATTTAAATTCGTAATTCCAAAATCTTTCTTAAAAAAAGATTTAATGTCATATGCTGTAGAAACTTTTTTTAGATTTAATTTTTTATTAGCTATTTCAATTACTGGATTTTTTGTAACTATTAAAACTTTTAATTCAAATAACTCAATTGTAAGTTTAATTTTTTTTAGTTTTACATCTATTTCTGGATGAATATTTCTAATTTTATCAGAAATAACTTTATTAAATCTATTGGTTTCTATACCAAAAATACTTAAATATGTTAATGAAACAAAAAAAATTAAAATTAACGATACAATAAATATTTTTAATATTTTAATCATTTTAACTGAATAATGAACTTTCTAAAAAACTATCAATTTCTCCGTTAAGAACTTTTTCAGGGTCAGAGCTTTCAAAATTTGTCCTATTGTCTTTAACTAATCTATAAGGTTGCAAAACATATGAGCGTATTTGGTGACCCCAGCCAATTTCAGTTTTGGCACTCTCATTACTTTCTACTTCTTTTTGTTTTTTTTTTAATTCATAATCATAAAGTCGTGCTTTTAACATTTTCATGCATGTTTCTTTATTTTTATGTTGTGAACGTTCGTTTTGACACTGAACCACAATTTTTGTCGGTAAATGTGTTATTCTTACTGCACTGTCAGTTGTGTTTACATGTTGTCCACCTGCGCCACTTGATCTATATGTATCAACTCTCAAATCTTTCTCTTTAATATCAATTTCTATAGTGTCATCGACTATTGGATACACCCATACACTTGCAAAACTAGTGTGTCTTCTAGCGCCAGAGTCAAAAGGAGATACTCTCACAAGTCGGTGAATTCCAGACTCCGACTTTAACCATCCATATAAATATTCACCTTCTATCTTAAACACAGTAGATTTTAACCCAGCTTCATCTCCTTTATGTTCACTGATCAATCCTGTTTTATATCCCTTGTTTTGAGCCCACTTAAAATACATTCTTTTCAACATTTCTGCCCAATCTTGACTTTCGGTTCCCCCTGCTCCTGCATGTATTTCCATATAACAATCTAAAATATCACTTTCATTTGATAGAAAACATTTAATCTCATTTTTTTTTGTAATTATTTTTAAATTTTCAATATTTTGAATTATATCTTTTAACATTGATTGATTGTTTTCTTCGTTAGCTAATTTAAATAAATCAGCTAAATCTTTTACTTCTGAAATTGATTTTTTGTGAGTATTTACAAGTTCCTCTAAAAATTTTTTTTTTTTAAAAATTTTTTGGGCCTCTAGCTTATTATTCCAAAAATCTGGCTCAAGTATTTTTTGATTTATTTTATCTAAATTAGATATAACTTTATGCTTTTCAAAGATACTCCTGTATTCTCAAGCATGTCTTTTCTATTTCAGCTTTGTTATTTGAAAATTCATTTTGCATTAGTAGAACCTTAATACATTATTATTTTTTAATCTATTATTTATTTTGGATTTTATTAAATCTTCCTTATTAATATCCTTTTTTTTGAAGACTTCGATAATTGTTTTTTTTGTTCCAAAAGATGCTTTCTCTCCTGTCTCAGAATCAACAACCATCATTACAACATCATTTGCAACTTTAAATGGTCTAGCATCTTTCTTTTTTGTTGAATTCTTTATAAAATTTTTAAAGATCGGCATTGCAGTTTTTGCTCCTGTCTCTCTTTTTCCAAGAGATTTTGGGTTATCATAACCAACATATACACCAACAAGCAATTTAGATGTAAAACCTATAAACCATGTATCAGTATTCTTATTTGTTGTGCCGGTTTTTCCTGCTAAATCCAAATTAAGGTCTCTTAAACCTTTGCCAGTTCCTCTTTGAACAACCCCCTCTAATATAGATGTCATTTGATATGCGGTTTGTGGTGAAAAAATTTGCTCAAAATTGTCAATAATATTTGGATATTGATTTCCCAAATGAGAAATTTCATCACACTTATTACAAACTCTATTATCAGTATTCAATATTGTATTTCCTTCACTGTCTTGAATCCTATCAATTAATATTGGAGTAACCAACTTTCCTCCGTTAACAAATGATGAGTAAGCAGAGCTTAATTTTAATAAAGTTGTCTCAGTAGAACCTAATGAGATAGATAAAAGTTCGTTTGGATTATCATAAATTTTAAGTTTCTTTGAAAAATCCACAATTTTATTTAAACCTAAGTCTTGAGAAATTCTAACAGTCATTAAATTCCTAGATTTTTCTATTCCTGTTCTCAAAGTTGATAAACCATAAAACTTTTTTCCATAATTTTGGGGCTTCCATAATTTCAGATCTGTTCCTTGTTCTAAAACTAATGGTGCGTCAAGCACTAGGGATGAAGGTGTATAATCATTTTCTAATGCAAGAGCATAAATAAAAGGTTTAAAAGCAGAGCCTGGTTGTCTTAAAGCTTGAGATGCTCTATTGAACTCACTTTGTTTAAAACTAAATCCACCAGTCATTGCTAATACTCTCCCAGTGAAAGGATCCATTACGACTATAGAGCCATTTACCTCTGGCATCTGTTTTAAACTATAAATTCCCTTTTTTATTTTTTTTACAAAAATAATGTCACCTTTTTTGAAAATTTCAGAAGTTTCTTTTTTTATCCAATTAATATCTTTGTATTCTATTACACCAGTTTCATTTTTATCTGTTTCGATCTCTATTGAAAATTTATTAATATTTTTTACTATTGCAAAATCCCAATTAAAAACTTTTTCAAGTTTAAATTTTTTAAAATCTTTACTCCATTCCTCGCTATAAACTTTATTACCTAAAGGACCTCTCCAACCTTTCCTTTTATCATAAGCAATTAATCCATCCCTTAGAGAATCTGTAGCAATAGTTTGAAGATTTAAATCAAGTGGAGTTTTGATATTCAGTCCCTCTTTATAAACCTTATCATAACCAAATTTTTCAAGAATGTCTTTTCGAACATCTTCAACATAATAAAGTGAGTTTTCTAGCAATATTTTTTTTCTTTTTTTTAGTTTTATTTCCTCTCTGATGAATGAATTATATTGTGTAGAATTTATAAAATTATTATCAAGAAGATTTTTTATTACCAAATCTCTTCTAAATTTTGCTAACTTTTTATTTTTATAAGGATTATATCTGCTAGGTGCTTTTGGAAGTGCTGCAAGCAATGCAGACTCAACATACGTTAAATCTGTGATTGGTTTATCAAAATATTCAAGACTAGCAGCTGCTACACCATAAGTCCCTCCCCCTAAGTAAATTTGATTTAAATAAAGTTCTAGGATCCTCTCTTTTGACAAAGCTCTCTCGATACGAAATGCTAAAATAGCTTCCTTAATTTTCCTATTTAAACTCACTTCATTAGTTAAAAGAAAATTTTTTGCTACTTGTTGAGTTATTGTTGAGGCGCCTTCTAACCTTTTTGAGCTTAAAACATTTGAAATATTATTTATTATTGCTCTTAAAACTCCTTTTGCATCTACACCTGGATGATTAAAAAAGTTTTTATCCTCTGCCGAGAGAAAGGAGTTTATAATTTTTTCTGGTATTGCATTGTAAGGAACAAAAATTCTCTTTTCTGTTGAAAAATCACTTACAAGCTCTCCATCTCCTGAGTAAACTTTACTAGATACTGGGGCCTTATAATTTTTTAAAAATTTATAATCAGGTAGATTGTTAGAAAATGCCCATAAAATTGAAATTGATAAAAAAGCTAATAATAAAATACCACTAATTGAAAAAACTAATATCTTTTTTAATAACATGCTCATTTTAGTTTATTTATTTATCAAATTTGTTAATGTTAAGGCACAGAATTTATAAATAAAAAACAATGATCAAAATAATCACAAAACTATGGAAAAAAATTTATATATTGATGCTTCGCATCCAAATGAAACTAGAGTTGTTCTTAAATCAGACGGTAATATTGAAGATTACGAATACGAAAGCTTAAACAATACTTTAGTAAAAAATAATATATACTTAGGAAAAGTAAGTAGAGTTGAGCCATCTTTACAAGCAGCTTTCATTGATTTTGGTAAAGAAAGACATGGTTTTTTATCCTTTAATGATATTCAGTCTGATTATTATCAAATTCCAAAAAGTGACTTAGAGAAAATTAAAGAAGAAGAGGAAAAAGCAAGAGAGGAATTAATAAAAGAAAGTGAAAAAGAGGAGGAAAAAGGGATTGATCAAAATGTAGTTGAGTTAAATGATCCTGTCGAAAAAAATTCTAATGAAAATACTGTAAACGAAAAAATTCCACAAAAAAAATATCCTATTAAAAGATATAAAATACAAGAGGTAATAAAACCTAATCAAGTTATCTTGGTACAAGTTTTGAAAGATGAAAGAGGATTAAAAGGAGCTGCTTTAAGTACTTTTATTTCAATTGCAGGAAAATATATTGTCTTGATGCCAAATACTCCCAAAGGTGGAGGAATATCAAGAAAAATATTTAATCCAGCTGATAGAAAAAAAATAAGAAGTATTCTTAATCAAATAATAATACCAAAAGAAATGGGAATAATTGTCAGAACAGCTGGTGCTAATAAAACAAAAAACGAAATAGAAGGTGATTTAGAAAATCTAATAAAAGTATGGGAGTCAATTAAAGAAAATGCAATGAATTCTATTGCGCCTGCTTTAATACATAAAGAAAGTGAAATTATTAAAAGAACTTTAAGAGATATTTATGACGAGACTACCCAAAGTATAATAATTGAAGGTAATGATGGTTATCAAAAAGCAAAAAACTTTATGAAATTGATTATGCCATCACATGTAAAAAAAATAAAAAAGTATAGAGACAAAATTCCTTTATTCATTAAAGAAAAAATTGAAAATAAACTTAATGAAATATTTGAAACACAAGTTAAGCTTAGTTCAGGTGGGTATCTTGAAATAAACCCAACAGAAGCACTTGTTTCTATAGATATAAATTCAGGGAAATCAATTAAACAAAAAAATGTAGAAAGCACTGCACTTGATACAAATCTAGAGGCAGCAGAGGAAATAGCAAGACAAATTAAAATTAGAGATTTGTCAGGATTAATAATAATCGATTTTATCGACATGATAAATTTTGGTAACAGAAGACTGGTTGAAAGAAGACTCAAAGAGAAATGCAGAAATGACAGAGCTAGAATTCAAATTGGTAGAATAAGCTCGTTTGGATTACTAGAAATGTCTAGACAAAGATTAAGAGAAAGTTCAATTAAATGGAAAATTTCGCTTACAAATGAGACTTTTGCCTTAAAAATCATTAAATTATTAGAAATTCAAATTATCGAAGCAAAAGCAAAGATTATAGATCTTAAATTATGTGAACAGGTTTGTAATTATAT
>CACOFY010000014.1 GCA_902626575.1 uncultured Pelagibacteraceae bacterium | reverse complement strand
AAGTATCACTTTCAATTTTAACCAAAAACAATGAGCAAGTAACTACTTTTTATTCTGACCTTGCAAAACCTTTCGTTAAAAAGTTTAACTTTATTAAAGGTTTTGAGGAGGGAAAAATTAATTTTTCATCCTCAAAAATTAATAATACATCAAGTTCTCAATTAAATATTTATGACTTTAAATTAAAGGAGTTACCAGCTTTAACAAAACTCCTTACATTGGCGTCTCTTCAAGGAATAGCAGATATATTAACTGGAGAGGGTGTAAGATTTAATGAGTTTGAAATGATTTTTACTAACAAAGATGATAAAATGACAATAGATGAAATCTATTCCATTGGTCCTGCAATATCTATTCTCATGGAGGGATATGTTCAAAAAAATAAATTAGTTAGTTTAAAAGGAACACTTGTACCAGCGACAACAATAAATAAATTTGTTTCCTCAATCCCTATATTAGGAAATATTTTAGTGGGTAAGAAAACAGGGGAGGGAGTTTTTGGGGTAAGTTTTAAGATTAAAGGGCCTCCAAAAAATTTAAAGACTACAGTAAATCCGATTAAAACGTTAACCCCAAGATTTATAACAAGAACTTTAGAAAAAATTAAAAATACTAATTAGTAAATTTTAAGAGAATATGCTTTTTTTTACCGTGAGATAATTTAAAATAATTTTTATTATCTAATTGATCCTTTGAAACAATTAATTTTTCATCATCAATTGTTATATTATTTAACTTTAAACCTTTATTTTGAATTGCTCTTCTAATTTCACTTTTAGATACAAATAAATCTGTTAAATTAACTAAATCGATTATATTTATTCCGTCCTCAATTAATTTTATTTTTATTTCAACAGATTGAAGATCATCACCAATAGAACCTTTTTCAAAAATATTTTTTGCAGTTTTTTGTGCTCTCAAAGCAGCATCTTTTCCATGAAGCATTTTAGTTGCTTCATTAGCAAGTATAATTTTAAGAGAATTTATATTATTACTAGATATTTTTTTTATTTCCTTTAAATCAAGTTCAGTAAACATTTTTAGAAATTTAATTACATCTCGGTCATCAGTATTTCTCCAAAATTGCCAATAATCAAACGGAGAAAGTAGTTTTTTGTCTAACCAAATTGCACCCTTTTCCGTTTTTCCCATTTTTGCACCTGATGCTAAGGTTATTAGAGGAGTAGTTAAACCATAAACAGATTTGCTAGAATGTCTTTTTATAAGATCAACTCCATTTATAATATTACCCCATTGATCTGAACCACCAATCTGTAAGATACATTTTTTTGTTTTGCTTAACTCCAAAAAATCGTAAGCCTGTAAAATCATATAATTAAATTCCATGTAACTTAATGACTGTTCTCTGTCCAATCTTAATTTGACACTATCAAAACTTAACATTTTATTTATCGTAAAATGTTTACCAATATCTCTTAAAAATCTAATATAATTTAATTTACCTAACCACTTAAAATTATTTACAAAAATAGGTTTAGTTTTTGGATTTTTAGTCTTTAGATAAATTTTGAAAATATTTTGTATATTTTTTATATTTTTTTCTATTTCATTTTCAGATAAGATTTTTCTAGTTTCTTCTTTACCAGAAGGATCACCAATTCTAGTTGTCCCTCCACCAAGTAAAACTATAGGCTGATGACCAAATTTTTGTAATAAACGCAAACACATTATTTGTAGAAGACTTCCAACATGCAAGCTTTGAGCTGTGCAGTCAAAACCGATATAAGCTTTAATTTTTGACCTGCCCATAATATTTTCAAGCTCAATTTCGTTTGTGCATTGATTGTAATATTCTCTATTTTTGAATTCTTTTAAGAATGAATTTTCCATATTTTTAAAAATGTGTAGAATCAATATACTTTATTAAAATTAATTTAAAATACCAATGAAAGAAACTTATTTTGGACTTGGTTTAATGAGTGGAACCTCAATGGATGGAGTAGACGCATCCATAATTTCATCCAATGGAGATGATAAATATGAACCAATTTACGATGAATTTTTTGAGTATGATGAAGATATACGTGAAAATTTGTATTCTTGTAGAGATAAAATATTAACTAAAGAGGACATTACTAAATTTAAAAGTGAGTTAGAAAAGTTAGAAAAAAAAATAACTTTATTTCATGCTAAAATATCAAATAAAATTATTTCAGATAAAAAAATAAAAATTGACCTAATTGGCTTCCATGGTCAAACAATGTTTCATGATGGAGATGAAAGAATATCATTACAGATAGGCGATGGCAGACTTCTATCACAAATTACAGAGAAAAAGGTAATTTATGATTTTAGAAAAAATGATTTGATGAATGGTGGTCAGGGCGCTCCTCTCACACCTATATTCCATAAACTTTTATTTAAATTAACAAAAAAAAACTCTGCTACCTTCTTAAATATTGGAGGAATATCAAATGAGACATTTATTAATAATGATGGAAAGATTTTTGCTAAAGATGTAGGTCCGGGTAATTGTTTAATTGATAAATGGATAAAAAAAAATACTGATAAATTGTTTGATTTAGATGGGAAAATTGCAGAGTCAGGAAAAATCGACCATATAATTTTAGAAAATGCCTTAGATTTTTTTTTAAATAGTAATATTAGCAATAAAAAATCATTTGATATTTTAGACTTTGATTACTCATTTGTTAGAGGATTATCATTAAATGATGGGGCAGCTACATTAGTAGAGTTTACTGCTGAAATAATTTCAAAAAATATCTCAAATAATAATAATATTTACGTATCTGGTGGTGGAAGAAAGAATAAATTTTTAATAAAAAAAATAGAAAAAAAAATTAATAAAAAAATAAATATGATTGATAATTTAAATTTGAATGGTGACTTTATTGAGTCACAAGCTTTCGCTTTCTTAGGGATTCGATCATATCTTAATTTACCAATTTCATTTCCTGAAACAACTGGTTGTAAAAAACCAAGTATAGGTGGAGTATCGGTATCGAATTTTTAGAAAACAGTAGTTTCTTTTTTTATATACTTTTCTAAAGTATCAACTAAGTTTTTTTCAGACTTAGAAAAAAAGTGGTTAGCATCAGGTACAGATTGAAATTCAACTTTTATACCTTTCTGAGCACTCAACCTTTTATTTAATTCATCGATAAACTCAATAGGTACTAGTTCATCTCTTTTACCATATGTCATCAATCCTGAGGTTGGACAAGGCGATAAAAATGAAAAATCATATACATTTGGTTGTGGTGATATTGCAATAAATCTATTTATTTCTGGTCTTCTCATAAGAAGTTGCATCGCAATTAAAGAACCAAAAGAAAAACCTGATACCCAGCATTGTGAATTATCTAAATTTTCTCTCTCAAGCCAGTCCAATGCGGCTGCTGCATCTGCCAGCTCCCCCTGACCATTATCAAACTCTCCATCGCTTCTTCCAACACCTCTAAAATTAAATCTACAAACTGAAAAATTATTTTCTTTAAAAATATTAAAAGTTTCTACTACAACTTTATTGTTCATTGTTCCTCCATACTGAGGATGCGGTTGAAGCACAAGTGCAATTGGCGAGGTATTTTTTTTACTTTTAAAATATTTAGCTTCTAATCTTCCAGCGGGACCTGGTATAAAAATTTCGTCTATTTTATTTTCCATAAGTGTTAATGATAATTATTCTCACAGAAAAACTTTATATAACAATCATGGGACGATTTGCGAGTCTTTTTAATTTTTTGTTAAACTTGACTATTTTAGTCGGGTATATATATAAGTCGCTTAAAATAACACTTATGAAGCTAAATACTAAATCTAGATATGCTGTAATGGCATTAGCAGATCTTGCGAAATTTTCGTCTCAAAATCCAGTAAGTTTAAGAGACATTTCACTAAGACAAAACATTTCAATTCTTTATTTAGAGCAGATTTTTTTAAAATTAAAAAAAAACAATGTAGTTAGAAGTGTCCGTGGGATTAATGGTGGTTACGTATTAAATAAAAACCCTGAAGATATTAAAATTGCTGAAATATTTTTAGCTTTAGATGAAAAAGTTAAAACCATTGCTTGCAAAAAGGATATTAAAAAAAGTTGTACTGGTAAATCAGTTAAGTGCATCACACATAATTTATGGGATGAACTAGAAATATATATAAATTCATTTTTCGAAAAAAAGAAACTTAGTGATTTAATCAACAAACATCAAAATAGAATATAATGAGAGAAAAAGAATTAGAAAAATTAAAAGATTATAAATATGGTTTTTCAACTGATATTGAAAATTATAAAGCTCCAAAAGGATTAAATGAGGATGTCATTAAATTTATTTCAAATATCAAAAAAGAACCCAAGTGGCTTCTTGATTGGAGATTGAAAGCATTTGAAAGATTGAAAGTTTTAAAAGAACCTGATTGGCAAAAGCCTAAATATCCTAAGATTGATTACCAAGATCTTTACTATTATTCTGCACCAAAAAGTTTTAAAGAAAAGCCGAAAAGTTTAGACGAATTAGACCCAAAATTACTTGAAACTTATAAGAAACTTGGAATTCCATTACAGGAACAAAAAAGATTAAATGGTATTGCTGTAGATGCAGTATTTGACTCTGTCTCCGTAGCAACAACGTTCAAAGAAACTCTCACAGAAAAAGGAATAATTTTTTGTTCAATATCTGAAGCTATTCAAAAACATCCTGAGTTAGTTAAAAAATATCTTGGTACAGTTATACCATTAACTGATCATTTTTTTGCTACATTAAATTCAGCTGTTTTTACCGATGGCTCGTTTGTATATATTCCGCCTGGAGTTAGATGCCCGATGGAACTTTCTACATATTTTAGAATTAATGCATCGGATACAGGACAATTTGAAAGAACTTTGATTATTGCGGATAAAGGTAGTTATGTAAGCTATCTAGAAGGGTGTACAGCCCCAATGAGAGATGAAAATCAATTGCATGCAGCTAATGTTGAGTTAATAGCTTTAGACGATGCTGAAATTAAATATTCAACAGTTCAAAACTGGTATCCAGGTGATAAAGATGGAAAAGGAGGGATTTATAACTTTGTAACAAAAAGAGGTCTTTGCAAAGGAAAAAATTCCAAAATTTCATGGACTCAAGTAGAAACAGGCTCTGCAATAACTTGGAAATATCCTAGCTGTATACTTCGTGGGGATAATTCAATAGGTGAGTTTTATTCAATAGCTATTACAAATAATCATCAAAAGGCTGATACTGGTACCAAAATGATACATATTGGAAAAAATACAAAAAGTAAAATTATATCAAAAGGCATAAGTGCTGGTAAATCCGACATGACATACAGAGGATTAGTAGACATTTCCCAAAAGGCTTTAAACTCAAGTAATTATACGCAATGTGACTCTTTATTAATGGGAAATAAATGTGGAGCTCATACTGTTCCTTATATTAAGAATAAAAATTCAGACTCAACTATAGCTCACGAAGCAACAACTTCTAAGATTAGCGAGGAGCAACTTCATTATTGTCAACAAAGAGGTTTAAATGCAGAGGAGGCAGTGGGATTAATAGTAAATGGATTTTGTAAAGAAGTTCTACAGCAATTGCCTATGGAATTTGCAGTCGAGGCGCAGAAGTTAGTGGGTATAAGCTTAGAAGGAAGCGTAGGTTAAAAGGAATTTAGGGTAATGTTAAAAATAAGCAATTTAAAAGCCAATATTGATAACAAATCTATTTTAAATGGATTTAATTTAGAAATAAAGCCAGGCGAAGTTCATGCAATAATGGGACCTAATGGGTCAGGTAAGAGCACTCTATCAAATATATTGTCAGGGAAAAAAGGTTACGATGTATCTGGCGAAATACTATTTGAAGAAAGTAATTTATTTGATTTAGAGACAGAGGAAAGAGCCCACAAAGGTATATTCTTAGCATTTCAGTATCCACTAGAGATACCTGGAGTAAATACAAATATTTTTTTAAAAACTTCTCTTAATGCAATCAGAAAAGCAAGAGGAGAAAAAGAACTAGATGCAATCGAATTTTTGAATTTAGTTAAACAAAAATCAAAAGAGTTAAAATTTGATGAAGACAAACTTAACAGACAATTAAATGTAGGTTTTTCTGGAGGTGAAAAAAAGAAAAATGAAATTTTACAAATGTCAATTTTGAATCCAAAATTATCAATTTTAGACGAAACAGACTCAGGACTTGATATTGATGCGTTAAAAACAGTTGCAGATGGAGTTAACTCTTTAAGAAAAAAAAATAATGCCTTTTTGATTATTACTCATTATCAAAGATTACTTGATTATATAAAACCAGACTTTGTACATGTTCTAATGAATGGAAAAATAATAAAATCTGGTGGTCCAGAATTAGCTTTGGAATTAGAAAAGAAAGGTTACGAAAATTTTAACTAAATGGAAAACAGAATTAAATTAGACTTTGATAAAACTTTTAAGGAAGCTCTGCCAAAAGAGGAGCTTGATATTAAACAAAAATATCTTAACAATTTTTTAAAAGATGGTTTTCCAAGTAAAAAAAAGGAAAGCTGGAAATTTTCA
>CACOFY010000013.1 GCA_902626575.1 uncultured Pelagibacteraceae bacterium | reverse complement strand
TTAGAGTAAAAGCCAAAATAGTTAGAGCAATTCCTTTACCACCCATATCACTCAAAAAAGGACCAGTACCAATTTTTCCAGCAAATAAAAAAGTTAAAGAATTTTTTAACAAATTAGGAAATACAATTGAGATAAATAACGAGAATTTATCTTTAAATTTTTGGGCTACATCATCCTTGATGGCGCCATTTTATGAAATTTTACAGTGCCTATCGTCATGGTTAGTTCAAAAGGGTGTTAAAAAATACAATTCTCAAAAATATGTAACTTCTTTATTTCTTGCGCTGGCAGAAGATGCTAATGAAAAATCTAACGATTTAAAAAAATTGGTGAAAGAATCGCAAACACCGAAAGGATTAAACGAACAATCTCTCAAAGAATTGAAAAAACTTGGTTTTTATAATTCATTAAATAAAACGACTGGGATTATTTTAAAAAGATTAAAGAAAACAAAATAGAGAATGAGTGAAACAGAAATTTTACATGTTGAAAATGTCTCGAAGTATTTTGGTGGTTTAGCTGCTGTAAATAATTGTTCTCTTAAAATTAAAAAAGGATCTATTACAGGTATTATTGGACCTAACGGGTCTGGAAAAACAACACTATTTAATTTAATTGCAGGAAATTTAAAATCTTCCAAAGGAAGTGTAGTATTCAATAATGAAAATATTACCAATATGCCATCTTATCAACTTTTTTCAAAAGGACTTTTGAGAACTTTTCAAATTGCTCACGAATTCTCAAATTTAACTGTATTAGAGAATTTAATGATGGTACCTAGCAATCAATCTGGAGAAAATTTAATTACAGCACTTATTAATCCAAAGCTTGTTGAGAGAGAAGAGGATCAATTAAAAGAAAAGGCTTTACAAGTAATAGAATTCTTAAATTTAAAACACCTATCAAATGAACTTGCAGGAAATCTATCTGGAGGTCAAAAAAAACTTCTTGAGCTTGGAAGAACTATGATGGTTGATGCAAAACTTGTATTACTAGATGAGGTAGGGGCTGGAGTTAATCGTACATTACTAAAAGATTTAGGAACAGCCATCCTAAGACTTAACAAAGAAAAAGGTTACACTTTTTGCATGATAGAGCATGATATCGATTTCATAAGTAGAATGTGTGATCCGGTTATAGTTATGTCTGAGGGATCAGTTCTATTTGAGGGTACATCTGATGAAGTAAAGAAAAATGACAAAGTAATTGATAGTTATTTAGGAAGAAGCAATCAAAAAACTATGGATATCCAATAATGTATTTTTTTGAAGGAAATCAAATGACAGCTGGTTACGGTAATGGACCAGATATTATTTCATCATGTACAATTAAAGTTAATAAAGGTGAAATAGTTGCAATATTAGGACCAAATGGTGCAGGCAAATCTACAGCAATGAAAGCAATGCTTGGCTTACTTAATTTAAAGTCCGGAAATATTAAAATAAATGGAACAGATATTTCAAAGCTTTCACCACAAGAAAGAGTTAAATCTGGTATTTCGTTTGTGCCTCAAACAAAAAACGTTTTTTCTGAACTGACAGTAAGAGAAAATTTAGAAGTTGGAGCATTTTTAAGAGAAGATAATATAAACGATGTTATTGAAGAAATTTATGATCTTTTTCCAATACTAAGAGAAAAAAGTTCTCAAGTTGTTGGGCAGTTGTCTGGCGGGCAAAGACAACAGGTAGCCTTGGGCAGAGCTTTAATGATAAAGCCATCAGTATTAATGTTAGATGAGCCGACCGCAGGTGTCTCACCGATAGTAATGGATGAATTATTTCAACATATACTGAGAGTAAAAGAGACCAATGTTGGAATAATTATGGTCGAACAAAATGCCAAACAAGCATTAAGTATATCTGATCGAGGCTATGTTCTAGTTACTGGACAAAATAAATTTGAAGGTTCTGGAAGCGAACTATTGGAAGATCCAGAAGTAAGAAGATCTTTTCTTGGAGGATAATTTGGAATTATTAAATGCAGTAATTTTATTATTAAATTACACTGTAATACCAGCGATTACTTACGGATCTCAATTAGCACTGGGTGCAATCTTTGTAACATTAATTTATGGAGTACTTCGATTTGCCAATTTTGCAACCGGAGATATGATGTCTTTTGGGACAATGTTCGCTGTTCTACTCACATATTATTTTCAATCAGCTGGAGTTGGACTAGGATTTTTACCTACAGCATTATTGACTCTGCCTTTAGCGATCCTTGCTATGATTTTATACATGTTATTTATTGATAAATTTGTTTTTAAATATTATAGAATAAGCAAAAGTGCACCTGTTCAATTAGCCATGGTTAGTGTTGGTGTAATGTTTGTTACTCAAGCAATTATAAGAATAATTATAGGACCATTTGATAGAAGGTTTATGGATGGTGAAAAATTTATTCTTAAAGCCTCTGAGTTTAAAGAAATGACAGGACTAAGCGAGGGACTTACTATAAAATCTACTCAGGCAATAACACTTGTGGTTACAATTATTTTAGTTTCAACTTTATTTTGGTTTTTAAATAAAACTAAAACTGGCACAAGTATGAGAGCTTACTCTGATAATGAAGATTTAGCTTTGCTATCTGGTATAGACCCTAAAAAAGTTGTTATGATCACTTGGATTATAGCTGGATTTTTGGCGACTGTTGGAGGAGTTTTATACGGCTTAGATAAAAGTTATAAACCATTTGTTTATTTTAATAATATGCTTCCAATTTTTGCTGCAGCAATTGTAGGAGGAATTGGAAATCCCTATGGTGCATTTTTAGGCGGTTATGTAATAGCATTTGCAGAGATTTTGGTTACTTATGCATATAAAAAGTTTTTTATTTATTTGTTACCAGAGTTTTTAGAACCAGATTCTTTAGTACAATTATTATCTACAGATTATAAATTTGCAGTTTCCTTTTCAATATTAGTAATAGTCTTGTTATTTAGACCTTCTGGTATTTTCGAGGGAAAAAAGATATGAGAAAATATTTTAATATTATAGCCGCTTATTCTATCATGTTATTTTTAATAATCATGGTTGGAATATTCCAATCATGGTCGATTGCACTATCTATTTTAAATTATTGTTTAATTTCTGCAGTGATGACTATGGGTGCGAATATTCAATGGGGATACGCAGGTTTAATTAATTTTGGCATTATGGGTTATACAGCTCTTGGTGGATTGGCTGTAGTTTTGGTTTCAGTTACACCTGTTCCTGAAGCTTGGAGCGCAGGAGGATTAAATATTATAGGTAGTTTAATTTTGATAATTAGTCTGGTTTTAATTGTAAGATTAATTTTAAAAAAATATAAAAATCACAAATATAAAAACTATTTTATTACATTTTCGATTATATTTGGGGTAATTTTAATTAGGTTTGTTGCTTTCCCAGGTATTGAAGCGATTGAAGCAGTTAATCCTGCAAAAACTGGTTTTCTTGGTGGACTTGGAATGCCAGTACTATTTTCTTGGATTATTGGAGCAATCTTCGCAGCTGGGTTAGCATTTATTGTTGGTAAAATAGCTTTAGGCTTAAGAGCTGACTATCTTGCTATAGCAACACTACTAATTGCTGAGATAGTTGTGTCAATTATTAAACATGAAGATTGGTTAGCAAGGGGAGTAAAAAATGTAATTGGATTAAAAAGACCAGTTCCCTACGAGATAGATCTACAAACCTCTCCCTGGTTTATAAATTTAGTTGAAAAACTGCATCAAGGAAAATTAAATTTATTAAGTTCGGTTTCTGATAAAAAAGATATGTTAAACCAATTAGTCATAGATGCATCATCTGTGTATGTAAAACTCTGTATGACTGGTTTATTTTTATCAGTGGTTATAATTTTATTAATCCTTACTCAAAAAGCTCTTTATTCACCCTGGGGAAGAAAAATGAGAGCAATTAGAGATAATGAAGAAGCTGCAGGAGCAATGGGCAAAAATGTAGTCAAGGAGCATTTGCTGATTTTTATTCTAGGGTCAGCAATTGTTGGTTTGGCGGGCGCGATGATGGTGACTAATGATGGCTTGTTTACCCCTGGAAGCTATAGGCCAATGAGATATACTTTTGTTATTTGGGTAATGGTAATTGTTGGCGGTACTGGTAATAATTTTGGAGCAATATTAGGTGGATTTGTAGTATGGTTTTTATGGGTAGAAGCAGGACCAATAGCTTTATATTTAATTAATTTTTTTACTACACATTTAGATGAAACTAATGCATTAAAGGTTCATCTTATTGAGAGTGCACCCTATTTTAGATTTTTAATGATTGGAGTTGGACTATTAGTAATAATGAGATATCGTCCAAAAGGATTAATTCCAGAAAAAATAAACGTCAAAAAAATATGAAATATATATTACTTGGAATGGCTTTAGCATTTGCGATGTATTTAAGTGATAAATACATCTTTTAATGAACAAAAACCTTTTATTATTAACTCTTAGTCAAATTTTTAGTTTTACAGCAGCACCAGTTACTGTTTTCTTAAGTGGAATAATTGGTTCTCAAATAAGTCCAATTAAATCACTAGCAACTTTACCAATGTCAATTTCTGTAGTGGGTATAGCTATAGGAGCAATTATTGCTACCAGGGTAATGAGTTTGATTGGTAGAAAATATGGATTTATATTAGCATCAATTGGCAATACGTTATTTTCTATTTTAGCAGCTTACTCTATATACAGCCAAAATTTTATTTTATTTTGTTTTGCAAATGTATTCATAGGTATTGGAATGGCATTTACACATCAGTATCGTTTTGCAGCTGCTGAAAGTGTTAATAAAGAGATAGCACCAAAAGCAATATCAATAATATTATTTGGTGGGATCATTTCCGCATTTTTAGGACCAAGCCTAGCAAATTTTTCAAAAGATTTGATTAGTGAAAACTTATATGTTGGATCATATCTTGCTCTCGCTCTATTAACTTTTATTCCATCAATTCTTTTTTTATTTTATGAAGATAATTCAAAATTAGAAATTAATTTACAATATAAAGGAAGAAGCTATATTGAATTAATTTCACAGCCAAGATTTTTCCAAGCTGTATGCGCATCAGCATTTGGATATGCAATTATGACATTTCTCATGACTGCAACTCCAATCAGCATGCATGTAATGGAAAATATGAGCTTAAGCAAAACCAGTATTGTTATTCAGTTTCATGTTGCTTCAATGTTTTTACCATCTCTTATGACAGGTTTTTTAATTAAAAAATTTGGTAATAGTAATATTATTTATGCAGGTATATTTCTTTATAGTATTACATTGATTGTAAGTTCTTTTGATCAAACTTTTTTAAATTATATGGTTGCTTTAATATTTTTAGGATTAGGTTGGAACTTTTTGTTTATCTCAGGAACAAGTTTACTTGTTTTGACTTATAAAGAAGAGGAAAAATTCAAAGCACAGGGTCTAAATGATTTTGTAGTTTATTCTATACATGCAATAGGTAGTTTATCGGCAGGGATATTTATTACACTTACAAGCTGGAAAACAATGAATTTAATTTGTATTCCTTTTATGCTTTTAATAGCATTAGCAACAATAAGAGCTGAAATTCACGCAAAAAAAAACCCTAGCGTAACTTAACGCTAGGGTTTTTAAATATAAAACTATCTTTGTTTTTTAGTTTTGAATTTTCCACCTTTTATTTCTTTTTCTAGGAAAGATCCAAAAGCTTCTCCAACATCAGTAAATTCTACTCCAGTTGCACCTTCATAGTTAACAGCTTTACCTTTAGATAGAAGATCTAAAGCTTTTTTAAGTTGACCTGGATAAATTTTAGTTCCAGGCGCATTAGCCACTGACATTACATTTTTTTGAATAGTTGCTCTATCTGCTTTACCACCCGCTTGCATAGCTAATGTTATTAAAGCAGCAGCATCATAAGATTCTCCTGTGTAAGGTCCAGAAGAGTCAATTCCACCAGCTTTAGCAACTTTTGCAAATACGCCAGCTCCTTTTCCAGTAGATCCAGGTATTGAACCAAATGATTTATTTAAAGCTTTACCAAAATTATCAGTTAAAGAGTCACCAATCATACCATCAGATAAAATAAAAGTATCAAAAGCTCCAGAGTCAAGAGATCCTTGAATAATACCTTTACCACCTTGGTCTAAGTAACCAATTACAGCAACAGCATCACCGCCAGCAGAAGCTAAAGTTGCTACTTCAGCTGCATAATCTGCTTTTCCATCTTCGTGAGCTGCACTTGTTGTAACTTTAATACCATGAGCCTCTACAGCGGCTTTATAAACATCTGCCAAACCTTTTCCGTAGTCATTATTTGTATAAGTTATAGCAACACTTTTCACACCTCTATCTTTAGTAATATCTGCTAAAATCTGTCCACCTCTTGCGTCAGATGGAGCAGTTCTAAAAAAATATCCTTTATCCTCTATTGTTGTAAGTCCTGGAGATGTTGCAGATGGAGAAATCATAACTACCCCATTAGGGACTGCAACATTAGATGCAATTGCTCCAGTAACACCAGAACAGTCTGCACCCATAATTGCTACAACACCATTTGAAACCA
>CACOFY010000012.1 GCA_902626575.1 uncultured Pelagibacteraceae bacterium | reverse complement strand
CACTCGCAAGCTTTTACTACAAAACCTGTTGTATGTGTATCTACGCAAACTCTCCATCCATCAAGTTCAACAACTGGTTCATCTGCAGTAGTTTCAAAAAGATCAGAGTTGATTTCCTCAACATTTTCATCACTTGGTGTGCAAGAAGCTTGTATAAAGTAACTTCCATTAATAGACTCGTACTCTTGTTCTTGTAATGCTATTTGCTGCATTGCATTTGTTGCTGCAGACTTTTTAGCTCCACCTACATATCCAGTGTAAGCAAGAGTTCCAATTGCTGCGAGGGCTCCAATAATTGCAACTACTACTAATAGTTCAATTAAAGTGAACCCTCTAAAATTTTTTAGCACCAAAGATACTTCTCTACTTTAAGACTTTACTCAATTGTAACAGTACCTGTCACTGTGTCATCGTCTTTATTTATATAAGTAGTAAGTGTTATCACACTGCCGGAAGAAGTCATGTGAACATTACCTCTTTTCATTGAAGTATCACCGTCGTTAGCTGGCAACGTAGCAACAACTGCCGCTCCACCATCATAAGGGTCTTTGTCTTGAATAGGAGATGATCCCCCTGTAAGTGCTGTAACAACTTGTGCAGCCGTGCTAGAGCATGATGCCACTCCACCCATGATAGTCGAATCTTCATCAAGTGCACATTTTCCTCTCTCGTTAGCTATATACTTAAGTACGTTGTTATGAATTGCTTTTGTAGAATTAACTCTAGCAGCTCCAATATATCCATTATAAGCAACTACTCCTACAGCTGCTAATGCACCAATAATTGCAACTACAACTAACAATTCAATTAATGTAAAACCTTTTTTGTTTTTATTTTTATTAGTCATAGACCTCCCTATAGTCTTAATTTTTAAATATCTATATTCTTAATATTTATAATCATTATGTAAAGAATGAAGTTTTATTAAATTTGCTTGAAAAACTAGTTTTTTTTAAAAAATATGCTCATTTTGGCCCAAATTTGAGATTTTAATAATTTATTATTAATGTTATCAGTATTCTTTCATGAGTTATAAAATTACAGAAGAGGGAAATATATCTACAGTTTTTCTTAACGGAGAAATTGATATGGATGTAACTGAAAAAGCAAAAGAAGTAATTTTACCAATAGTAGAGTCTGGTAAAGAGGTTCACCTTAATCTCAAAGACGTTTCCTACATGGACTCTTCGGGAATATCAGTTCTCATTGAAAGTCATCAGAAAGCTTTAGAAAATAATACTAAAGTAGTTGTTAAAGAAGTAAGTAAATCTGTTTTAAAAGTTATAATGATGGCGAAGTTGGAGCAAATACTAAACTTAGAATAATGGATTTGTCAGAGTCTAAAGATTTTCTGGTACACACTGCGAGTTTAAAAGAGGTCAGAGTTTTTTCTAGAGAAGTTTTTGATAAACTAAAGTTAGACAATGATCTTAAAGAAGAATTAGTTTTAGCGATTGCTGAAGCTGCACAAAATATAGTTAAACATGCATATAAAGGTGTCGAAAATACAACAGATCATATGCAAATAAAAATTTCTTTAAAGGATAATAATTTAGAGATTGGATTTTTTGATAAAGGAAAACCTGTTGTTGCAGAAAATATTCAACACAGAAAATTAGATGATATAAAACCTGGTGGTTTAGGTACTTTTTTTATTAAACAAATCATGGATGATGCAGTTTTTAAAAAAGACCAACAACAATGGGTAAACCATTTAATTTTATCTAAAAAAATTTAACCACCCATAATTGCACCAACATTGAATATTGGTGAATACATCGCAATCATAAGCCCGCCAATCATAATACCCATGAAAACAATCATTATTGGTTCAATTAAACTCGACATATTATTTACAGCGGTATCAAATTCAGCTTCATAATATCTTGCTACTGAATTAAACATTTCATCAAGTTGTCCAGTTTGCTCTCCAACCGATACTAATTGGCTGAAGGTCGGTGGAAATAATGGTTCTTTTAAAAATAATTTTGTCAACGTCTCGCCTGAAAAAACACCTTTTTTGACATTCTCTAAAGCTTCAGTGACCACCACATTTTTACTAACAGATTTTGCAATTTCTATACTTTCTAATAAATTTACCCCTGCCGCACTCAAATTTCCCATAATCAATGAAATTTGAGCAATTAATGATTTTAGAATTAAATCTCCAAATACAGGTAATTTTAAAACTTGTTTGTGCCATTTATATTGTATTGCAGCATTTTTAGTAGTTAGGTATTTAAATAAAAAATAACCTCCAACTAAACTAAAAAAGAGAATTTTTCCTCCGGTTCCTCTAAGAAAACCACTCATGCTCATAATTACTGCTGTAGGCTTAGGCAGGTCGAGGCCCATACCCTCGTACATTTCAGCAAATACTGGAACAACTTTAATTAACATAAACGCACTTACGACCATAGCTGTAGTAAACATAATACCAGGATACATAAGAGCACTTTTAATTTTCTTTTTAATTTTTTCTTTTTTTTCTAAATCATCAACAATTTTGAGTAAAAAAACATCTAATTTACCACTGGCCTCACCTGCTTTTATCAAGTTAACATAAACGTTATCAAAGTATTGAGGATATTTTTCGAAACATTTCGATAATGTTACACCACCCTCTAAACTTTTTCTAATGTCCTCAATGACTTCTTTTATTGCGGGAGACTCTAATTGATCTCTTAACATTGCTAGTGTTTGCAAAATAGGCAACCCGGCTTTCACCATGGTGGCAAACTGCTTTGAGAAAATTAAAATATCCTCCACTTTTATCTTTTTTTTCCCAAATAAAGAAAAGCCTTTACCTTTTGCTTTTTCTTTTTTTTCGCCTTTTTTCTTTTTAGTTTTGATTAAATTAGTAATAATTACTTTTTGCTCTTTAAGTTTAAAAGATGCCTCATCTTGATTGAGAGCCTCAATTTCTCCCTCAACGTACTTTCCTGATGATATACCTTTATAAGTAAATACTTCCATCACTAGCTAGCTGATAAAACTCGCTCAAATTCCCTAAAGTTTAAGTCTCCATTGGCAATCATTCTTCTACCCATATCTTGCATAGTTTGAAAACCTTCTTTGATTGCAATTTCTCTTAACTCAGGCGTTGTGGCTTGTCTTAGAATTGCTTCTTTGATTGGTTTTGAGACCACCAATATTTCATAAATTCCTTGTCTTCCTTTATAACCACTATTTTTACATTTTGCACAACCTTTGCCTTTAATTGCTTTTACTCTAGATGCTTTTTCTGGAGTGAAACCTAAGTCAGTTAAAACTTTTGGTGTAACATCTTCGTCTGGAACTCTACAATCTTTACAATTTTTTCTAGCTAATCTTTGCGCAAGTACCATTTGAGTTGCTGCACTGATTAAATAATCTGGTGTTCCCATATTTTGTAATCTTGTGATAGTGCTTGGCGCATCGTTGGTATGAAGTGTGCTAAATACTAAGTGACCTGTTAATGCAGCCTTTAATCCTATATCAACCGTTTCTTTATCTCTCATCTCTCCTACCAGAATTATCTCTGGGTCTTGACGTAAAAAAGATCTCAAAGCAGAGGCAAACGATAAACCAATATCATCTTTAATTTGTACTTGGCCAACACCATCTAATTCATATTCAACAGGATCTTCTGCAGTCAAAATGTTAAGATGTGGTTTGCTTACTTCTTTTAAAATACTATAAAGAGTTGTTGATTTACCTGATCCAGTCGGTCCCGTGACTAATACAAGACCTTGGGTACTATGAATAGCTTTTCTTAAATTTTTAAGATCTTGATCTTCAAAATTTAATTGTTCTAAAGTTATATCACCTGCGTCTTTGTTAAGAATACGCATTACAATTCTTTCGTTGTTTGCTGTTGGCAATATAGACAATCTTAAATCAACAACTTTACCATCAATTTTAAAATTAATTGCGCCGTCTTGCGGTAATCTTCTTTCGGCGATATCTAATTTACCCATGATTTTAAAACGTGTTACGACCGCACCATAGTTATCATGTAAAAATTTTTTATATTCTTCTTGTTCTTGGAGCATTCCATCAAGTCTGTATCTAACCCTTGATGAAAATCTGTATGGCTCAATATGAATATCACTGACACCTAGTTTAATCGCATCTGCTACAACAGCGGTACTAAACTTAATAACCTCTGACTCGTTTTCTATTGCTTCAATTTCCTCTTCAGGTTTATTTTCTAAAACTTCTCCAGCATCTCCAAGCTCTGAGTCAAAAGTTTTTACTTTTTCCTTATTTTCTTTTCTTATAGTTTCAATTTTAACATCACCACTTTCGCTTTGTAGCTTTTGAATAAACTCAGAAATCTGAGATACTTTAGCTGCATGGAGTTCAATATTTTTTTTTGTAATTGCTTTTAAGTTTCTCATTAATCCAAGTTTTGAACTATCAGAAATCGCTATATGTAAATTTTTTCCCTCGACTTTAAAAGGTGCAACAAAATTCATATTTATGTAGTTTGATGGCAAAACGGATTTTATATCATCTGTAATTTCAATCTTTGATAAATCTACAATGTCTAAACTTTGCTCTTTAACTAAAACATCTAAAATTTTGTCCTCATCACAAAGTTTTAATTCAAAAACTGCATCGATTTGTGATTTGTTTTTTTCAGTGCTTACTTTTTTTATATTTGGTAAATCTTTTCCAGAAATAATATCGTTGTCAATTAAGACGTTGATTAAATTTATTTCACTTTCTCTGCTTATTTTCAACATTTTATAAAACTCTTGGTGCTATAAAAATTAATAGCTCATCTAAGTTATCACTTTTTGTTGTACCTTTAAACAGATTTCCTAAAATAGGGACATTTCCTATGCCCGGTAACTGAGCTTTTGTATCAAATACTTTGTTTTTCTTAATTCCACCAATTACAACGATGTCTCCATCAGCAACTAAAAGCTTAGATTTTATCTTCATTGTGTTAACACTTGGCTCACCTCCTGTAGCTCTATTTACAGAGTCGTTGTTTACACTAACATCCAATAATACATTTCCGTCACCGATAATACTTGGAGTAACTGACAGTTCCAAAACAGCAGGTTTAAATTGTGTTTCTGAACCACCTTCACCTGTTGATTGGTATGGAATTTCCTCACCCTGAGTAATAGTTGCTTCCTGATTATCTATAGTAAAAACTTTTGGATTAGATATTGTTTTTCCTAAACCAAGAGACTCTAAAGCTTGTATTTGAGCTTTTAAAATTGAGGTACCTGTCCTTTTAATTATACCGATACCACTCGTTGCCCCTGCGGCAGCGGCTGTAAAATCTGTAACTGATCCCCCTGCATCACTGATAGACCCTGTCTCTGCATCGAAAGTAGTTGATGTCAGAGCATCCCCACCAACAATACCACCAACGACTCTCTGATCTTTTACATATGTGCCACCTAATCTTGTTCCTAAAGCTTTTTCAAATGTAGAATCTGCTTCAACTATAAACGCCTCTATCAAAACTTGTTTAGTCCTTACATCAATTTCACCAATAATTTTATTTACAACATCTAAATCTTCACTTTTACCTCTAACAATGATCGATCGTGTTGTAATTTCCTCAGTTATTTGAATTGGTGAAAAACCAGCCTCGCCTGTGGAAGTAAATAATTCATTAATAGTAGTCTTGGCTTCTGCAGGTGATATATAATAAAGTCTAAAAATTTCTGAGACAATTGGTTCAACTGAATCTTCTAATTCTACTTTCTTTTTAACTGCTGCCGCCCTTGTTGATTTATATGTTTCTTGTGCAGTTAAAGTTGAGGGAGTGTGTACTCTTATTAAATTACTTGAAACATCGATATCGGCTGCAAAATTTTTCATATCTAATAGAGCATTAAAGGCTTTATCCCATGGAACATTAATTAGTTCAGCCGTAATCGATCCTGCTACCTCATCACCTACTAAAACATTTATATCTCCTACCTTACCCATTAATTGCATTGCTTCTGCGTAATCTAAATTTTTAAATTTGAATGAAACATTTTGCTTTAAAGTTTTAAATTCATCAGGAATTAATAAATAATTTCTTTTTTGTTGAGATGATATTTTTTTTCTTTTTTGTAATGCTTTTGTATCTCCGATCACGGGTTTTGGTCCCATTTTTATAGTTTTATCAATTTCCATTTTTCCTGCTTTTCTAATATCATCTTTAATCAGCGGGGTATTATGTTTAAATTTTTTATTAGTTTTTATGTTAGGTTTTGCGCAAGCATTCAGTAAAAGTAATAATATTGAAATTACAGAAAATATTTTTAAAGAATTAATATTCACTTGTCTCCTTAATCTGGTTTTTAAAATTCATGATTAAATATTTTTCGTCGGTTTGAAAAATTGCTTCTTTGGTTGTCATATCTACTAGTTTGACACCATCATTTAGCTCCTCAAACATACCTACCGTAATTACTTCACCATCTTGATTTATAAGAGAAATAAAACTATCTGAGTCTGATTTTATTATTCCAACTAGCTTGTAAGTGTATAAATCAATTCGCTTTTTTTCTGCTAAACTATTTCCATCTTCAGTTATAACTTTAACTCCACCTGAAAAAGATGAGTCTCCAACAAAAGGATCGTTT
>CACOFY010000011.1 GCA_902626575.1 uncultured Pelagibacteraceae bacterium | reverse complement strand
CAACATCAATTGATCAAGATTGGGATGGCGAAAAAATTAATTTGATGACAATGCATGCATCAAAAGGATTAGAATTTGATGTAGTCTTCTTACCAGGTTGGGAGGAGGGGTTATTCCCTCATCAAAAATCTATTGATGAAAAAGGAGAAAAAGGTCTCGAGGAAGAGAGAAGACTGGCCTATGTTGGTATCACTAGAGCTAAAAAGAGAGCATTAATATCCTTTTCAATGAATCGTTTTTATCAAGGAGATTGGATAGATAGTATGGCGTCTCGATTTGTTGATGAGCTACCATCAGAACTAATTGAAAAAAATACTTTTTATGATCAACAAGAAAATCAAGATAGTGATTTTGATTTTAATCAAGATTTTGAAGACCAAGATACAAAAAGAAGTCCTGGTTGGATAAGATACCAAAAAAGATTAAAGTGATAAAAAATAAAATAAAAAAGATTGTAAGTAATTTTCATAAATACAATATTGATGGTTATATCATTCCAAAAAATGACAATTTTTTTTCAGAGTACGTAAGACATGATCGGCTAAAAATAATTTCAAATTTTACTGGATCGGCAGGTTTTGCAATAATATTCAAAAATAAAAATTATTTATTTGTTGACGGAAGATATACTTTGCAAGCAAGGAAAGAGTCAGGAAAAAACTTCAGAATTATTGAATTTCCAAAATTTTTACCAAAAAATCTATTCCAAGACATTGTTTTGGGATTTGACCCAACTTTATATACAAGATTACAACTAGAATATTTTTTTGGCAAAAAACTTAAATTAGTTCCCATAAACAGAAATTTGGTTGATATACTTAAAAAACCAAAAAATAGAAACTTGGGTCAATATTATTCCTTACCAAGAGAAGTTGCCGGAAAAAGTAAGAACTATAAAATTTCAATGGTATCCAATTTTATAAAAAAAAATAAATCAGACTACTTGTTTATAACTGCTCCAGAAAATGTTTCCTGGCTCTTAAATATAAGGGGTACAGATGTTCCTTTTTCACCAATTACAAATTGTAACTGTCTTATAGGAAAAAATAAAAATATTTTATTGATAGGAAATAAAAATAAATTTTATAATTTATTAAGGAATAAAATTATATCAAAAAATCAAATTATTGATCCCAACAACCTAGTGAATTTACTTGAAAGCTTAAGTGGTAAAAATTTTATTATAGACTCAAAAACATGTTCTGTTTTTAATGAAAGATTAATTACGAATAAATTTAAAATTAAATCTAGATTAGATCCTTGTTATTTATTAAAAGCCAAAAAAAATCCAATTGAAATTCGTAATATGATAAAGTCACACATTGAAGATGGAATAGCATTAACAAAGTTTATTTTTTGGATAAAATATAACAAAAAAAAAAATTTAACTGAGTTAGGTGCTGAAAAGAAATTAGAGAACTTTAGAAAACAGAGTAAAAATTATTTGTATCCTAGTTTTAATACAATTGCAGGCTCTGGACCCAATGGAGCCATTGTCCATTACAGAGCTTCGAATAAAACCAATAGAGAAATAAAAAGTAAAGATATTTTCTTATGTGATTCTGGTGGTCAATACAAATATGGAACAACTGATGTTACAAGAACAATTTGTTTTTCTAAACCGACAAAAAGAGTTAAAAAAATTTTTACCCTAGTTTTGAAGGGACATATAGCAGTTATAACCACCAATTTGAATAAATATAAAAAAGGATATCAATTAGATAAAAGAGCTAGAAAATTTTTAAAAGAAAAAGGTTATGACTTTAAGCATGGTACTGGTCATGGTGTTGGTTTTTTTTCGAATGTACATGAAGGACCTCAGTCTATATCTAAATATAGTAAAGTAAAACTGGATGAAGGAATGATTTTAAGCAACGAACCTGGTTATTATGAGGAAGGAAAATTTGGCATTAGAATTGAAAACTTAATATTTATTAAAAAACAAAAAAAAAAACTTTTTTTTGATAATTTGACCTTAGCACCGATAGATAAAGATTTAATTGATTATAAGATGTTAACAAAAAATGAAAGAGATTATATTTTTAATTACCATTTGATGGTGTATTCAAAATTATCAAGATTTCTTAACTATAAAGAAAAAAAGTGGCTTATTAAACAACTTTAGAATTTATCATATGAATAAGTTCACTTTGTGTAATCACTTTGATTTTTAAATTTTTAGCCTCATTTACTTTTCGTTGAGTAGGTTTTTCTCCAATAACCAAAAAATCTAATTTATTGCTCACATTACTAACTATTTTACCTGAGTTATTTTCTATTAAAGATTTTGCTTCCGCTCTACTGATTCCATCAAGTTTACCTGTAAACATAAAAGTCAAATCATTCAGTCTTCCTGATAAAAATTTTTGTTTTTCGGGTGTTATTTCAAGTATTTCTTTTAAATGTTTGAGAACAATTATATTTTTATTATGTGAAAAAAAATTTTTTAAAGAATTAATTTGGGTATCACCTATACCATCAATATTTAAAAGATCATCAAAATTATTTTTATTCGATAAATTAAAAAAACTATCAAGATTTTTCAAATTTTTTGAAATAAGCTTTGCATTTTCTTGTCCAATATGTCTTATGCCTAAAGAATAAATAAATTTATCTAAAGAAATCTTTTTTTTTATATCTATTGAATATTTTAGGTTTGCTGCAGAAAGTTTTCCCCATCCATCTAGAGCTGCAATTTTTTTATAATCTAATTTAAAAATATCACTTGGATTTTTAATTAATTTAAGCTTCCAAAAAGACTCAACAATTTTTTTTCCTAGACCATCTATATTGAATGCATCTTTAGATACAAAATGTTTAATCTTCTCTATAGCTATTTTCTCACAATCAAAACCATTATTTTTACATCTTCGAACAGCATCAAATTTTTTTGTTAATTTATTAAATTCCTTTACTGTTTTAGATCCACATGAAGGACAATTTTTTGGAAAAATAAATTTTTTTGAATTTTTGGGGCGTTTTTTTTATCAACTGATACTACATGGGGTATTACATCTCCAGCTCTTTCAACTGTTACAGTATCACCTTCCCTAATATCTTTCCGGTCTATTTCATCTTCATTATGTAAAGTTGCATTCGAAACTAAAACACCTCCAATATTAACTGGTTTAATTTTAGCGACTGGTGTCAATGCTCCTGTTCGTCCAACTTGAATTTCAATTTTTACAATTTCTGAAATCGACTTATTTGCAGAAAATTTATGAGCTATAGCCCATCGTGGTGAACTTGCCGCAAAACCTAATCTTTTTTGTAAATTTAAGTCGTTTACTTTGTAAACTAGACCATCTAAATCAAAGTTAATTTCTTTGCGTTGTGCCTCTATTTTTTTATGATTATTAATTAAATTATCTATTCCACATATTATTTTGTTAAATTTATTTATTTTAAAACCCCATAATTTTAATTTTTTTAAAAACTCATCCTGAGTAACTACATTTAATTTTTTTGAATAACCAAAAGTATAAGCTATAAAATTAAGTGGAATTTTTTTTGTTTCCATTGGATCTTTTTGCCTTAAGGAGCCTGATGCAGCATTTCTCGGATTTGCAAATTTATTTTTAATTTTTTCAAAATCAAGATTATTAATAAATACTTCACCTCTAATATCAATTTCACTTGGAAAATCATTTCCATTGAGATTCGCTGGAATATCTTTTATTGTTCTTAAGTTTTCTGTTATATCTTCGCCTTGAATACCATCACCTCTAGATAAACCTTGTACAAATATACCATCCTGATAAAGCAATGACGCTGAAATACCATCTATTTTGGGTTCTGCGCTATACTCTATTTTTTGACTTTTTTTTAGGCTAAGGAAGTTTGCGATTTTTTTTTCAAAGTTAATCAAATCGTTTTTATCGAATGCATTACCTAAAGATAGCATTGGAATTTTATGATCTACTTTTTTAAAATTTTTTGATGGTTTAAAACCTACGCTCAGGGAGGGAGAATAATTACTTTTCAAAAAAGAATATTCTTTTTCTAAATTTAATATCTCATGTTTTATTTTATCATAAGTACCATCATCAACTAATGGTTTACTATCCGAATAGTAGTATTTATTATATTTATTTATAAGTTTAATTTTTTGAAGATAATCTTCTTTGACTTTTAAATTATTTTTTTTTTTCATTTAAAAATATTCATAAATTTTTTTAATATAGATTTTTTATCCTTTTTTACATCGAAAGAAGTAACATATTCTTTATTAAATATCCTATATGTCTGTTCATACCATTCACTGGATTGATAGTTGTATCCAAGAACACTTGCATATTTTTCTGCCTCATCTATAAGTCCAATTTTATAGTAAGTCTCCACAAGTCTATGAAGTGCTTCCTCAACATATACCGTGGTTTCATATTCTGATAAGATAGTCTTAAATCTATTAATAGCTGCTACCCATTTTTTTCTCTTTAGATAATATTTAGCAATATGCATTTCTTTAGAAGCCAAAACATCTTGAATTAAACCTAATTTGTATTTCGAATCTTGGGCAAAATCAGTTGTGGGAAAATTCTTAATAATGTAAGTAAATTTTTCTTTTGATAATAGCAATGGTTCTAAATCTTTTTTTTCATCAACAATATTCTCATAGTAATTCATTGCTAATAAGAAATAAGCATAATCAATATTTTTATGTTTTGGGTATTTTGAAATAAATCTCTCTAATTCTAAAATTGATCTCTCGTAATAATTTTGGGAGTAAAAAGCATATGCGGACATCAAAATAGATTTTGATGCCCATTCTGATTGAGGATAAAGTAACTCCGCCTCATTAAACTTTCTTGATGCATATATTACGTCTCCCTTTTCAAGCTCTCTCATGCCCTCTTTATAGGCGTCAATCATCTGAGTCTCTAATTCACCGACGCTTATAGAAGATACTTTTTGTTCCTCTTTAGATGAACAAGAATACAAAAATATTAAAAAAAATAAAAACTTTAACAAATTTTTCATTAATTTAGTTTCTAGCAGAAAAAAGTGAAAACTCTAAATTATTTTACGCTATTGATTTAAGCGCTGTTTTATTGATAAACGAGTGAGGAATATTTTTTTCTTTAAGTTCAAATATAGAGAAGTTTTGTTTATTGTTAAAAACTTTTCTTAACATTTGATTTGTAAGTTTGTGTCCACCTTGAGAGCATACAATTTTTCCAATAATTTTTGCCCCTGACAAGAAAAGGTCTCCCATACAATCGAGTATTTTGTGGTTTACAAATTCTTTCTCATTTCTAAGACCACCTTCATTCATAATTTTATCGCCTTTCACCACAATCGCATTGTCAAGAGAGCCACCTTTAGCAAGATTCATTTTTTTTAACTTTTCTACATCTTCATAAAGACAAAATGTTCTTGAGTTATAAATATTCTTTAGATCGGTCTCGTACATATTAACACAGTTTCTTTGAGTGCCGATTTTTTGATTTTTAAACTTAATTTCGAAATCAATTTCTAGAGATGTTTTTGAAGGTTCTATTGAAATTGTTTTCTCTCCGTCCTTAAATTCTACTTTGCTTAAAATTTTTATTATTTTTATTGGTGTGCTACTTATATTTAACCCAACTTTTTCAATCTCATCTATAAAGTATTTTGCAGACCCATCTTTTATTGGAACTTCATCTTGATCAATTTCAATTATAGCGTTATCTACACCTTTTCCATACATAGCAGCCATTAGATGCTCAATTGTTGATACACTTACTCCAAATTCATTTGTTATTGTTGTGCACAAATTAGCATTAGTAACATTTTGAAAACTAGCTGATATAAAGTTATTTTTTTTAAGATCTACCCTCTTAAAAACTATACCAGAATTTGGTGATGAAGGAAGGACTCTAACCTTAGCATGCTTGCCTTTATGTAATGTTATACCTTCAAAGTTTATAGGTTGCTTTAAGGTCTTTTGGTTTAAAATTGACATCATGAGTTTATAAATCCACTCACAGAGATCTAAAATACAAGAAATGTTACAATAAAATACGACTAAGAAAATAAGTGAAACATTTTTTCAAAAAAACCCAACTTGGCCGGTTTTTTGGGTAAAATATAAACTTCTCTCATGTTTTCACCATTAATAACCTTTAAACTACCCTCAAGTAGATTCCTTTTATCAATTTCACTCAAAGATAAAGCATAATTGCCACAAATTATTGAATTAATTTCAATTTGGTAATTTTTAAAAATTTTATTAAAAAAGTCTGCTAAGTTTTTTTTAACACATATAAATTTTGCTTCAATTATTAAATTTTCACAGTTCTTTTGTAACGGAATTTCATGAGTTTTATTCCCATCAATTATATAGTTTTCAATAATTATATGTAAAATTTTAAGATCTTTATGACTTGTCAAAATCTGTTGTTTTAAATCCTGAATAAGGTACTGGATTTGATCTTTTTGTATTTGTTTAAGATCATAGCTTTTTTTTGTCGAAATTTCTATTTTTAAATTATTTGGATCACACAAAATTAAATTTATCTTATTTACAGTATAATTAATTTTTTTTTCAATATTTATAATTTGTTCTTTAAGAACTCCATTTAAATTATCTTCTAATTTAATATTGTCAGATAAGTTGTTTTCTATTTTATATATCTTGTTATAAATACTTTTCTCTTTTTCTTTATCAAAAACATCTACTGATATTTGATTTGGTGATAAAATAATAAAAATTTCATTACTCATTATATAATATCAATTTATCTTTTATTCTTAAATCTATAACTTTACTTTTAAAATCTTTTGTACGTAATAAGATTTCAGCTCGTTTAATATTGGTTGTTATTTGTTCTGAGGGTAGCTTCAGAATAGTTTTATCATTAAAAATAACATCCCATCTATTTGATTGATAATAAATTAATTTTTCTATTTTATTAAGACTAAAAGTGCTTAATTGAATTTTTTCTAAAAAATTAATTATTTTATTCATTTCTAAAGTTCCCTCAATTAAGGGAAGATTTTTGCTATCTTTTCCTATAAAAGTTTTACCATTTGAACCGATAATAAATAATTCATTATTTTTAAAAATTTTTCCAATAGGCTCTGTTTCAAATAATGAAATACCTATTTGATTTGGATAAATTTTATTTATTTTATATTTTTCTATATTAGGAAATTTTGTAATTACATCAATAACATCCCTCTTATTTAAATTAAAAATATTTTGACCTTCAAAAAAATTAAATTCTTTATGGTAAGCAATATTTTCGATTTCAATTTTATTGATTTTAAAAAGTTTAAAAAAAGAATTTAAAATTTGAAAATTAAATATAGTTGATGCAAATAAAAATATTAAAATATATATAAATATTCTTTTAATTTTATCTGTTGATTGATGCATCATTTACAATCCAATTTAATAACTTGAAAAAAGAAATCCCCCTGAATGCAGCTATTTCAGGCACCAGTGATAGCTTAGTCATACCTGGTTGAGTATTCAATTCTAATAAATAAAATTTGTTTTTATAAAACTTAAAGTCAGATCTTGTAACACCTCTACAACCTAAAATTTTGTGCGCTTTCAAAGCTAAATTTAATACTTCGTCTAATTTTTTTTTTTCAAGTTCTACAGGTAAAATATGCTCTGTTTTTGCACTCAAACTATATTTAGCCTTATAATCATAAAATTTTCTCTTTGGCTTTAGTTCTATAGCTCCTAGTTTTTTTTTACCCAAAATTGCAACTTGAATTTCTCTTCCAGCGATATAACTCTCAATAATAATTTCAGTATATTTTTTTAATTTTTTTAAATTTGTTATTAAATTTTTTTTTGTACAAATATAAACATCTACACTTGATCCCTCATTAATTGGCTTTATAACTACCGGAAATTTAAGCCTTTGTTCGATTTTTTTTATAAGTTTTGTTGATATTTTCTGATTGTTATTAAAACTAAATTTAATGAATTTAGGAGTTAGTATATTATTTTTAATAAATATTTCTTTCGATAAAATTTTATTCATAGCCAAGAATGATGAGATTACGCCTGAGTGCGTATATTTTATTTTCAATTTTTCTAAAATTGATTGAATATATCCGTCCTCTCCAAATCGACCATGTAAAGCGTTAAATATAAGATCTGGTTTAAACGTTTTAATTTTTTTAATAAGATCATTATTAGGTTCGCAAATAAATGTTCTAAACCCTCTATTTAAAACTTTATTGACCTGTTTTGCTGTTTCTAGACTAATTTTTCTCTCTTTTGAGATGCCACCACCTAAAATAAGAATTTTTTTCATTTATTCTATAATTTCAATTTCTGTCTCTAATTTAATATTTTTTTTTTTCTCCACCTCGCTTTTGATAAAATTGATTAATTTCATCATATCTTCAAATTTTGCATTTTTTGAATTAACAAGAAAGTTACAATGTTTTTCAGATATTTTTGCATCTCCAAAGCTTTTTGTTGTGGGTATAGAGTTCTTTATAAGTTCCCATACTTTTATATCAGTCTGATTAATTGGATTTTTAAAAGTACTTCCACCTGTTTTAATTCTGCTGGGCTGCCTTCTATTTTTTTCCTCTTTAAGTTTATTAATCTCTTTATTTATTTCTTCTCTATTCTTTTTTTTGCCTTGAAATGATGCGCTCAAAAAAATTAGATCTTTATCAAGTGGACTATGCCTATAACCAAATTTAATTTTTGATGATGGGATAGTTTTTATTATCCCGTTTCTATCAATAACTTGTACAGATAATAAAATATCCTTGAATTCTTTTCCAAAACACCCTGAGTTAATTCTTAATCCACCGCCAATCGTACCTGGAATACATGATAAAAATTCAAAACCACCTATGTTATTTTCCATTGCAAAATTTGATAAGTTTTTATCGGACACAGCGCTTCCCGCAACAATTATATTGTTTGGTAATAATGAAATATTTGAGAAATTTTTGCCTAGTTTTACTACAAACCCATTAAACTTGTTATCAGTAATAAGAATATTTGATCCAGCGCCCAAAACAAAAATTTTTTCACTTTTTCCAAAAGTTTTAAGAAAAGTTACTAAGTCATCTAAGTTGTCTGGTTTAAAAAAAACTTTTGCATCCCCTCCTATATTAAACCAATTTAACTTTTTAAGATTGTAATCAAATTTAAGTTCACTTTTAATATGTGTTGCAAATTCTTCTATTTTATTTTTATCCATCACAAAAGATTTGGAAGATCTCTCATCCAGTTTGAAATTGAACCAGCGCCCATACCAATTACTATTTTATTTCCTTGAATATTTTGTTTGACAAATGTTGCTAAATTTTTTTTGTCTTTTACCAAAAACAATTCAACTCTCGAATTATTGGCTAATTCTTTTGCAAAATTATAATATTCAAATCCTAATTTAATTTTTTCTCCAGCTGTAAAAATAGGGCACAAAATTACTTGATCAGCCTTTTTAAATGATAAACTAAACTCTTTCTTTAAGTCTTTAAGTCTTGAAATTCTATGTGGTTGAAAAATACAAGTAATTTTTTGTTTTTTATAAGCTTCTCTAACACTATTTAGAACTTCTCTTATTTCCGTTGGATGATGAGCATAATCATCATAAAATTCTGCACCTTTGAAAGAAAATAATTTGTTAAATCTTCTTTGAACACCTTGAAAATTTAGAAGGCCTTTTTTGATAATTTTTTTTGATATTCCGATAGTTATACTTACAGCAACAGCTGCTGTTGCATTTCTTATGTTATGTATCCCTAAAATAGGTATTTTAATATTTTTTATTATATCCTTTTTTTTTCCAGGCAAAAATATTTTTAAGTCAAATTTAGAAAAATTTTTATTTTGAGAAATATTCGTAATATTAAAATTAGATTTTTTGTTTACTCCATATGTATAATAATTTTTTATTTTAAGTTTTTTTATTATTTGCTTGTTAATTTTGTCATCCAAACATATGAAAGATTTTCCAAATGATGGAACTTTTTCTAAAAATTTTTTGAAAAGATTTTTTAAGTTTTCCATATTCTTATAATAATCCATATGCTCCCTATCAATATTTGTTATAATTGAATAAGTTGGCAATACCTCTATAAAACTACCATCGGATTCATCTAATTCTAGAATACTCCAATTGCTATTTCCCAATCTAGCAGAACTATTAAAAGAATTTAAAACTCCACCGTTAACAATCGTGGGATCAATTTTTGTTTTTGAAAATATTGATGCAATTAAAGACGTGGTTGTCGTTTTGCCATGGGAACCAACTACTGTAATGTTTTTTGTCAAAGAGGCAATATGGCCAAGCATCTCACCTCTTTTATAGATTGGTAAGTTTTTCATTTTTCCCTCTTTAAACTCAGGATTATTTTTTTTTATTGCTGACGATATAACTAATACTGTAGCTGTATTTATATTTCTCTTATTATGTCCTATAGAAATTTTAATCTTTTTTTTTTTTAATCTTTCAATATTTTTATTTGAGGAAATATCTGAACCTTGAATTTGGAAACCCATACCATGCATTATTAGCGCTAACCCACTCATACCTATTCCGCCAATTCCAACAAAGTGGATAATTTCAGACTTTGCTAAATCAATTTTCATTTATACAATCTATTATTTTCTGGTTTATATTATTCCATGAGTTTTCGTAAGTAATTTTTTTCATTGCATTTATCTTCTCATTAAGATCATTTTTGTTTTCAAAAAATGAATATATTAAATTAAAAAGATCTTTAGAAATATTTGAGTTTTGTTCTATCATCCAACAACAATTAAGTTTTTTATAATAAAGAGCATTATAATACTGGTGATTATCTTTTGCGTAAGGAAATGGGATTGCAACAAACGGTAGATTTATTTGTACAAGCTCTGCTAAACTTGATGCTCCAGCTCGTGTTATACAAAAATTAATTTCATTCGCATTTTTGAAAAGGTTTTTTTTAAAATTAAATAATTCATATTTAATTTGATTTTTTTTATAAAAACTTTTTAAATTTTCCTTATTTTTATCGTTAGTCTGGTGCATTACCTCTAGTTCAACTTTCACTGAAAGTTTTAAAATAGTTTCTTTTAGGTTTTTTTGAAAAAAATCTGCTCCTTGACTTCCACCAATTATTAAAATTTTAATTTTTTTTTCAAAATTATTTTTATCTTTTTTTTCGAAATAAACAGATTTTCTCAAAAGCGGTGATATTAATTTAATTTTTCTTTTAAATTTAATTGGGAAATTTCTTATTTCTTCTGAGTAGCAAAGTATTGAGGAGCAATAATTTAAAAAAAATAAGTTTGATCTACCTAAAACTAAATTTGGCTCAAATAAGATTACCTTTAGGTTTAATATTTTTGCACTAATACAAATTGGTAGAGACATATACCCACCTGTAGAGATAATTGTCTTTATCTTTTTACTTTTTAGGTATGTAAAAGATTTCAATATGGAAAAAAAAAATATAGCTACTCTCCAAGGTAATAAAAAAATATTTTGAGTCAAAGGTAATACATTTATAATTTTAAAATTTTTATTATTATTTTCAAAAAATTTAGAGCCTCTTAAATCACTTGTCAAAAAAACGTTAAACTCATCTTTTAAATGTTCATACAATGTTTGGGCTGGAACAACATGCCCTCCGGAACCACCTGTTGAGATTAAAATATTTTCTTTCATCTGATATTTTCTTTTTTAGTTAAATTGAGAATTATACCAGAAATTATAGATGTTCCTATTATCGAAGAACCTCCATAACTTAAAAAGGGAAGTGTCATTCCAGTAGTTGGAAACATTCTTATATTTACACCTACATGTATAAGAAACTGAAAAAAAATAATAAATGCAAGCCCTAATAAAATTAATTTAATTTTTTTGTCATCAATTAAAGAAATTTTCTTTAAAACTATATAAATAAAATATAGAAAAATTAATATTAAAATAAAAATCATAATGACTCCAAATTCTTCAGATATAACTGAAACTATATAATCTGTATGTGCCTCAGGAACTTTATTTTTCAGGACTCCTTCACCAATACCTTTGCCAAAAAAACCACCATTAATTATTGCCTCAGAAGCTTTTTCGGATTGATAGTTATTTCCTGAATTTGAATTTAGAAAAGATGTAATTCTTATTAAAATATATTCAAATTTGGGTATATAAAAAATGACATATAGGAGTATTAAAGCACTCAAACCAAAAAACATGAAAAATAGTATTAGGTTTACTCCTGACACAAAAATTAATGCAAGCCAAGTAGCAAAGATTAAGATTGTTTGACCAATATCTGGCTGCGAGATCAATAATAAAATAATTGGTGATAAGATTAAAAAACTATATAGATATTTTAAATATAGATTTGTTTTACTCTCTAAACTTAATACTAAAGCCATAACTACAATTGTAAAAGGTTTTAAAACCTCAATAGGTTGAAATCTCGGTAAAAAAAATAGTTCTATCCATCTTTTTGATCCTTTTACCTCTATACCAACAAAGGGAACCAGGAAGAGCGCTATGAAACAAATTACAAAAAGGAATTTAGAAATTAATAATAATTTTTTAATATTTAAATATGATATAAAAAAAACTATACAAAAACCCATAGATATATAAATAAAATGTTTTAAAAAAAATTTATAACTATTTGTATTAAATCTATCTGATGCAATTAAAGAGGTTGATACTAGAGAAAAAAAAAGACCAAGAAGAAAAAGCGAAATTATAATAAAGAATAAAGTTTTATCTAGTTCTCTCCACCAATTAAAATAAACTTTTTGGTAAATATTTATGTCATTCATAATTTATTTTTATATTTTTTGACAAGTAAATTAAAATAAGCACCTCTCTCTTCAAAGTTTTTAAATTCATCAAATGATGCGGAACATGGGCTAAAAAGTATAATTTTTTTTGAGGATATATTTGATTGATTAATATCAAATAGAGCTTTTTGGTATGCTTTCTTAATTGATGGAAAAATTTTATATTTTATTTTTCCTTTTAATTTTTTAATATAGAAATTTCTATTTTTACCAAATATATAACCCTGTATATTCAATTTATTATTTTTCCTAAAATTAAATTTGTCATTTTTTTTTGGCTGTCCACCCACTAGCCAAAAAATATTATTATAAGATTTCAGTAAATTCACCGTAGAAGAAAAGCTAGTTGATTTAGAGTCATTAATTATCATTATTTTTTTTGAGTTATATACAGTTTGTTGTCTAAAATTCAGTCCTTTAAAACTATTTATTGATTTAATGACAGTGCTTGTTTTAATTTTTAATATTTCACAGATTTTAAAAATAAAAGATAAATTTTCTAAATTATTTTGATTTAAAAAATATTTATTTTTAATATTTTTTAAATACTTTTTTGTTACTTTTTTATCAACATGATAAATTTTAGATTTAATTTTATTTTTTTTTATAGCAGCATTTATAATCAAATTTTTTTTATTAAAGAATATAAAATCTTTTTTTGAACTTTGGTAAAATAGTTTTAATTTTGCTTGTAAATAATTTTTAAAATTTCCATGTCTCTCAATATGATCTTGACTAATATTTAGTAATATAGAATATTTTGATTTAAAAAATTTACTATACTCTATTTGATATGATGATGCTTCTATAACAAATACAGTTTTTTTGTTGACTTTGCGCTCATTTAAAATAGATCTACCAATATTTCCAACTGATCTAGTATCTTTACCTGACTTTTTTAAAATATCCCCAAGTAATTTAACTGTTGTAGATTTTCCATTTGTACCAGTAATTGTAATTATTTTATTTTGATAATTATGTGTATAAAAAATATCTAAATCTGTACAAATTTTATCTTTGTTATCTTGCAAGAAATATTTCAAACCACACTTTTTAAAGTCTATACCGGGACTTATTACAATATAATCAAATTTAGAATTTAATATTTGAATTTTTTTTATAGTATTTTTTTTAAATTTTTTAAGTTGAATATTATTGTCGTCATAAACTCTTACATCGTTTTTTTTTTGTAAAAAATTGAAACTTGATTTCCCTGATAAACCAAGGCCATATATCAATATTTTTTTATTAAAAAATACTTTTTTTAGTTCATGCATTATCTAAATTTCAGTGTTGCAAGACCTATCATTGCTAAAATAATTGCTACAATCCAAAATCTAATTACTACAGTGGACTCAGGCCAGCCTTTTTTTTCATAATGATGATGTATGGGTGCCATTTTAAAAATTCTTTTTCCAGTCAATTTAAATGAAATTACTTGTACAATTACTGATATTGCCTCCAAAACAAATAGACCACCTG
>CACOFY010000010.1 GCA_902626575.1 uncultured Pelagibacteraceae bacterium | reverse complement strand
TATCATTTGCCATGGGTACATCCAGGCTTAAATTCATATTCTAAAATAGAAGATCATTATCACATTCAGGGGTTACCAAATCGTTTTGCTGGACAAGGAACAGTTGTTTATAATCCAAGGTTTGAGGGAAAAGAAAAATTTCCATGTTTTCCTAATTGGCCAAAAAATAAAGAAAATATTGCGGAGTATGTAGCTTTATTTCCAAATGTAATGCTTGGTATACATAAAGATCATTATTATGCTTATTGGTTAGAACCAATTAATCATGAATTCACACTTGAACATATGGAATTGTATTATGTTGGAGAAGAAGCAGCTAATTCAAAAAAATTCGAGTCGTTAAGAAAACAAAATCACAAACAATGGGAAGATATTCAAAAAGAAGATGTTGATATCATACAAGGTATGCAAATTGGAAGAAACTCGCCTGTTTATAATGGTGGTAATTTCTCTCCAGTTATGGATAATCCAACTCATCATTTTCATAAATGGGTAGCACAAAATTTAATTTAAAATGAAATTTAAAAGAAAAATTGCTCCAGAAATTAAATCCTCACCAAAGTTTATTACAAAAAAAAGATTAAGAGAGGATGAAATTAATTTTAGTAAATTAAGATCATATCGACTAGATCGAGTTAAAAAAGAACTTGAAAAAAATAATTTAGAAGCTTGTATATTGTTTGATCCAGTTAATGTTCGTTATGCATTGGATACAGTTAATATGAGTGTTTATAATATGCATAATCTGACTAGATATTGTTTTGTACCGGTTGATGGACCTACAATTTTGTATGAATATTTTAATTGTGAAATTTTATCCAAACATTTAAATTTAATAGATGAAATTAGACCAGCAATAACTTGGGATTATTTTAGTAATGGTGACCAAGCAAATACACAATTAAAAAAATGGGTACATGAAATTGAAGATCTCTCAAAAAATTATTTTAAAAGTAAAAAAGTCGCCATTGACGTTTTAAATGGACCAGCAGTAACAGCATTAAATAATGCAGGGATACAAGTTGTAGATGCTAAACTTATTTTAGAACAAGCAAGAGTAATAAAATCAGCTGAGGAATTAAAATGTATGAAAGCAGCTCTAGAAGTTGCAGAAATAGGGGTTGCTAAAATGAGGGAAGAAATGAAAGCTGGTATGACAGAAGATGAGCTTTGGTCTATTTTACATAAAACAAATATTGAACATGGAGGAGAATGGATTGAATGTAGAATTCTTTCATCTGGCGAAAGAACTAATCCATGGATGCAAGAGAGTAGTAATAAAGTCATTCAAAATGGTGAAATTGTATCTTTTGATACCGACATGGTTGGTCCCTATGGATATTGTGCAGATATATCGAGAGCTTTTGTTGTTGGACATAAATTTAATGACGAACAAAAAAAACTTTATTCAATGGCTATGGATCAAATAGATCATAATTTTAGATTAATTAAACCTGGAATGACATTTAAAGAATTTGTAAAAAAATCTTGGGTGCTTCCAGAAGAGTATTATGGAAATAGATATTCATGTATGGTTCATGGAATTGGTTTGTGTGATGAGTGGCCACAAATAAAATATCCAACTGATGGAGGCGAACAAGGTGGATCTTTTGAAAAAAATATGACAATTACTCTTGAAAGTTATATTGGAAAAGTTGGTGGCAAAGAAGGTGTTAAACTAGAGCAACAATATTTAGTTGGTCAAAATGGTTTAGAGTTAATGTCACATCATCCTTTAGAAAAAATCTAATGAAAATTATTTTAGTAATGGGATTGCCTGGTGCTGGCAAAACAACATTAGCAAATGAACTTGCTCCAATGATCAATGCAAAAAGATTAAATGCCGACGAAGTTAGGAAGGCAGCTGACGACTGGGATTTTTCTGAAGAGGGAAGAAAAAGACAAGCAAAGAGAATGGCAGATTTTGCTATCAAACTTAAAGAAGAGGGAAATTATGTTGTTGCCGACTTTATATGTCCAACACCAGAGGCAAGAAGCTTATTTCCAGCTGATTACGTAGTGTGGGTTGATACAATAAAAGAGGGAAGATTCGATGATACTAATAAAATGTTTGTTAAACCTGATAAATTTAACTTCCATGTAACCTCTCAGGATGCCAAAAATTGGGCACCAAAAATATTTAAAGATTTGAAAAAATAAACTAAAAAGATCATAAAAAAATAATAAGTTTTAAAAAATGATCAATGAATAGAATAATTATTTTTGTAATCACTTTATCTATGGTGCTTCAAATCAGTATTTTAAATGCTGAAGATATAGATGAAGATAAAACATATAATAGCGATGATTCAAGTACACAATATACATTCACTGCTGACAATTTTGGTGTTACAGTGACAAATAACGCTACACTTTCTAGAGGCCAGAAACTATTCATTTTTGATGATGCTGAGAGAGTAGGAAATTCAATTACAGTTCATTCTGGATCAACTTTAACAACTACTGGTAACGGAAATACAATATTTACTGATGGAGCTGAGCTGACCATTACGAACTCAGGAACAATTTCAACATCAACTAATAAATCAAAAGCAATTAACATTAGTAAGTCTGATAGTGTATCAATCACAAACAATAGCGGAGGTGTAATACGAAGTGGAGGAAATACAATTCTCGGAACTACTTCTCCAGGTTCAGATAATACAACTATTGTAAATAGTGGTCAGATTATTTCAACTAATTCTGCATCAGCGAGTAGTGCAATAATCGTTTCAGATAATGACTCGGGCACAACTATCACAAATAATTCAGGTGGAGAAATAACTAGTAAAGGAAATAAAGGAACAATAATAGTTGGTGTAAGTTCAACTATTACTAACAGTGGAACAATTAAAAATAATAATTTGGACAAAAATGCAATCCAACTTAAAGGAAACAACAATACCATTACCTTAAAAGATGAGGGAGTAGTAATAGGTATTATTAAAGCTGCATCTGGTACAACAGGAAATACATTAAAACTCAATCACGGAGTTGGAAAAAGTTATTATTATAATACATCAGGTGATTTTACTTTACAGGACTTAGACGGTAACCAAGTTGTTGAGGGATCTGCAGGTTCTGTTAGTCAAGGTGGGAGTGAAATTCTTGATGAGCTCCTAGGTTACAAGTCATTAAATATCCGTAAATCATTAACAAAATATAAAAGTACAACAAACGAATCTAAAAGTAAAAAGGGTTGGGGAGAAATTAATTTTGCTTCATTTAATAGGAAACAAAATAATCAAAGTTTATCTTTAGGTTTTAATTATGCTAGTGTAGGCATAAATTTAATCAATCCATATAGCAAAGATAAAGATTTTATTTTATCAATTGAAACAAGTAAGCAAAATTTTACAAAAGACCACACAATTAATCGTTATTCAATAAGCTCAGGTTTTTATTTTCCAAATAGATCTTTATTTAATAATATTGGTAATGAAAGTTTTTTATTAGCTGGATTAACTTTACATAAAAGTGACAGACAAATATTAACTAACACAACTGCCTCAGGTAGGCTTGACATTAAAGACAATTATGAAACGTTTGAATTAATTGCTGGTACAAAGATTAATAATAATTATTTTATACCAAATTTAGGATTAACATTTGGTTTTTCACATACCCCATCTCATTTAGAAGATAATTTTTATGAATGGGATGCAAAAAATATTGGAAATATATCTTTTTACTTTGACGATGATTATAAATTTAATTTTGGCAGCAATAATAGTATAAACTTAGGTTGGATTTTAGATCTTAGAAAAATGGTTACTGCAAAAGATCAAGACTTTGAAATAAATAATACAGGCGCTACATATAAACAAGATGATGATTTAACTGAGGAAGTAACTTTAGCGGCCAATATAGGATATGAAAAAAAAATATCAGACCAACATTTTTTAAAATTTAATTTAGATAGCACAACCAGTACACAAGAATTAACAAGCTTTTCAGGTAATTTTTCTTATAAATTTACCTTTTAAACCGCATTAAATTTTGGATATAAAAGGTCGTTATGAAATTTCTTAAAAAAATTTTACTGGCACTTTTTTTGTTATTTCCAGTCACTAATTCTTTTGCAGCTAATGTTACTGAAGTGGACACCGATCAATCAATATCTTTTTTAGATGGAGGTGCAAGTATCGCAAATGGTATTGCTTTTAATCCTAACGGAACTAAAATGTTTGTATCTTTTCAAAGTGATTTTATAAACGAATATGATTTATCAACTCCATTTGATATTTCCACACATTCATATGCTGGAGATGGCGAGAGATGCAATATGGCCACTGGTTGGTCAGCAGCATTATATGCTCAACAACCTCTTCATACTGGTGATCTAACTTTTAGTAGTGACGGACTACATATTTTCGTGATCAATAGGGGACAAAGCAATGGAACCCAAGACGCTATATGGAGGTACGATTTAAGTAAACCTTATGATGTTTCTACTTGCACATTGGTTCAAGAAAAAGATCCTGATCAGTTTCAAGAAATACATAATCCAGATGGATTAGAGATTAATGGGTGGAGATATGGATCAATTGAAACTAATCATAAAAAATATTATTCACAAGGTATAGCTATAAATCCTGATGGTACAAAAATATTTGTAAGCTTTAATGGAGCTGGTGGCGGAGATGCAGCAGATAAAGATGGTATTAGAGAATATAGTCTCTCAACACCTTACGACTTAAGCACCCTTACCCATGTTGACAGTGCAGGAATTCTTTTAACACAAGGTAATCCTGATGCAATTTTTTTTAGCGACGATGGAAAAAAAATTTTTGTTACTGATCATTTTTTATATACAGTTACTCAATATTCACTTTCAATAGCATATGATACAACATCGCATGTCAAAGATGGAGAGGTAATTATAAGAAATTTTATAACAACTAAAACTGCCAGCCAAACAAGAGCACTTGCATTCAGTGCAAAGGGATTAAAAATGTTTGTCTCTGATGATAATGGTGGTGATACGATACATGAGTTTGATTTAGTTTGTCCTTTTGATCTTTTTGGAGGAAAATGTCCTTCGATAACAGAAGATAAGAATAGAACCGGAATGGCAGAGGCCCAAATAGAACTTGCGAATAGAACAGTGAAACTCTCCACAAATTCTGCGTTAAACAGACTGAAATGGATTAGAAGAAATAAAGATAAAGAAAATTTATCAAATCAAAATATAAAATTAAATTTTTCAAATAATTTATTTTCTTTAACAGAATTACCAATTTCATCTTTTAAAAAAATATCATCATCTAAAAACAGCAATAATAATAAAAATTATTTTTACTGGAGCGAGGGCAGTATTTCTCTTGGAAAAGTGGGGAACACAAGTATTTCATCAATGAAAAAGGCAAAAACAGAAGCCTTAACTTTTGGTTTTGATAAATTTACAGATGATTATAGTCTTAAAGGAATTGCTTTTAGATTTGGAAATGACAATGTTGATGTTGGAAATTCTGGAAGTAGGTTAGAATCTGACACTTATAACATTACATATTACAGTACATCACCAGTTCAAGATAATACAAAGATGATTGATAAAATTTTTGGAATTGGAAAAATTAGATCTAATTTACTTACTATTGCAGATGGATCAAGAATAACCGCTGATAGAACGGGAAATCAGATTTATGGAACAGTTAAACTTAAGGATGAATTTATAAAAGGTAAATTAACTCTTATTCCTTCCGGTCAGTTCGATTTTGCGCATACAATTTTAAAAGGTTATCAAGAGTCTGGCAATGCAGCTATAATAGTTAATGATCAACACGTTAGAACAAGAAATTTTAGAGCAGCTATTGCAGCAGTTGAGGATTTACCTAGAGAAAACTATTCCTTTAAATGGCATGGAAAATTTGAGTATTTGGCTGAATTAGATCGTTCATCAAATTTTAAATATACTTATGTTGATGATAGAAGTGTAAAATTTAACGATAAATTACACACGGGAGCATTACATAATTTAAATACTGAAATTGGTGTAGATATAATTTTTCCAGAGCGCTACAGTATTTTTATAATTTATGAGAGAAACCATGCATTGGAAACAGGACATACTGATAACATATATTTAGCCTTAGGGTATCTACCTTATAAGGATACCGAAATTGCATTTACTATAAATGGATCTGAAAACTTAATGTCAGAATTCGAAATTAAAAAAGATATTAACGGCTTTGATTTAATTTTTAATTTAAATGATGATTTAACTCGATTTGGTGATGCGAGAGAAGCTTATATTGAACTAAATAAAGTCTTTTAATTTAAGTAATTAAGAATAAGATAATTTAAAGGAGTATCTATTAATGAGCTATAAATGGGACAATAAAAAACCAACTGCACAAATGTTGGGACGTTGGCAACCATTTCATGATGGTCACTACGCACTGTTTAAAGAAATCATTAAAAAGACTGGTCAGGTTTGTATTCAAATAAGAGATGTTCAGGGAGTGGATGATAATCCTTTTGACTTTGAAACAGTTAAAAAAAAAATAGAGGAAAGATTAAATCCTGAATTTGAGGGTAGATTTAAAGTGATTTTAGTTCCTAATATAACCAACATTTGTTATGGAAGAGGAGTTGGTTATAAAATTGAGGAAATAGTTCTACCTGAGGAGATCCAAAAAATTTCAGCAACAAAAATAAGAGCCAAAATGAGAGAAGAGGGTGATCTAAAGTGAATGAAAGATTAAAATCAATTGTTGATTTAGAAAAATACCCAATCCATGATTTAAAATCATCGAAAATTCAAAAAATAATTACAAGATGTAAAGCTGAACTTGCTCAAGATAGTTGTTCTACAATACCAAATTTTATTTTACCAAATTCACTTAAAACAATGAACTTGGAGTTGGAAAAACAACTCAACGAAGTTTATATGTCCAAAGAAAGTATAAATGCATATTTATATGCAAAGGATGATCCAAGTCTAGAAAAAGATCATCCAAAAAGAAAGTTTATGAAAAGATATAATGGGTATTTAAATTCAAATTGTTTTTCAAAAAATTCTGAAATGAAGTTTCTTTATGAAACAGATGAGCTCTTAAACTTTGTATCAGCTTGTCTAGATGTCTCTCCAATTTATAGATGGGCAGATCCTTTAGCATGTCATGCCTATAATGTGATGAAACCAGAAGGCATTCTACCATGGCACTTTGATAGTTGTGAATTTACTTTAAGTTTGATGATACAAAAACCTGAGCAAGGAGGTATTTTTGAATACTGTCCTAATATAAGAGAGCCAGGGAATGAAAATTTTGAAGAAGTTAAAAAAGTTTTAAATGGAGATAGAACAAGGGTAAAAAAATTAAAATTAGAGCCAGGCGATCTTCAAATTTTTAAAGGTAGATTTACTTTGCACAGAGTTACAAAAGTTGAGGGAAATAAATCTAGATATATGTGTATACCTGCTTATGTTTTAGATCCACATAGAGTAAATACTCCTGAGCATTCAAAAGCAATTTACGGTAAAGTTTTGCCAATTCATTTAGAGAGAAATAAAGCAAGATCAGATGGTTTAGCTGATTAAAAATGAATGTATTACAGTGTCATTGTAAGAAAATCAAAATAGAAATTAAATCTAAAAATGTAATGAGTGATTTTACAAGGTGTAATTGTTCACTTTGTATTAAAAGAGGATCGATTATGGGAGTAATTTATCTAGAGGAACTAACTATTTTAGAGGGAAAAAATTACTTAACTCTTTATAAGTTCGGAAAAAATCAGGCTAAACATTATTTCTGTTCGATATGTGGGATTTATACGCACCATAGATCTTTTACTAGTCCTAATAAATATTGTATTAACTTAGGTTGCATAGATAAAATTAATTACTTTGAGTTAAATCAGGTTCCAATATTCGATGGTAAAAAAATTTAAATGAAAAAACATACAACTGTAAAAATAAAAAAAATTTATAGTGGCATAAGTCTTGTTTCTATTAACGATCCAAAAACTTATAACTCTTTATCATTTAAAACATTAAGCTCGCTAATTTCTGTATTTAAAGAGCTTGATAAAGATAACTCTACAAAAGTGATCATCATAGAAGGCGTAGGCAAGGGTTTTAGTGCTGGTCATAATTTAAAAGAAGTAAAGGGACTAAAAAAAAGAGGTAAATATTTAAAATTATTTAATCTTTGTTCAAAATTAATGCTGCAAATAGTTGAAGGAAAAAAACCAGTTATTGCAAAAGTTCATGGAGCTGCATTTGCTGCAGGATGTCAACTAGTAGCGAGTTGTGATTTAGCTTACAGCACAAAGGATGCAATTTTTGCAACACCTGGTGTAAACATTGGACTATTTTGTAGTACACCTATGGTTGCTGTAAGTAGAAAAGTAAATAGAAAAGTAATGATGAAAATGCTTTTGACAGGAGAGCCAATAAAAGCAAATTACGCAAAAGAGATTGGATTAATTAATGACTTTTTTCCTAGAAATAAACTTAACAAAGAAATTTTAAAAATTGCAAAAAAAATAGCTTCAAAGTCAAATTTAACAATTAAAATTGGAAAAAGAGCTTTTTACAAACAATTAGAAATGCCTTTAGCTAAAGCTTACGCTTACACTAGCAAAATGATGACATTAAACATGATGGCTAGTGATGCAAAAGAAGGAATATCAGCATTTATCGAAAAAAGGAAACCAAATTGGAAGAATAAATAAAAATGGAAAATATTGAGACAGTTTTAAAAAATTCACAAACTATTGCAATGATTGGTGTAAGCTCATTAAAAAAAAAAGAGGATCCAAAAAATATTAAAAGAAAACCCTCAACAATTGTCATGAAATATATGCAAGATTTTGGTTATAAAGTGATACCGGTAAATCCTTTTGCAAAAGATGAAATTATTCATGGGGAAAAAGTTTTTGCTGAATTAAAAGACATTAAAATTAAAATCGATATTGTAGATATTTTCCGTCCTTCAAAAGAAACACCTGAAATCGCAAAGCAAGCAGTAGACATAGGTGCAAGAACACTTTGGCTGCAATATGGGATCGCAAATGACGAAGCAAAAAAAATAGCTTCAGAAAATAGCATGAATTATTTTGAAAATTTATGTATTAAGCAAGAATATCAAAAAATCTTTGAAAAGATGAATCCAGTATTCCCAGTTCTAAAGAAGTAAATTTATAAAATGTTTAAAAAAGTTTTAGTATTTATACTTACTATATTTGTTTTTACTCACGTCCATAGCCAAGAAGTAGACAAAGCATATTTTGGCGGTGGTTGTTTTTGGTGTATGGAGGAGTCTTTTGAGAAAGTTAATGGTGTGATTGAAGTTATATCTGGCTACTCAGGAGGAACAAAACCAAATCCAACTTATAAAGAGGTCACCTACGGAAATACTGGTCATTTTGAAGTTGTAGAAATTGTTTATGATAAAACAGTGATTAATTTTGAGAGAATACTTGAAATATTTTGGAAAAATATAGATCCTTTTGATTCTCAAGGCCAGTTTTGCGATAAAGGATATAGTTATAGATCTGTTGCATTTTATAGGACCGAACAGCAAAGGCAACAAATAGCAAAAAGTATTAAAAAGATTGAGCGGGATTTTAATGAGAAAGTAGTTACATATGTTAGGAAATTTGAAAAATTTTATATCGCAGAAGAAAATCATCAAAATTATTACCAAGATTACTTTGTAAATTATTTGTTGTATAAGAAGGGGTGTGGTAGAGAAAAAAGGTTAAAAAATATTTGGTCTCAATGAAAAAAATATTTTTAGTATATAGTCATTATGATGAAAAATCATTCAATGCAGCAATTAGAGATACTTTTGTCTCGTCTTTAAAAGAACTGGGTCATACTGTTGATTATGTTGATCTTTATAAAGAAAAATTTGACCCAGTTTTTGCAGGAGAAAAACCCGATAGCATTGTTTTAGACCATAGAGATAGAATTGAAAAAAGTGATATTATTGCAATGATTGCACCGATTTGGAATTTTAGATTACCAGCAATAGCAGAAGGCTGGATAGATAAAGTTTTAGCTCCGCCTTGGGCTTTTAGATTTAAAAGGTTAGTTGGAAATTATGGATACCCAATAGGAAACTTAAAAGGAAAAAAAGCTATAATTTTTTGTACTTATGGCTCACCACAATTTGCAATAAGAACTTTTTTTTTAAATATGCCGACAAAAAGATTAAAAAGAGGTGTATTTAATTTGTGTGGAATTAACGATATTACTTATAAAAGATTTTTTTCTGTTCCATTTGTGACTGATGAAAAAAGAAAAAAATTTCTTAAAGTAGTTTCTGAGACTGCAAAAAAAATTTAGTATTACCTTTGGTACTCGACAAACTTTTTTAATGATCTATTCAAAAATTTCTCAAAGTGTATGCCTGAATTTCTGTTTAAATTCTTTGTGAAAAAGGTTTTATTCATTTTAAAATCATAAGAAGGTTCAAAGAAAAATGGTATAGACATTCTTTTAGTCTTATTCCATAGAACTCTATGATTTGTTGCTTTAAACATACCTTTACTTAGAAATTCTAATGCAAGTCCAGTATTTACGATTAGAGCATTTTTATTAAATGGTACATCATACCATTTTTTTGAATGTCTATTCTGAACTTGTAAACCACCTTTTTTATCTTGATATAATATTGTAAAGATTCCACTATCAACGTGAGTTTCGCATCCTAAAGCAACTCCATCCTGTTTTGATATCTCGACTGGTTTTGACTGTTTTGGATAATAATTAAATCTTAAAGTGCTTAATGTTTTTTGTCTTTTAAACGCAAATTTTGATCTACTAATGTCTAAATTATAAATTTTAATAATACTTTTAAATAAAGTTTCACCTAAAATAAAAATTTTGTCATAATACTTACTTAATATTTTTATCGAACTTTTGCTAAGAGACTTCTCCAAATTTAAATATTCAATGTATTGATTATTTAATTGTTTTGCATATTTTTCAGTAATCTTCAAATCACCAATATCGAGACCTTCTTTTCCATTAACATCATTAGGAAAATATCCCCTATAAGAATTTTTATTAATCTTGTTCCATTTTTTTGGTGCTAATTTCATTTTATTTATTTTAGAAGATTTAAAAAAAGCATTTCCCACACTGGTGATATTTTTAATATCCTTTTTTGATATTCCATGACCAACTATTTGAAAAAATCCTATATCAATTGACGCTTTTTTAATTTTTTTTAAAGTTTCAAAACTTTTTTTTTTATCAAATCCATTTTCTAAAAGGGATGAAATATTTATTGTTGGGATATAATTTTTTCTCATCTTCTTACAGGTGTTTCTGTTGCAATATACTGATCTCTAACTTTTTCTCTAAAATAAATATAAACACCAGCTCCTATTATACACGCAACACCTAAAAAAGTTCTCTCAGAGGGTATTTCATTAAATAATAAATAGCCTGGTATCATAGACATTATAATTAATGAGTATTCAAATAAAGAAACAACTGATGGAGAGGCAACTATATAGGCTGAAAAAATACAGATAAAAGCTATTGATGCCGCCACTCCAAAGAAAAGAATAAATTTCCATGTATAGTTAAAATTTAAAAACCATTCTCTAAAAATGAATTGCATTGTAGGATCATAGCTAGGGCTATTCAATTGTCCTTTACCCATAATAAAATATATTACTATTAAGAGCGATATTGAAATTAAATAAAAATAAAATAATTGAGTATAAACATTATCTTTATTAGAGGTATACTTCGTTATCACCATTGATGATGCATAAAAAAAAGCACTTACAACAGGTAATAAATTTTTATATTCAAAATCAGTGAAGTTTGGATTTAAAACTATGTAAACACCAATAAAACCAAATATTATTGCAGACCATCGTCTAATACCAATAAATTCTTTTAAAAAAAATTTTGCAAAAATAGATACAAAAAACGGACTAGAAAAAAACAATGCATTTGCAGTTGCTAGTGGCATAAATGTTAATGATATAAAGAAAGCAGTAAACGCTAAAAAGTGTAAAGATACTCTTAATATTGTGAGTAACGGATAGTGTGTTTTGAAATTAACTTTTTTATTAGTAACAATTATGAAGCAAAATAATATAAACGCCGCAATAACATATCTACCAAAAAAAATTTCATACAATGATGATTGTTCAAAAACAAATTTAATTAATGCATCTTGCATCGCAAATAAAGACATTGCAATTATTACTAGCACTATACCTTTTGGATTATTATTTTGGACAACCATTAATTAGATTACCACTTTTTTATTTTAAAAAATATATTTTTATGAGATGATATGCTTATGTCTGAAAAAATTTTTGTTACAAAAACTGGGAGTTGCATATGTGGTAATATAAAATTTACAGTAAAACTTGATGAAGTACCAAGGGTTTTTAATTGTCATTGTGTAGACTGTCGAAAAAAAATAGGAGGAATGATAACAATCATTGAATTAAGAGAAAATGCAATTAATTTAAATTATGAGAATTTATCAATTTATGAGCATGGAGGTGGTAGTCAAAAAAGTATTAAAAAACATTTTTGTAAAAATTGTGCAGCACCAATTTTAACTTACGTTCAAAAATGGAATAAATACTACCTTTATGCAGGTCTTCTCGATGACATTAGTATTCTAAAAAAAGCAATAAACATTTTTTACGAAGACTCACATTTTCCTTTTATGGAAATTGAAAAAAATAATCTAAAGACTTAACTCTCTTTTCCTTTTGTAAGTGAGATTTTTAATTCTTTATTTGTTATATAACCTTTAACATTACCTTTTTTATCAACCACTTCACAATTTGCATCAGTACAAACAACTTGTGGTAAAAATTCCTCTATAAACTGATCCTCTTGTACTTTTAATAAGTTAGATTTATCTAAACCATTTATTTTATCGACAGGTGTCATGATAACTTTTGCCTTAATGACCTTTGCTCGATTAACATCTTTGACGAATGCTGCCACATATTCATCTGCTGGATTCATAATTATATCAACTGGACTCCCAACTTGAACAAGTTTTCCAGCGTTAAGAATTCCAATATGATCACCTAGCCTGAGGGACTCATCTAAATCATGAGTAATAAAAACAATTGTTTTTTTAAGTTGGTCTTGTAAGTCTAAAAGTTGCTTCTGCATATCGCTTCTAATTAAAGGGTCTAAGGCAGAAAATGCTTCATCCATTAACATAATATCAGTATCTGTTGCTAACGCTCTAGCCAAACCAACTCTTTGCTGCATTCCTCCAGATAATTGATTTGGATATTGATTCTCGAAACCACTTAATCCAACTGCTTCAATTTTATTCATACAAATTTTTTTTCTTTCCTCATCACTAATACCTTGTATCTCTAAGCCATAACCGACATTTTGAATTACAGTTTTATGAGGAAATAATCCAAATCTTTGAAAAACCATGCTCATTTTATGTCTTCTAAAATCAATTAGTTTTTGTTGGCTTAAAGTCATTACATCAGTACCTTCAACTAAAATTTCACCCTCAGTTGGATCAATTAATCTATTTAAATGTCTGATCAGAGTAGATTTACCAGAGCCAGATAAACCCATACAAACAAATATTTCGCCTTCTTCAATTTTCATGGAAACATTATCCAAGCCAACTGTATGGCCAGTTTTTTCTAAAATTTCCTCTTTTGATGATCCTTCTTTAACCATTGGTAGAACTGACTTTGGATTGCTACCAAAAATTTTATAAACATTATTAATTTCAATCTTCGACATTTTCACACAATATTTAACAGCTTGAGGAGAGTGATACAAAATAAATAAATACAACTTTTAATTGAAATATAATTTTTTCAATTTATTTTAGTTAAAAATATAATAATTTTACAAACATGAGTGATAAAGATTTTAATGTTAGATGTGAATTAGCTGCTCTTTACAGAATTCTACACATGTATGGCATGACCGATCTTGCTAATCAATGTGCCGGTGCTCGTTCAATTGAAAATAAAGATAACTCTTTTGTTCATCCTTATGGAATGTTTTATGAGGAAATAACAGCGTCATCACTTGTTAAAATTAATAAAGAGGGTAAAGCGATTGAAAATGACAATCCTTGGCTTAACGATGGATGTAATAATCTTGCAAAATGGATATTCAATGCAAGGGAAGATGTAAATTTTTATGTCCATGGACATGCAAACGATGTAATGGCAGTTGGTGGAACTAAAGAAGGATTAATGTATTTATCGCAAGCTGCAGTCTATCTTAATCATTTAATTGGATACGTAGACTATGAATTTGTTGAGGATAAAGACTACGGAAATAAATTTATGTCTTTAATAAAGCAACACGACATATTAATTACAAGGAACCATGGATATTATACTGTTGGCAAAACCGCATCTGAAGCTTTTTTTAGGGCATATTATTTAGAACAAGCATGTACAGTTCAGGTAAAAAATTTATCTATGGGATTAAAAGTACACGAAATCGACAAGCAAAAGGCAGCCTTCTTTTGGGAGAATATGGACAAATCTGATGATTATAATTATGATGGCAAAACAGAATGGGCTGCACTTTTAAGAAAACTAGATAGAGAGAAATCGAATTATAAAACTTAATGCAAAATTTTACTATTAAAAATATAACAAAGAACTCAAATTGCCTTGAAGTTCTTTGGGACGATGGAAAAAAAAGTAAATTTAATTACATGTGGTTAAGAGATAATTGCCCTACAGCTCATGATAAAGATTCACGACATAGAATGTTTAATATCCTAAAGGTATCAAACCAAATTAATCCAAAGAAATATTCTATAAATAGTGCGGGTAAATTAGAAATTGAATGGAGTGAGGGAAATCACACAAGTTATTATGATCAAAACTGGCTGAGAGAAAATTGCTATACTATTAAAAATAATTCTCAGTATATTTCACCATACAAACTCTGGGATAATTCTCTTCAACAAAATCTTAAATCGATTAAAATTGAGTATGATGAAATAATGAATTCTGAGGCTGGTTTAGTAAAATGGCTAGAACTCCTTCATCATACAGGTATCGCAATCGTTAAAAATGCACCAGTTGAAAAAAAATCAGGTTTTAAAGTATTAAATAGGATAAGCCACACACGTGAAACTTTTTTCAAAACACCATTTGAGGTGATTAATATTCCAAAACCAAACAACTCTGCTTATACAGCACATGCTTTGAGAAACCATATGGATTTACCATGGTTTGAAACCCCTCCGGGTTACCAGTTCTTACATTGTTTAATAAATTCAGCAGAAGGTGGAGAGTCATCAGCGGTTGATGGTTTCGCAGTTGCGGATTATCTTAGAAAAAATGAGCAAGATATTTTTGATACTTTAATAAATGTTCATCTAAAGTTTAGGGATATGGATTATACCCAAGAGTCAGTTAGAAGTTATTATGCTCCTGCTGTATCGCTTACTAAAGATAAGGATTATCATGATATTAGATTTAGTGTTGCAACAATGGATGCATTAGATTGCCATCCAGATTTGATGGATAAAGTTTATAAAGCACATCATAGATTTGGTAATCTTTTGCACGATGATAAGTTTCAAATAAAGTTTAGGTTAGAACCAGGAGATATTTTTTCTTTTAATAATAGACGATTATTACACGGAAGAACTGAATATGACCCAAATTCTGGTCATCGACATTTGCAGGGATACTATATGGATAGGGATGAAATTATAGGAAGATTAAAATATTTAAAAAATAAATCTAATTCCAGCCAGTAACTGTTTTTACTTCTAAAAACTCCTCAAGACCCCAAACACCTCCCTCTCGACCATTTCCTGATTGTTTGTATCCACCAAAAGGTGTTCCAGCATCAGCGCTTTTACCGTTTATATATACACAGCCAGATCTTAATTTTTTTGCAACTCTTTTTGCTTTTTCTTTGTCTTCAGTTTGTAAGTAATTTCCTAAACCATAAGAAGTATCATTTACAATTTTAATAGCCTCATCTTCAGTATTAAATGGAATAATTGATAACACTGGACCAAAAATTTCTTCTTTTGCAATTGTCATTTCATTTGTAACATCAGTGAATATAGTTGGTTTTATAAAGTAGCCTTTATTTAACCCATTGGGTAATTCTGGCCCTCCTGCTGAAAGTGTTGCACCTTCTTCAATGCCACTTTTAATTAATTTAATAATTTTATCGTATTGAATTTTAGATACCACAGGTCCTATATGATCTCCCTTTTTTGATGCTAAATCTACTTTGATTTTATTTGCTTCATCAATTGCTTCATCAACAGCTTTTTTGTAAATAGATTTTTCCACTAACATTCTTGTGGGAGCATCACATGATTGACCAGAGTTACTCATTACATTTCTAATTCCATCCCGCACAGCGTTTGGGTATGCATCTGCAAAAACTATATTGCCTCCCTTTCCACCAAGCTCTAAACAAACCTTTTTAATAGTATCAGCTGCATTCTTTGAAATGAGTCTACCAGCTCTTGTAGAACCAGTAAATGAGATCATATCTACATCAGGATGACTAGATAATTGTGTTCCTACTCCAGTACCATCTCCATTAATTAAATTAAATACACCTTTTGGAAATTTAGCTTCGTCAATCATTTCTGCAAAGACCATTGCTGATAAAGGAGATATTTCAGAGGGCTTAAGTATCATTGTGCAACCTGTTGCAAGAGCTGGAATTACTTTGAGTGCAATTTGGTTTATTGGCCAGTTCCAAGGAGTTATTAATCCGCAAACACCTATTGGCTCATAACAGATATGGTTATTAGATTTTTTATCAAATTGCTTATCAAAATTAAAATTTTTTAATCTTAAAATAAAGTCTTCAAGATGTGCTTGACCAGATGCAGTTTGAACTTCTTTTGCCCAATCAATTGGAGCACCCATTTCAGTTGATATAGCCTCAGACATAATATCAAATTTTTTTTTATAAATTGCTAGTAGCGTCTCAAGCAAATTAATCTTTTTATCTTTTGGTACATCTCTCCAACTTTCGAACGCATTTTTTGCAGCTATAACTGCTTTATCAACATCTTCTTTTGATCCTAAAGAAATTTTCGCAAAACATTCCTCATTTGATGGGTTGATAACATCAAAATCATTATCATTATTTGGATCTACCCATTTGCCATCAATATAAAATTTTTTTCTGTCCAACATGTTAGCAATTATATTTCGTAACCTTTTTCTTCTTTTTCATCATCAATTAGTTCTTCAGGAAAATTTGATGCTCTAAAATTAATACCTAATTTATCCTCAAATCTTTTAACAACCATAGAAGACCAAGCTCTAGAACCATATTTTTT
>CACOFY010000009.1 GCA_902626575.1 uncultured Pelagibacteraceae bacterium | reverse complement strand
TACTAAATTTCTTTTTATTTTTTTTTATTTTTTTAATTTTTCGTCTAATATTACAACTAATAAGAAAGTTTGATAATATTTCATCGAATATTAACCTATTTAAAAAATCACCTTTAGAATTAAAATTTTTAGGATCATGAAGTTTTAAAATAGATTCTTTCCAAGAAATGTTATTAAATTTTTTTAAAACATCTTTACTCAACCATTCATCAAGATTTGGTAATTTTTCAAGAACATTTTGAATAATTTTTTGGTATTTTTTTTCATTTAATCCATCAGTTAAACTATATGTAGATTGAATTTTTTTTATTGAGTTTTCATCAGATGATATATTTGTTGGATTTACAACTTGGTATCTTTTATTATAAAAATTTACTTTACCATTAATAGTTACTTTTTGATTTAATGGTAGAATTTTTCTAATGTATCCTTCGTAGCTATTAAAAAAAATACAATCAAGTTTGCCTGTTTCATCTTCACACAATACCTTATTTGGCAAATTTCTAATTCGTGGAAAGTTATATTTTTTTACTATTACATTAAAAGTTTGAACCTTACCAATCTCTAATTCGCTTATTTTATATGTTTTGGTCCTATCTACAAAATCTCTTGGCAAATTCCAAAGTAAATCAAAAATTGTTGTTATATTCTTTCTTCTTAGTAATTTTGCTGTTTTGGAACCTATGCCATTTATGTTATTTATATCTGATAATAAGTAATCAATATTAGCCATGTATAAGTTATATAACTATGTCATTTAATAGGGAACTATTTAAAAATAAAATTTTATACCGTGCGTCTTATCGTGGAACAAAAGAAATGGATAAATTAATGCAAGGTTTTGTAAGAAGTATAATTGATAAACTCGACGAAAATGATTTAGAGGTTTTAAATGAATTTGTAAATATGGATGATCAATTATTGATGTCTATTAAAAAAAAAGAATCTCAAGATAAAATAAATAATCCTGAAATGCTTAATTTAATAAAAAAGTTTCAAGAATTTAAAATGTGATGGCGGAGAGACTGGGATTCGAACCCAGGAAAGAGTTGCCCCTTTGCCGGTTTTCAAGACCGGTGCTTTCAACCGCTCAGCCATCTCTCCGTATGCAAGTGTTTTACGATTATTAATATATATTTCAAGAACAAAATAGTTTATTTCATTTGTTATTGTGTCAAAAAATAATAATTTTAATAAAGGCATTTTACTCACGGCTGCTGGATCGATCTGGTGGGGAGTAATCGGTGTTATTTATTTTAAATATATAGCCTTTGCGGGACACATTGAAGTTGTCATACATAGAAGTTTTTGGACTACTGTAATGTTAGTTCTCACTTCCCTTTTACTTTATAAATTTAGAAAAATAACCGATGTATTCAATAACAAAAAAAAACTAACTTTACTTTTTTTTTCTGGAATTTTAATTTTTACTAATTGGGCAGTTTGGATATACGCGGTTAGCACAGATAGAGTGATAGATGCTAGTTTTGGTTATTTTATTATGCCAATTATAAGTGTATTTTTAGGATATTTTTTTTTTAAAGAGGAATTGAGTTATAAAGGCAAACTCTCAGTCATTATAGTTATAGTTTCAATTATTTTTTTAATATTTTCAGATTATCAATCTATACCATGGGTTGGCTTAATTGTTGCTCTAAGCTGGAGCTTTTACAATTTATTAAGAAAAAAGGTTAAAGTAGATACTGACATCGGTCTTCTTGTGGAGAGTTTATTTATTTTACCAGTAATTTTAATAGCATTTTATTTAATAGTTCAAAATAATTTAAACGATTTTGATATATCAGATCCTAAGTTGATGTTTATCTTTATGTTAGCTGGACCTATGACTGTGATACCGCTATATCTTTATGTTAGGGGAGTTGAACTTTGTGGCCTTGGACCTACGGGCATGGTGTTCTATATAACTCCTACACTCCAATTTTTATTAGGTTATTATCTATATAATGAGCCATTAAATTCACAGAAGTTAATTAGTTTTATTTTGATTTGGATTGCTGTATTTATTTATTTGAATGATCTATATGAAAATAATTAAATTAATAATTATTTATATTTTAATAAATATTTCTTATGCAAGCGCTGAAAAACAAAATTTTAATGAGTGGCTTCAGAATTTTAAAAAATATTCGTTAAAAAAAGGAATTTCGGAAAAAACTTTTGATCTAGTAATGAAAGATGTAAAATTTTTGCCAAAAGTGATTGAGTATGACCGTTTTCAACCTGAATTTTATGAGGATACAAAAACATATATTTCAAAAAGATCAAATAGAAAAAAAGTTATTTCTGGAATGAAAATTTATAAAAATAATCAAAAACTTATTGATACAGTAGAAGCGTCTTTTGGAGTTGAAAAAGAATTATTATTGGCACTTATGGGTATTGAAACTAACTACGGGACCTATGTTGGAAAAATGGATATAATTTCTTCTTTAGCAACATTAAGTTTTGATAAAAGAAGAAGTGAATTTTTTACAAATGAACTTATTACTGTGCTTGATTTAGTAGACAAAGATATAATAGATCATAAAATTTTATTTGGGTCTTGGGCAGGTGCATTTGGTTTTTTCCAATTTATGCCATCAACTATTGATAGGTATGCTATAGATTTTAATAATAACAACTTAATTGAGTTAAAAAAAAATGAAGATGCTTTTGCATCTGCTGCTAATTATCTCAATAGAATTGGGTGGAAAAAAAAGGAACCATGTTTTATTCCAGTAAATCTTAAAGAAAATATTCCTGAAAAGTATTTAAATAGCTCAGCAAGAAAAATTAAAAATAAAAAAAAACTTAAGTTTTTTAAAAAATATATATTAAATGCTAATTTAAATTATGATGATAACCAAATAGTAGGTATAATTACACCAGACTTCGAAATTGTTGAAAATCCAAATAAACTTAATCCTGCATACATAGTTTTTGATAATTATGAGAAAATACTTAAATGGAATAGATCTTTGAGATTTGCTCTTGCTGTATGCACTTTAAAAAATAAATTTATCAATGAAATATAATTTTTTTTTAATATTGTTAATAGTTTTAATTACGTCATGTACATCGAATAATTATAAAACTGTAAATGTAGACCCAATTCTTGAAAAGTTTTCAAACAATGGATTTGCTTTAATTTATAATGATAAATTATATAATGATAAGATTATTTCAAAAAAAATGGATGAAAGAGATCTTATTATATTTCAAAGAAATCTCAGAAAAGGGACCTCTGTAAAAATTACTAACCCTTTTAATAGTAAAACTATCATTGCAAAAGTTGGAAAAAAAGCAAATTATCCAAGTTTTAATAATTCTGTAGTTTCAATTAGAATTTCCAAAGAGCTCGAAATTGATATAAATGAGCCGTATATCTTTATTGAAGAAATAAGGGATAACGCTTCTTTTATAGCCAAAAAAGCTAAAACATTTGAAGAAGAAAAAAAGGTTGCTGACAAAGCGCCTGTAGATAGCATTAGTGTTAACGATCTCAATGAGACTGATGAAAAGAAAATCAAAAAGAAAATAAATAATGAATTTAAGTATGTAATAAAAATAGCCGATTTTTATTATTTAAATACAGCTAAGCAAATGGTTAAAAGAATCAAATCTGAGTTGAAAATAAAGAAAACAGACATCAATAAAATTAATGAAAATAAATTTAGAGTTTTTACTGGTCCTTATTTAAGTTTAAAGGCATTACAAAAAGCATATAATAGTATAGAAACACTTGGATTTGAAAATATAGAATTAATAAAATATGATTAAACAACTTTATAAAATTTTCTTAATATTTATTTGTATTCTTTTATTAAAAAGTCATTCACACGCCTTTAATATAAAAGCAAGAACCGCAATACTTCAAGATTTTAGTAGTGGCAAAATTTTATTTGAAAAAGAGCCTGATAGAGAAATTTATCCAGCATCTATGACTAAGATAATGACATCTATTATTGCGTTCGATCTATTGAAAAATGGTGAACTAAGTTTAGATGATACTTTTACTGTCTCTGAAAAAGCATGGAAACTATCAACAGCTGGATATTCATCTATGTTTATAATGGTAGGAGACGATGTATCCGTTGAGGATCTGCTCAAAGGTATTATTGTTGCATCAGGTAATGATGCATGTATTGCACTAGCTGAAGGTATTGCAGGAACCGAGGAACAATTTGCTATTCTAATGACAGAAAAAGCAAAAGAAATAGGCATGGAAAATACTAATTTTTCAAATTCGTCTGGAATAAATGATCCTTATAATTATTCAACTGTAAAAGATATTTTAATTATGTCTAACTACTTAATAAAAAATTATCCTGACTACTACGAATATTTTAAAGAAAAAGAATTTACGTGGGATAGAACTGGGGGAGATCCAATTACGCAAGGTAATAGAAATCCACTTTTATATAAAAATATAGGAGCTGATGGGATAAAAACTGGTTATTTAGCTGTAGAAAAATATTCACTTGCCTCGTCAATTCAAAAAAATGAAAGACGTCTAATTGCTGTAGCTAGTGGTTTTAATACAAAGAATGATAGGTCTAGACAATCAATTAAACTTTTGACTTGGGGTATTACAAATTTTGATCTTATTAAGATTTCTAGTAAGGACACTGCATTAACCGAAGTAGACGTATGGCTTGGTAAAACAAACAAAGTGGCCGTATATACAAAAGAAAATATTTTCACGACTATAAAAAAAGCAAGAAAAAAAAAATTAAAAGCATTTATTGAATATAACGGTCCAATAGAAGCGCCCATTACAAAAGACCAAGAGTTAGGTAAGCTAAAAGTATTATTTAACAATGAATTGATAAACACTTATCCAGTATATGCATTAAATGATGTTAAAAAAGTAAACCTATTTTCACGTATTATAAAATCAATTAATTATTTAATATGGGGCGATGTCTAAAAAACCTGTCATTGTTTTTGAGGGCATTGAGGGATCAGGAAAAAGTTATCATTTAAATAATGTATCGAATTTTTTAAAAAGAAAAAAAATAAAGCATATTGTAATCAGAGAACCAGGTGGATCAAAAAATTCTGAAAAAATAAGAGATTTTATACTTAATAAAAATATTAATTTTCATAATTTAACTGACCTATTTCTTTATTTGTCTGCAAGAAATGAAAATTATAATAATATTCTCAAAAAAAACTTTAAAAAAAAAATAATTTTAATTGATAGATTTAAAGACTCAACAATTGCATATCAGCATTTTGGTATGGGTTTAAATCTAAAAATTATAAATTTATTAAATTCGTATATTCTAAAAGACTTTAAAGCAAGTTTTAGTTTTTTAAATACTGTAAATACAAAAAACTTAAAATTAAGATTAAAAAAACGAAAAAGATTAAATAGGTATGACAAATTCAATAGTAAATTTTATAGCAAAGTTCAAAAAGGATACTTTAAAATATTTTCAAAAAGAAAAAACTATATGATCATAGACTCTAATTTACCTATAAATACGAATAAAAAAATAATTATTAATAAAATTTTGAATTTAATAAATTAAATGACTAGTATACTTAACAGTTATAAACTTTATGGATATGAAAATTTATTCTTAGAATTTGATAATCTATTAAATAATAATTCATTACCAAATAAAATTCTGTTGAGTGGGGCAAATGGTATTGGAAAATACACTTTTGCAGTACATTTTATAAACTATGCTTTATCTAAAAATGAAGACGATAGTTATTCTTTTGAGTCAAAACAAATAAATATTAATAATAAGTCTTTTAAGCTGATGGATAATTCTACACATCCTAACTTTAATTTGATAAATCTTAAAATTAATAAAAAAAATATAGAAATTGAACAAATAAGAAATATAATAAATTATTCACAAAAAAGCTCATTTAATCAAAATAAAAGATTTATTTTGATTGATAATATTGAACTTCTTACTAAAAATGCCTCTAATTCACTTTTAAAACTTTTAGAAGAACCACCAGAAAATTTATATTTTATTTTAATACACGATAACTCATATAGAATTTTAGAAACCATTAAATCTAGATCAATCAATTTTAAAATAAATTTTACAAATAAATCAATAATACAAATAACAAGGAAAATTATCGGTGAAGAGGATTTCTCAAATATAAATAATAATTATCTAAAAATGTATAACTCAATTGGAGATTTGGTATTTTTAAATAATTTTGCAAAAAAATATGAAATTAATATAAAAAGTTATACAATTAAAGAACTACTTAATTATATTATATCAAAAAAACTATATAAAAAGGATTCCGAATTAAATATTTTTATTTATAGACTTATCCAGTTTTTGCTATTTGAAACTTTTTATTTATCAAAGGATAATAAAATTTATGATTTATATAAATATTTTATTTTAAAAATGAATAACACGATTAAATATAATCTTGATATCGAAAGTTTATTTTTTGAATTTAAAAATACATTAATAAATGAGTAAAAATTTTTATATCACGACTCCGATATATTATCCGTCAGCAAAACCTCATATGGGACATGCGTACTCAAGTATTGTTGCTGATTTTTTTGCAAGAATTAAAAGAATTCAAGGATATAACGTTTTTTTTTTAACAGGTACTGATGAACATGGTCAAAAGATACAAAGAGCTGCCGAAAAAGCAAATAAAGATCCTCTAAAATTTTGTGATGAAATTAGTAAAACCTTCAAAGATTTATCATCCATATTAAACTTATCTAATGATGATTTTATAAGAACAACCGAAAAAAGACATTTCGTATCTGTTGAAAACCTATGGAACATTCTTGAAAAAAAAGGTGAAATATATCTTTCAAAATATGCTGGTTGGTATTCTGTATCAGATGAAGCTTTTTATAACGATGATGAAATCGAAACAGTCGATGGTAAAAAAATATGTAAAAGTTCTGGTTCACCTGTTGAGTGGGTAGAGGAGGAGTCCTTTTTTTTTAAACTATCAAAATGGCAAGATAAGTTATTGAAGTTTTATTCAGATAATCCAAAATTTATATTACCAGAAACAAGAAAAAATGAGGTTATAAGTTTTGTTAAAAGCGGATTAAAAGATTTATCTATTAGTCGAAAATCATTTTCATGGGGTATTAAGGTTCCATCAAATAAAAATCATGTTATATATGTTTGGTTAGATGCTCTAACCAATTACTTAAGTGCATTAAATTATCCTGATGAAAAAAATAATTTATTTAAAAATTTTTGGCCAGCTAACATTCATCTAATAGGAAAAGATATATTACGATTTCACGCAGTTTACTGGCCAGCATTTCTATTAGCTGCAAGAATTAAACCTCCATTAAGAATTTATGGTCATGGGTGGATATTGTCTGGGGAAGAAAAAATGTCAAAATCAAAAGGTAATATACTTGACCCTATTGAAATAATTAAAGTTTATGGACTTGATGCTCTAAGATACTATTTATTAAAAGAGGTTTCTTTTGGAAATGATGGCAGTATATCAAAAGAAAAATTAGAAAATTGTATTAATACTGATTTAGCAAATAACTACGGAAATTTGTGTCAAAGAGTAATTGCTTTTTGTGAAAAAAATATTGGCTTAGAAATACCTAGTACCGACAAATTTAATAATGATGACTTAAATATATTAAATAACTTTAGTTCTAATATTGATAATATTGTTGATAAAATTGATAATCAAAATATTAACTACTATATAGATTTTGTTGTAGGACAATTATTTAATGCCAATAAGTATTTTAATGATCAAGCGCCATGGACTCAAAAATCTGATACAAAAAGATTGAATACTATTGTTTATGTTTCGTTAGAATTAATTAGAAAAATTTCTATTTTATTATACCCTGTAATGCCCCAAACAACTTTAAAAGTTTTAAATATTTTCTCTATTAATGAAAAACAGATTAATTTTTCGTCGATTACAGATAACAAATTCTTAAAAGAAAAGATGAAAATTTCAAAATTAGATATATTATTTAAAAAAATTAATAAAAATGATTGATTCACACTGTCACCTAGATCATGAACCTCTTTTTTCAAATTTAGACAAAGTCTTGAGTAGATCTAAGAACGTCGGAATTGAAAAAATTTTAACCATTTGTACTAATATCAAAGGTTATTCTAACATTTTAGACATTGTTAAAAGAGATGAAATTATATTCGGAACATTTGGTATTCATCCACACGAAACAAAAAATAATTTTATTAAAAAAGAAGATATAATTAATAATGTAAAATCTAATAATAAAATTATAGGAGTAGGTGAAACTGGATTAGACTTTTATTATAATAACAGTGATAAAGATATACAAATTGAGAGTTTTCAAAATCATATTGAGGCTGCTTCCTCTCTAAAAATTCCTATTATTGTGCACTCTAGAAGTGCAGAAAATGAAACTTATGAAATTTTGAAAAAGAACTATAATAAAGATCTTAAAATTCTAATGCATTGTTTTACAGGATCATCGTCATTTGCGTCACAATTAATGCCATTAGATGCCTATTTCTCCGCCAGTGGAATAATTACATTTAAAAACTCATTAGATTTACAAGAAACTTTCAGTAAAATTCCGAATGAAAAATTATTAATAGAGACGGATAGTCCTTTTTTATCACCCGTTCCTAATAGAGGTAAAAAAAATGAGCCATCTTTTATTAAATTTACTGCTGAAAAACTAGCTCAATTAAAGAATATGAAAACTTCTGATTTAATAAAAGTAACAACCGAGAATTTTAATAATTTATTTTTTAATTAAAAATGAAATTTATTATTTTAGGTTGTGGTAGTTCAATGGGCGTACCACGTGCTGATGGCTTTTATGGAAATTGTGATCCTAAAAATAAGAAAAATCATAGAACAAGATGCTCTGCTATAGTTGTTAGCAAAAACTCGAATATTTTATTTGACTCTTCTCCTGATCTTAGGACGCAGTTAATTAATAATAAAATTAAATCTATTGATAAGGTATTCTATTCACATATGCATGCCGACCAAACACACGGTATAAATGATCTGCGTGTATTTTTTATAAAGAACAAAAAACCAATTAATGTTTATGCTGATGATGCTACAAGAAAATATCTTCTTAAAAATTTTTCTTATTGTTTTAAATCCAATTCTAAAGAATATCCATCAATTTTAAAATTAAATAGAATTAAAAAGGTATTTAAAATTAATTATTCTTGTGAAAAAATAAGTATAAGATCCATTAAAGTAGAACATGGAAATGTTAATAGTATATGTTATATAATTAATAAAAAATTAGCATATATAAGTGATGTTAGTAAAATTTATAAAAAAGATTATAAATATTTCAAAAATCTAAAATATTTAATTATTGATTGTTTGTGGTATCGAAACCATCCATCTCATTTAAACCTTGATCAATCTTTGGAGTTTATTAAAAAATTCTCACCAAAAAAAGCAGTTTTAACAAATTTGCATTCAGATTTAGATTATAAACAACTTAAAAAGAAACTTAATAAAAATATTACACCAGCATATGATGGGATGAGTTTAAATTTATAATAAACTCTCTATTTTTGAAGTAACCTTATTTGACATAGGGTTGGTAAAGGATGCAAACGTATCCTCTACTTTTCCTTTTTTATTTATTAAAATTTTATGAAAATTCCATTTTGGTACAGCAGATTTTCCATAATTTTTTTTTGCCCATTTAAAGATTTCGTGTGCGTCTTCACCCTTAACTTCAGTTATTTTCGTCATAGGAAAATTAATATTAAAGTTTACCTCACAAAAATCTTTAACATCTTTTTCATTACTTTTCTCTTGATTAAAGCTATTTGAGGGTACGCCTAAAACAATAAGACCTTCTTCTTTATATTTTTGCCACAATTTTTGTAAATCAGAATACTGTTTAGTAAAACCACAATAACTTGCTGTATTTGTTATAAGTACGACTTTATTTTGAAATTCATTTAAATCAATTACTTCTCCAGTAATGCTTTCGATTTTAAAATCATATAAAACTTTATCGTAGTTTTCTGAGAAACCTTTCTTACTGAAAAACATAAATATAATTAAAATAGTAAAAATTTTTAATTTCATACAATTATATTATTTATTTGGTGTAAGTAATATCAGAAAGTATCCAGCTAAAGTGGATAATAGTGACCCAGTTAAAACTCCAATTTTAACACCATCCATGTATTGCATATTTTCAACAAAAGCTAAATTACCAACGAATAAACTCATGGTGAAACCTATTCCTGTTAAAATACCAACACCATAAAAATTAAACCAGTTTGAATCGTTTGGCATTTGAGCAATTTTTAATTTTATTGAAACATATGAAAAAACAAATACTCCTAATTGTTTACCGACAAATAAACCCAAAACAATTCCCAAAGGTACCTTATCCATTAAAGATGATAAAGATAAGCCTTCTAACGAGACACCTGCATTAGCAAATGCAAATAAGGGCATTATACCAAAAGCAACATAGGGACTTATTGCGTGTTCAATTTTTAAAAGTAAAGAAAAATCTTTTTCTTTTTTTCTATGTGGAATTGTCATTGCTAAAAGTACACCCGCTATTGTTGCATGAATTCCAGAATTGTGAGTAAAGTCCCATAGTGCTAAACCAACTATTAGATATGGTAAAAATTTCTTAATGTTAAATTTATTTATTAATAACAATAAAATAAAAGCAATAGACATTAATGATAGATAAAGGATATTTAGATCACCAGAATAAAATATAGCAATTATTAAAATAGCACCTAAGTCGTCAATAATAGCAAGAGCAGTTAAAAAAACTTTAAGGGATATAGGCACTCTTTTTCCAAGTAATGATAAAACTCCTAAAGAAAAAGCTATATCAGTTGCAGATGGAATTGCCCAACCATTCAAAGTCTCTGGATCTCCAAAATTTATGATAACGTAAAATAGGGCAGGTACAACCATTCCTCCAATTGCAGCAATTATTGGTAACAATGCTTGTTTGAAATTAGAGAGCTCACCTTGTAAAAATTCTCTTTTAATTTCAAGTGTAACAAAAAAGAAAAAGATGGCCATTAAAGCATCATTAATCCAATGCAATATACTTAACTTCAAACCAATTTCATTAAATCCGATAAATAAATATTTTTCTAAAGTTGAAAAGTACAAATCAGCATATGTAGAATTACTAATAATTAAAGCAAATATTGCGCTGAATAATAGAACTAACCCGCTAGCTGCCTCTAGTTTAAAGAACCATCTGAACGGTTTTGAAATATAATTTATCATTACTTTATTAAATCTATTGTAAATAAATAGAAATCTTTAAGAGTTTCATAAAAATTTTCAAGTAAAAATTCAAAACCAGGAACAAAATTATTTATTTGAATTTTAAATGTATCTAAAAATATTATTAATGCAGCAAAACTAATTATTGTAATTAAAAGTAAATTCAAAATTGGTAAGTTATTTTTTTTTAAATTTTCTACTTTTGTATTATTTTCCTCTGCTTCAATTATAATATCTTCAGTTTCTTTGGGTATTTTGTTAGTTTTTGTTTTTGTAGATATTCTTTCAATTTTTTTCTTTACTTCAATTGTTTTTTTAAAAAACCACTTATTATCACAAGAACTACATTGTAATAATCTTCCTTTTTCAGGTATTAAGCTATCCTCGATATCAAATTTTTTTTTACATTTTGGACAGGCAATTATCATGCTTATTTATATAGCAGATTTTATTTAAAATTCTTCAAATTTGCTATTATTTATCCTTTGAAATTCACATTATCTACTATATTAGTATTCATCTCGGGGCGTAGCGCAGTCTGGTAGCGCATCTGGTTTGGGACCAGAGGGTCGCAGGTTCAAATCCTGCCGCCCCGACCATTTAATTATGAATAAAGTAAAAATTTATAAACCTGCTAAAACATCCATGCAATCTGGGTTAGGAAAAAGCAAAAGTTGGGTATTGGAATTTGTGTCAAAAAAAAGTGGAGTAAATCCATTAATGGGGTGGGAAAGCTCAACCCATACACTTTCTGAAGTTAGGTTAGAATTTACCAATAAAGAAAATGCCATTAAATATGCGAAGAAAAATAAATTAGATTATGAAGTAATTGAACCAAAAATAAAAAAAGTTAACAAAAAATCTTACTCTGATAATTTTATTAAATAATGTTCAAGTTTTTTACAGATAAAAGGTGGTTTACTTGGAGTATAGGAGGAACACTTCTCATTTTATTTGCCACTTGGTATCAGGTTTCATTAGATGTTAGAATTAATGAGTGGTTTGGTGAATTTTATGATACTTTACAAAAGGCTCTAGCTGAACCAGGCGCTGTTTCTGAAAAAGAGTTTATCGCTTATTTATTTACATTCGCAAAAATTGCTGCTGTTTATATTTTGGTTGTAATTTTCAGTGATTATTTTACTAGCCATTGGACTTTTAGATGGAGAACTGCAATGGCAGATTTTTATCATGATGCTTGGGATAAAGCATCATCAATAGAGGGAGCTTCCCAACGAGTTCAAGAAGATACTTTAAAATTTGCAAGAATAATGGAGGGTTTAGGTGCTGAATTGTTGCGTAGCTTAATGACCTTGATAGCTTTTACTCCAATATTGTGGGAGCTTTCAAAAAGTATAACTGTGCTCCCTTGGATTGGTGAGGTTGAGCATGCTTTAGTATGGGTTGCTATTATATCAGCGCTAGGAGGTACAGTGCTTTTAGCATCTGTTGGTATCAAACTTCCTGGAATTGAATACGATATTCAAAAAGAGGAGGCTGCATATAGAAAAGAATTAGTTTTAGGCGAAGACTTTAAAGAGAATGCTAAACCGCAAAAAATAACAGATCTGTATGGTGGTGTTAGAAAAATACATTATAAAATGTATTTTCATTATTTATATTTTAACGCCGTAAAGTGGAGCTATCTTCAGGGCATGGTTATTGTTCCATATTTGGCTTTAGCGCCAACAATTGTAACCGGAGCTATTACATTAGGATTTGTTCAACAAATTATAAGAGCCTTTGGACGTGTTGAAACATCATTACAATATTTAGTTAGAAGTTGGCCAATTATAGTAGAATTAATTTCTGTTTGGAAAAGACTAAGCGAGTTTGAGGCTAAATTAAAAGCTCAAAATAAAATTGAAACACAAGCTCAATGAGTTTAGACGAAAAATATATAAATCTATTTGCAAAAATTACCTCAAGAGCAGCAATTTCAACAATTCCTTATTTGGGTAAAAAAGATAAAAAAGCAGCAGATAAGGCAGCTGTAGATAATATGAGAAGCGAACTTAATAAAATTAACATGAGAGGTACAATAGTGATTGGTGAGGGTGAATTAGATGAAGCACCAATGTTATATATAGGTGAAAAATTAGGAAATGGTAAAGGTCCAGACTTAGATATAGCTGTTGATCCACTTGAAGGCACAAATTTTGCTGCTAATAATTTACCTGGTGCATTATCTGTAATTTCTGTTTCAAAAGTTAATAACTTGTTTCATGCACCTGAAACATATATGGATAAAATTGCCATAAATACAAACCAAAAAGGAATTGTAGATATCGACTTTGATACGGAAAAAAACATTAAAAATTTAGCTGAATTCTTAAATAAAGACATAAAACAATTGACAGCATGTATTTTAGATAGGCCAAGACATAAAAAAATAATTGATAAATTAAAAGAATTAAAAGTTAAAATAAAACTTATAAGTGATGGTGATGTCTCAGGTGCATTACTTGTGTCTAATAAAAAATACAAAGTTGATATATTTTTGGGTATTGGCGGTGGTCCCGAAGGTGTTTTGGCCGCTACAGCCTTAGACTCACTTGGATGTTATTTTCAGGGTAAGTTTTTATTTGATACTGAAGAAAGCATCAACAGAGCTAAAACTATGGGTATTACAGATATTAGTAAAAAATATGAGATAAAAGATATTATTAAAGGAGACTCGATATTTTGTGCAACTGGTATAACATCGGGTGATCTTGTAAATGGAGTAAAAATAAAAGGAAATAAATATATTACCGAAACTTTAATTACTCATAAAAGCTCAAATTTAAATAAAATATTAGTACAAGAGGACACTATAAAAACTTGATTAAGATATCTTTATACAATAAAAGATCGGAATTTGGTCCCTTCGTCTATCGGTTAGGACACATGGTTTTCATCCATGAAAGAGGGGTTCGATTCCCCTAGGGACCGCCATAATGCATTATTTTGTTTATATAATTGCTACAAAAGTCAAAAATAAAACAATTTCTTATGTAGGATATACCTCTAACCTATCTAAAAGGTTGAATGACCACAATACTGGAAAAGGAGCTAAATTTACAAGAGGTAGAAAATGGAAAATTATATTTAAAAAAAAATATAAGTCAAAAGTTAGAGCAATGCAGGAAGAATATAAATTAAAAAAAAACTATTTATTAAGAAGTAATATAAAAAAAAAATATTTTAGTAATGTTAAAATTTAAAAAAATAAAAGGTAATTTAATACATTCGACAGCTATTATAAATTGGAACGAACTTATAATTGGAAAAGGTAATATAATTGGCCCATATGTAGTTATAGGTAATAAAGCACAATGGAAAAATAAAAAAAATTCTGGAAAGATTCAAATAGGTAATAAAAATATTTTTAATGAATATGTAAATATTCATTTACCGACAACTTTAAAAAAATTAACATTTATAGGCAATAATAATTATATAATGAATTCATCAACAATTGATCATGACTGCTACATAGAGGATAATGTAACCTTAAGTAGTGGTGTTATTCTTGGGGGAAATGTTCATCTAATGAAATATTCAAATTTAGGTATAAAAACAATTGTTCACCAAAATCAGGTTATTGGATCTTATACAATGATTGGTATGGGAACCATTATAACCAAAAAAAAAATAATAAGCCCTGGTTATATTTATTACGGCAAACCAGTAAAATTGATAAGAAAAAATAATTTTATAATTAAAAAACTTAAAATAGATGAGAATAATTTGATAAAAGAGACACAAAGATTTAAAAAGATTAAAAAAGAAATATGAAAGATATTGCAATATTACTTCCTTATAAAGAAAACTTCACTGAAAATAATGCTGGTGCTGCATCTATATGGGTAAAAGATTATTTAAATAGAAGTAAATTAAAAAAAAGATCAATTGTTTATGGTAATCTTGAGGATAACTCCAAACCATTACTAAATAATTTTAAAAATCTTAAGATAGGAAGCTCTTTTGTTAAAAAGAATATATCCTATACAAACAAATTATATAAAGAATATCTTAAATATCATTTTAAAATTATTGAGATACATAATAGACCTGAATCACTACTTTATCTAATCAAAAAAAAAGTTAAAGCTAAACTCATATTTGTATACCATAATAATCCTCAAGATTTACGTTCATCATCATCTATAAAAGAAAGAACTTTTATTGCAGAAAATACAGATCAAATTTATTTTGTAAGTGGATGGGTTAAGAATAAATTTTTTGAAAATTTACCTTATAATCATCGAAATAATTGTGAAATTTTATATCCAGCCATAAATCCTATCAAGAAATTTCCTAAAAAAGAAAAAGTAATTATTTTTACAGGAAAACTTAATTCTTCCAAAGGTTTCGATATTTATGGAAAGTCAGTTATTAGGATTTTAGATAAATTTAAAAATTGGAAGGCTATGGCTATTGGTAATGAACCAAGAGAAAAATTTAATTTTAAGCATGATCGTTTAAAAATTTTAGATTGGGTAAATCATAATAAAATTTTAAATTATTATAAAAAAGCATCAATTTCTGTAGTTCCATCAAGATGGCAAGAACCGTTTGGAAGAACTGCCATGGAATCCGCTGCTTTTGGCTGTGCAACAATAACATCTAAAAAAGGTGGTCTTCCAGAAACTTTTGAAAATTCATTATTTATCAATAAAATAAATGAGCATGAGTTATACAAAATCATAAAGAAACTTATTATAAACGTCGATTATAGAAAAAAAATCCAAAAAATTAATTGGAAAAATGTAAAACATAAACTTTCAGATCATGTTAGTAAAATTGATAGTTTAAAAAACTTTTATTTAAATTCAAAATTTAATTTCAATAAAGGCTCAAAATTGAAAATTTTACATATATCAACATTTGATGAGAGAAGTGATCACAGGTTATTTAACATATCCATAGCAAATAAAATCAGTAAAGGTTTTATAAGAAATGATCACGATGTAATTAATTTTAGCTATAGAAACTATTTAACTAAGAATCTAGTTACAAAAAATAATAGCTACATTAACGATAAAATAACAAATATAACTGAAAATTATCGACCAAATTTAATAGTTCTTGGACATAATAATATTTTAGAAAATAAAACATTATCCAACATTAAATCAAAGTATAATTCAAAAATAATTTTATGGTATGAAGATGCACTTGGTCAAAAAGGTGAGGGGCCAAATTGGAAAAATAATTTAAATTTAATTGAAAATAACCATCATTTAATTGATCAATATTATCTCACTACACATCCAGATGAAATCAGAACAAAAATACAAAAAAAAAAGTTAAACTATTTACCAATCCCTGTAGATCCAAATATCGAAAATCTTACAATTTATGATTATAAAAATCGATATAAAGATTTATTTTTTGCACTTAGTCATGGCGTTAATTTTGGAAAACTTAAAAAGGGAAAAAGTGATGAACGTGAAAATTTTATTGGTAATTTGATGCAACTATTTCCAAATTTAAAATATAATATTTTAGGTATTTCTAATGAATTACCAAAATGGAATTATAATTTTTACAAAGAATTAGCTAAATGTAAAATGTCTTTAAACCTTAGTAGGGGAAAGCCTTTAAAATATACTTCAAGCAACAGAATTGCAGCGCTAGTAGGCAATGGAATATTTACTTTTATTGATATTAATACAAAATTTAATGATTTTTTTGATGATAATGAGGTCGGATTTTATAAAAATGTAAAAGACCTGGGTAATAAAATTGAATATTTGCTAAAATATCCAAAAAAAATTAACGAGTATGGTAAACGGGGTAAGGAAAAATATTTTAAATTATTCAATAATAAAATCATTACAAAAAAAATAATAGAAAAAACTTTCTAAACAATTTTTTTTAAAGTTTTAAGAATTTTTAATGCAAAAGATATATCGGTTATCGGTTTTTTATTTTTTTCAATACAATTAAAAAAATAATTAATTTCGTCATATAAACTGTCGTTTTGTTCAACTTTCGGAGAGAAATTTTTTCCAAGATAAATTTTAGCTTTTCTATTAAAAAATTTATTATCAAAATAAGAAATGTTGGGATATTGTGCGTATTTATTATATATTTTAATTTTATTGCTAGTCTCCATTTCATTGAATAATAACATTTTTTTATTAGTTATTATTGTTAAACGTCTTACTTTATCTGGATTTAACCAACTATTATTAATATCAATAAAAAAATTTTTGAATTTAAAACTCAAATTAGATATATCTGCAATCTTTCTTTTCAATATTGAATAACTAGAATTTTTAACTAATTTTGGTAATTTATTGAAAATATATAAAAAAATACTTAAATCATGTGAAGAGAGATCATAAGCAGCATTTACATCACTTCGTATTGGACCTAAATTTTGTCTTTGAAATTTCATATATAAAATTTTTTCATTTTTCTTTGAAGAAATATATTTTTTAATAAATTTAATATTGTTATTAAATAGGTAGATGTACCCAAACATTAAAATTTTTTTATGATTTAGTTTTTTAATTTTTTTTAAATCTGAGTAACTTTTTAAGCCTGGTTTTTCAATAAATATATTTTTATTACTTTTAATACATAATTTTAAGAGATTATAATTTTTATTGGGAGGAGTTGCCAAAATAACATTATGTATTTTTTTATCATTAAAAATTGTTTTTAATTTCTTAACAATAATGAATTTATTATGGTACCTTTTTTTTAAAATTACCGAATTTGAATACTTTTCATCATAAATTATGATTTTATTTTTTTTTATTTTTGAGAGAACTTTAGCTATATTTGTTCCCCAATAACCACATCCAATTAAGGCTGTATCATAATTTATTGTATCAATATTCATTATTTTGTATTAAGTAGTTATAATTTAGAAATGCAGTTTTCAATAATAATACCCACATTTGAAAATCATAAATATCTTAAAACATCGATTAATTCTATTAAAAAGAATTCAAAATTTAATCATGAAATTATTGTACATATAAATGGAGAAGATATAGATACCGAAAATTTTTTAATAAATTCAAACATAAAATACACTAAAACTAAAACTAACATTGGTTTATGTAGTGGTGTAAATATAGCAGCCAATAAATCCAAATATGATTTAATAGTTTATGCACATGATGATATGTATTTTTGCCCTGATTGGGATACCTATTTAATTAATGAGATAAATTTAACAAAACATCAAAAATTTTATTTTTCATCAACTCAAATTTCACCTTCAAAACCACTCATGGGATCAATAACAAACCATATTTCATTTGATTGCGGTAAAGATATTGAAAGCTTCAATGAGGAAAAATTAATTAAAAACTACAAAAATTTAGAATTTCATGATCTGCAGGGATCACACTGGGCACCTCATATCATGACACGAGAAATGTGGTCTCAAATTGGTGGTTTTAGTGAAGAATTTAACCCAGGATTTGGATCTGATCCTGATCTAAATATGAAAATGTGGAAAAATGGTGTAAGAATTTTTAAAGGTGTTAACAAATCTCGTGTTTATCATTTTGGCTCACAAACGACGAGAAAAAATAAAGATATAATTAGAAATAATGCAAATAATACTTTTTTATTGAAGTGGGGGATTTCAATTGAATTTTTTGTCAAGTTTTATCTAAATAG
>CACOFY010000008.1 GCA_902626575.1 uncultured Pelagibacteraceae bacterium | reverse complement strand
AATTCCATAACTTTAAAAATTGATAGATTATTTTTATTGGAAAATCTTACTAATTAATTTTCAGATTCTCGGACCATTCTCGGATCTAGGGAGATAAATTTATGTTATATTAAACTTGTGAAAAAATTTTTTTGGATCGTGGTTCTGGTTTTTTTTTCAGGTGTGAAAGCCTATGCAGAAATTATAGAATTTAAAAAATGCTGGATAAAAAATTATGAGCAGATGACCATAGATGAATTTTATGAGAGTAGCTTTAATGATTTAACTGATTACAATAAAACACTTGAAATAAAGTTTCATAAATTTTCTATAAATACAAATCTAAATTCTATAATTGAGACAAGAAATAGAGAAGGAAAAGTTACACAATCCTCATTTCAAATAATAAGTTGGGATACTGAATTTTTAAAAGCGGAGTCTAACGAAAGAGGTGTCCAAGGTGATATTATAAAACAGGTATTAATTTTAAATATGATTACAGGTGAATTAGATCATAAAACTACTGTTACTTTTAATGAAAAAAATTACTTAACTAGGAAAGATCAAATTATCTGTGATGAAATTCCAATTGATACAGCAATAACAAATGTTGAGTCTTCAAGCGGCACTGCATTTTTTGTATCTAATAGAGGACATTTGTTAACAAACAATCATGTTGTTGAAGGTTGTTCAATTTCAAAAATTACTTACAGAAATAAAGAATATGAGACAAAATTAATAGCAACAGATAAAAATCTTGATTTAGCCTTATTGAAGGTAAATCTTAAACCTAAATCATTCATTAATTTTTCTAAAGAAGGTGCTAAAAAACTTAACAAAATCTATGTTGCAGGATATCCTTTGGGAAAAGGTTTAAGTGATGATTTAAAAATTTCATCTGGAATAGTTAGTTCTTTAAAAGGTTTTGATGATAACTCCAACGAAATTCAAATTGATGCTCCTATAAATCCAGGTAATAGCGGTGGACCTATAATTAATGAGAATGGGGACTTAATTGCAATTGCTGTTTCTGGTTTGGCAAAAGATCAAACTGAAGGAATAAATTTTGGAATAAAATCATCTGCAGCAGAACTTTTTTTAAAATCAAATAAAGTAAGTCCTAATAAATCTTCATACTCAAGAAAATTAAATAATGACAAGCTTTTAGATATTTTAGAAGAGGGGACAGTTTACACTTATTGCAATTCTCAATAGGATTTTATAGGATAACTCTTGGATCATTCTCGGACATAGAGAGATAAAAATGTGTTATAATTAATTTATGAAAAAATTTTTTAACTTTTTATTTATCTATCTCTTATTTCTAAATGCATCATATTCTGATGAGGTAGACTTATATTGTATTGTAAGCAAGCTTGATTTGAAAAAAGCAAATGTTGCTAAAGAGGATCAAAATAGATTTGCTGGAAAAGTAATTAAATTTAAAATAAATTTTGATGAAAATTTGATATATGATATTTCTTCCGAAGATCAATTAAATTTATTATCAGGTATTAATACGAGTTTTATAAAATTTGAAAAAGTTTCTGGGGGTATAAAATATTCTAATAATTTTGAAGTGAAGATGAAAAACGGAAAAATGACCAAATATAAATACAATAATTATTTAAACTTAAACATAAATTCTGCTGGCAAGGTAGTAGAGATAAACACTGACGGCACACGTAGAAATATTGAATTAAACTCAAGAGTGAAGCAAACTGGACTATCTTTTAAAAATTTTAATTTTTCATTTCCCTGTAGATCTAAAGATTATAATGATGCAGAGATAAGCATGGCTAAAGTCGCAGCTTTTTTGCCTGGAATAATTTCAACATCAGAAAAAACAACATCAGAAAAAACAAGAAAAAACTCAAAAAAAATTGATTACGATTGGTCAAAATTAAATAATAATAATAACAAAATATTAGATCCTAATACTTATGTAGTAAATGATATTAATAGTTTATTAAAATTGTATAAAGCAAAGTTATTTGAAAATAATAATGATAATTCAATTTTTTTAAAGAACAGAAAATATCTACACTTTGAACCTGGTCAAGAAATAGTATTTGATGATATAAAAAATTTAGATGAACGACAATTTTTTAGACTTCCTCTTTATAATTCAAAAGATAAAGATTTACTTAAGACAATCAAAAAAGAATATTTAATTCAAAAAAAATCTGTTGTTAAAAAAGGGTGAAATAATTGTATGAATAAAATTTTATTCTAATGAAGAGTAGACGATGAGTCATCAGGTTGTATTTTTAAATAAAAATTGATTATAAAACTTATTTTAGAGTAGGAAGGGACGTTCAGTTGCCAGGTGTTCTGTATATTGTTATAGGATTTTATAGGATAACTCTTGGACCATTCTCGGACATAGAGAGATAAAATAAAAAAAATTTACTTATTCATCTTGTTCAATTATAAATATTGGCATAAATACTCATGAAAATAACTCATGCCCTCGTGGTGAAATTGGTAGACACAAAGGACTTAAAATCCTTGCCCTTTTGGGAGTGCCAGTTCGAGTCTGGCCGAGGGCACCATTAAAAATGGAAAAAAAGTATCATTTAATTTTTGATAATAATTTAAACTCTTATCGAATTAAAAATCAAATTCTGAAAAAAATTAAAACTGTCTCACTAAAAAAATCTACAATAATAATTGTAGTTGGTGGAGATGGATTTATGCTTCATACCTTAAAAAAACTTTATAAACACAAAAAATGTTTTTATGGTTTAAACTCAGGTAACTATGGTTTTTTTGATGAACAAATTTAATATTTATAAACTTAAAAAAAATCTTGTATCTTCAAAACTTGTAAGAATAAATCCATTAGAAATGAAGGTTATAAATAAAAATAATCAGTTAAAAAAATCTATAGCTATCAATGAAGTCTCTGTTTTAAGACAAAGTAAACAAGCCGCTTCCGTTAAAATATTAAATGGAAAAAATACTCTTATCAAAAAATTAGTTTCGGACGGCGTTTTAGTTTCTACTCCAGCAGGGAGTACAGCTTATAATCTTTCAGTACATGGACCAATACTTAATTTGAATTCAAAAAAAATTGCAATAACACCCATTAGTCCATTTAGACCAAGAAGATGGAAGGGGAAAATTACTTCTGAAAAATCTCAAATAAGTATTTTGAATCTAAATGTCAAAAAAAGACCAATAAGTGCAGTAGCTGATAATATTGAAGTTCGAAATGCTAAAAATATAAAAGTAAAAATTAATAAAAAAATATATTTTAACTTGTTATATGATAAAAATAATAGTTTAAACAAAAAAATTAAAATTGAACAAACTAGAAAAGAAACTTTTAGTAAATAATGATTAAGGGACTGTAGCTCAATAGTAGAGTACCTCGTTGACATCGAGGGGGTAGTAGGAGCGTAACCTACCAGTCCCACCAAAACTTTTTTATGGTGCCCCGAACGGACTCGAACCGCGGACCTATTGATTACAAATCAATTGTTAAAGTTTAAATAAACATTTGTTAGCAACAATAATCCTAAAATATTTTTAGTATGGTCACAATCCTGGCACAGTGATAATAGAATTGAATGAAAAGAATTATAATGATCGTGGGTCTAGTTTTGTTGTTAATTAGCAATAATTCTTTTGCATTTATCGAATTTAAACAATCAAAAAATATTTCGTCAGATACTGAGCAAGCAAGAGGAGTAAATTTTAAACCAGATGGTACTATAATGTATATAACTAACCGTAAAGCTGCATCTGGTGCTGAGGGCCAAAAAGGTCAAGTAACTCAATATTCTTTAAGTAAACCTTTTGATATAAGCACAGCAACAAAAACTTCACAAACAGATTTATTAGGTAGTGATGTTTCCTCAGTATTAAAATATCCCCATGCAATTGAATTTAAACCAGATGGAACAAAAATGTTCGTAACTGCAGGAGATGCAGTTGCATCAGTATATCAGTATAAATTAACTACTCCTTGGGACTCATCTTCAGCAGAATTTGAAGCAAGACATAATGAAGGTAGAACTGATGTAAAACATTTAAGAACTTTAGCATTTAAACCTGATGGCACACGTATGTTTGTGGGTGGAAAAGATGATCCTTCAACTACTGGTAAAATAAAACAATTTACACTTACAAATCCTTGGGATCTATCTTCTGGAGTTTCTGACGCAGGCTTATCAGATGATTTAGGTGGCGCTGAACCAAATCTTAGAAATGCTCAATTCGATCCAAATGGAAGTATATTATATATTGGGGGTAACGATAATGACAACATACACAAATTTACATTAAGTACAGCATGGGATGTCACATCTATATCATCTTCTTTTACTACATTTGATTTAAATAGTGGATTTTCACAAATGAGAGGTTTCATATTTGTAGCAGGTTTTACAAGATTATATGTTGTCGATGATGCAAGTACGACAAGTACAATTTTAGAATATAGTCCTTCTTGTTCGGTAATAACTTGTAGCGATCCTTCTGATGATGGAGATGTTAAAGCAATTATTGAAGCTAATGTTGAATTATCAAAACTTGTAATTCAACATATTACTCTTCCTATCTTTCATCGAATGGAATGGTTGAGAAGACATAAAAATAAAGACAATTTATCAAATTTTAATGCAGAAGTTGATTTTACAAATGAAAAATTATCAAAATTATTTGGTAATCTAAAAAGCTCAAAAAAAAAAATTGATATAAGTTATGATAGTGATGATTGGTTTAAATGGAGCGAAGGTAGGGTTAGTTTAGGTAAAACTAAATTAGGAAACTCATCATCAAAAACGTTTAACAGCAGAGGTATCTCAATCGGTGCAGATAAAATAAAAAAAGAAGACAGAGATACAATGTATGGATTCGTTTTTCAGTATGGAGTTGATGATATTGGCATTGGAAATAGAGGAACGAAATTAAAGACAGACAATTATAGTTTAACATTATACAACACCAAACTTAACGATAATCACATTTTTACTGATACATTAATTGGACTTAGTGTATTAGACATTAATCAAACAAGGGTTACTGAATATAGCAACACCCTAAAAGGTAATCGAAATGGATATCAGATCTTTAGTTCATTTAATTTTGGAAAAAGATTGACTGATGAAAAAATAAACTTCAATCCTAGTATCAAATTAGATTTAGGATACACAAAACTAAAATCTTTTAATGAAAAAACACTGCTAGGAAATACTTTGGAAGATGCACTAGGTTATGAAGCGCAAAATATTAAATCAGCATTAACTACAATTGGTTTACTTATAGATACATCTGATAAAATGGAAGACAAAATTATTAATCATCATGGTAGACTAGATTATATTGCTGATTTAAGTCAATCATCTGATGCAGAATTTTATTATCTAAATGATCAAAGTACAATTTATAACTATAAGGTAGATAATAAATCAAAACATAATTTTAAAATTGGTTATGGTTTTGATGTAAGCTTAATATCAGGTTGGTCATTAGTTGGAAATTTTGAAAGATTTAAATTTAATGGAAAAGGCCATAGTAATGATATTTATCTATCTGTTGGCTATGTTCCAACTGATAAAATGGAATTTGCATTTGATGTGAATGATTTTGAAAATACTAACCTGTCATTAACCAATAAGTTAGATAGATTTGATTTAACAATGAGTTCTAATTATAATTTTTTAAGTGATATACCTGACTACGGTGTAAAAATAGATATTTCAGGAAGGTTTTAATAAATTCATGATGGTGCCCCCGCACGGACTCGAACCGCGGACCTATTGATTACAAATCAACATTCATTATTAAAATGAATATTATTTATCAACGTTTATCAAATCCTTGTTTGATTTGACCGCACTATGTCCGCAATGATAAAGTTTTTTAATGAAAAAAGATTTAGGGACACTAGAAAAAGTTGACTTAAGAGAAGTTTGGGAAAGTGAGAACGAAGATTTCACTCCATGGTTAGCCAGAGAAGAAAATATTAATAAACTAGGTCAAAAAATTGGACTAGATTTAGAGGTTGAAGCTCAAGAAAAAAGGGTAGGTAAATTTAGAGCAGATATTCTTTGTAAAGATATAAATACTGATAATTGGGTGTTGATTGAAAATCAATTAGAAAAAACAAATCATGGACATCTTGGTCAACTACTAACATATGCAACTGGATTGGATGCCGTAACGATAGTTTGGGTTGCTGCAACTTTTAATGAAGAACATAAAGCAACTTTAGACTGGTTAAATAAAATAACTGATGAAAACTATAATTTTTTTGGATTAGAAATTGAATTATATAAAATTGAGGACTCCAAAATTGCACCAAAATTTAATCTTGTATGCCAACCAGATAATTGGTCTCAAAGTATTTCAAGAGAAGCAAAAAGGATTGAACAGGGTGAAGTTTCAGAAACTAAATTGAAGCAATATAAATTTTGGACAGAACTTGGAAAAGAGTTACAAGCTGCAGACACACCTCTAAAACTTCAAAAAGTTTACCCTCAACATTGGACAAATATTGCAGTTGGTAAAACTGGTGTTCATTTAGGAGCTACATTCAATACACAGCAAGAAAGAGTGAGTGCTCAATTATATATTATTAAAAACAAAAATTGGTTTAAAGAATTAGAAAGTCAAAAAGATATAATTGAAAAAGAATTAGGAGAAAAATTAAGTTGGCAACTATTACCCGAAAAAGCAGCATCAAGAATTGCATTGTATAGGTCCAACTCAGATATAGAGAATACAGATGATTGGAAAGAAATGTTAAAATGGCTTGTTCTCAAGCTAGAAAAACTTCGTATAGTTTTTTCTCCAAGACTAAAAAATCTTAGATTAGATAGTGAAGAGGGTAGTTAAAAAAATTTTTAAACGACCACTTGATCTAACTGCAATCTGTCTGCAATATGTCTGCAATATAAAGTTAGATTAATTAAAAATCTTATTTTGCAAAAATAATAAGTGTTGATTTTATTGAGTGATGGTGCCCCCGCACGGATTCGAACCGCGGACCTATTGATTACAAATCAATTGCTCTACCAGCTGAGCTACAAGGGCACATTTTTGACAAAAGTGTTATATAAAAAGTAATTGAATTATTCAATAGTATAAAAAATAAAATAATAAATAAGAATGAAATCAATGAATAAAAAACTTATTTTTTTTATACCATCTATCGAAGAAGGCGGAGTTGAAAAAAATTTATTTGTAGTAGCAAATTATTTAGCCAAAAAAAATATTAATGTAGAAGTTTTAACCTGTAATGCTAGCAAATCAAAATTTTTTGATAAAAAAATTAAACTAATCGGCACAAAAAATAAATTTTGTGAAAAACAACCTCGACCAATTAAATATTTAATTTGTCTAATTTTACTTTTTTTTTATTTATTAAAAAAAGACTCTGATAAATTAATTTTTGCATTTCAAGCCAATATATACGCAATTTTAGTAGCTAAAATATTAAGTAAAAAAATTATTGTGCGAGCAAATTCATCACCAAGTGGATGGTCTCAAAGAGTTGTTAAAAATAAAATCTATTCATATTTAGTTAACCTAGCTGATGGTGTAATTGTTAACTCGTATGCTTTTAAAGACGAGTTTGATAAAAAATTTAAAATTAAATCAAAATGTATTTATAACCCTTTTTTAAAGATAAAATTAAATAAAAATAATAATAAAAACATTTATAAAAAAAAATTTTTAAAAATTTTAACTGTTGGTAGATTAACTGACCAAAAAGATCATATGACTCTTCTCAAGGCAGTTAAATTAATTAATTTTGACGTTAATCCAAAGATAAATATTATTGGGAAAGGAGATGAATTTAGCACTTTAAAAAATTTTATAGAAAATAATAATTTAAAGGATAGAGTAAAACTTTTAGGATATAAATCTAAGCCATACAATTTTATTAAAAATTGTGATATTTTTGTTCTAACTTCAAAATTTGAAGGTTTGCCAAATGTTCTTTTAGAAGCACAGTTTTTAAAAAAATACATTATCTCAACTGATTGTCCAACAGGACCTAGAGAAATACTTCTAAATGGAAAAGCTGGTGATTTATTTTGTGTAGGTGATTATAAAAAGTTAGCACAATATATTAATAATTATAATTTTAATCAAAAAAAAATATTAAAAAAAATTAATTATGGGTATAGTAAATTCAACAGATTTGATTACAATTTTAATTGTAATGAATACTACAAATTTATTTTAGAAAATTTTTAGTTTTGTTTCTATTTAAATGATGAAATACTATTGCACTACTATTAGATATATTTAGACTTTCTATTTTATCGTTAATTTTAATTTTTACCAAATAATCTGTATAATTTAGAGTATGTTTGCTTATACCATATCCTTCAGATCCAAATAATAAAATATTATTTCCCTTCCAATCAATCTCCAAAAAATCTTTTTTTCCTTTTGTATCAAACCCATACACCCAAAAATTTTTATCCCTTAAATATTTTAATGTTGTGTTTATATTTGATACTTTAAATATATTTAAATGTTCTATTGCACCGCTAGAAGATTTGTACATTAACTTACTTTCAGATGGAAAATGTCTATCTTTAACAATTAATCCGTCTAACTCAAAAGATGCAGCACTTCTAATAATTGATCCTATGTTTCTTGCATCTGTTACTTCATCTAAACAAACAAAATTTAAATTATCTTTATTTTTAATAAATTCTTTTAAAAAAATTTCATCCATATGCTCAACTTCAGCAACAAATCCTTGATGTAAAATGCCGTCTTTAGTGGAATATTTATCAAGTTCTTTTTTTGTTTTAAAAAAAACTTTCAAATCTTTTAGTAAATTGTTTTTAGAGGACTCTCTATGAATTATTTTTTTGGCTTCTTCTGTCAAAAAAATCCGTAAAACCTTTCTTTTTGGGTTTTTTAGCGCTTCTATAACTGGATGCTTTCCAACAATAAAAAAAGATGATTTATTCATTAATTATTTCTTATTTTATAAGCTTTTTTGCTAGTTTTTCTATTAATTCTAATATTGCATTTATACGATAAAAATATATAAAACGCTTGTTGTTTAAAGCTTTATTGAACAAGGGGACGCTTCCCCTACTAAAATAGGAGGGGTACCAAAGCGGTCAAATGGGGCGGGCTGTAAACCCGTTGACTTCGGTCTTCGAAGGTTCGAATCCTTCCCCCTCCACCATTTAATTGAGTTTTAAAGACTTGGAGTGTAGTACTTGGGTATGCGGGTGTAGTTCAATGGTAGAACGCTAGCCTTCCAAGCTGGATGTAAGGGTTCGATTCCCTTTACCCGCTCCAAAAAATTAAAAAATTAAAGTAAGGATTAAAAAGTAATGTCGAAGGAAAAATTTAATAGGAATAAACCACATTGTAACATAGGTACAATCGGTCACGTAGACCATGGTAAAACAACTCTAACTGCTGCTATTACTAAAGTATTATCAGAGAAAGGTGGTGCACAATTTACAGCGTATGATCAAATTGATAAAGCACCAGAAGAAAAAGAGAGAGGAATAACAATTTCAACAGCACACGTTGAGTATGAAACAGATAAAAGACATTACGCTCACGTAGATTGTCCAGGCCACGCTGACTATGTAAAAAATATGATTACTGGTGCAGCTCAAATGGATGGAGCAATTTTAGTTGTTAATGCTGCTGATGGTCCAATGCCACAAACAAGAGAACATATTCTTTTAGCGAGACAAGTTGGAGTTCCAGCAATTGTTGTTTTTTTAAATAAAGTTGATCAAGTTAAAGATAAGGAGCTGATTGAGTTAGTTGAAGAGGAAATTAAAGAACTATTAACATCTTATAAATTTCCAGGTGACAAAACTCCGATAGTAAAAGGTTCAGCTTTAGCTGCCGTTGAAGGTAAAGACGACGAAATTGGGAAAAATGCAATTATGGAATTAATGAAAGCCGTGGATGAGCATATCCCACAACCAGATAGACCAAAAGATAAACCGTTCCTTATGCCAGTAGAAGACGTATTTTCTATTTCGGGTAGAGGTACAGTAGTAACAGGAAGAGTAGAGCAAGGAGTTGTAAAGACTGGGGAAGAAATAGAAATAGTAGGTATTAAAGAGACAAAAAAATCTGTTTGCACAGGTGTCGAAATGTTTAGAAAAATTTTAGATACGGGTGAAGCAGGTGATAACATTGGTGCGCTTTTAAGAGGTGTTGAAAGAACAGATGTTGAAAGAGGGCAAGTTCTATGTAAACCTGGATCAATTACACCACATACTGAATTTGAAGCTCAAGCTTATGTACTTAAAAAGGAAGAGGGTGGAAGACATACACCATTCTTTACAAAATACAGACCTCAATTTTATTTTAGAACAACAGATGTTACAGGTGAAGTTGAGCTCCCTTCAGGTACTGAGATGGTAATGCCAGGCGACGATGCAAAATTTAAAGTTAAATTAATTACACCGATTGCGATGAGTGAAAAATTAAATTTTGCAATTCGTGAAGGTGGAAGAACTGTAGGAGCTGGAGTAGTAACTAAAATTATTAAGTAAGCTACCAATAGGAGTGTAGCTCAATTGGTAGAGCGCCGGTCTCCAAAACCGGAGGTTGGGGGTTCGATTCCCTCCGCTCCTGCCAAAAAAAATTATGAAAAACCCTTTAAAATTTATTCAGGAAGTAAAACAAGAGGCTTTCAAAGTCTCTTGGCCAACAAGAAAAGAAACAATACAAGGTAGTTTAATGGTTGTAGCAATGGCAATTGTTGCTGCGATATTTTTTTTACTACTTGATCAAATTTTGAAATTTTTCTTAGAACTAGTATTGAAAGTGAGTATTTAATGAAGAGTTGGTATATTGTACAATCACATTCAAGCTTTGAAAATAAAGTTGCTCAACTAATAAAAGAGGAAGCAGAAAAAGCTAAAATTGCTGAAAAATTTGAGGAAATTGTTGTTCCAACACACGATGTAACAGAAGTAAAAAGAGGTAAACGTGTTCAAAGAAAAAAAAAATTTTTTCCTGGATATGTGTTAATTAAAAGTGAAATGGATAATAATATTTACCATATGATTAAAGGAATTAAAAAAGTGAGTGGTTTTTTAGGATCAAAGGGAATGCCTTCACCTGTGTCCGAAAAGGAAATTGAAAAAATATTAGGTCAAATCAAAGATGGTGTATCTCAGGGTCAGAGTGGTATTGAATACACTGTTGGAGAAAAAGTACAGGTAATTGATGGACCATTTGCATCTTTCAACGGAATGGTTGAAGATATAGATGAGGAAAAATCGAGACTAAAAGTTTCTGTTCTTATTTTCGGTAGACCAACACCTGTTGAACTAGAATATAATCAAGTAGAAAAGGTAAGCTAATGGCAAAAAAAGAAATAACTGGTTATGTAAAATTGCAAATAAAAGGAGGTCAAGCAAACCCAGCACCACCTGTTGGTCCTGCGTTAGGACAAAGAGGAATTAATATAATGGAATTCTGTAAAGCTTTTAACGAAAAGACAAAAGAATTTATGGGTAAACCAGTACCTGTTGTCATCACCGTTTATAAAGATAAAAAATTCGACTTTATAATTAAAACACCACCAGCTTCGCATTTCATTAAAGAGGCAGCAAAGATAAAAGGTGGATCTCAAGAACCTGGACGAAATATTGTTGCATCAATAACAAAAAAACAAGCAGAAGAGATTGCAAAAAAAAAGATGAAAGATTTAAATGCTCATGATGTTAATGAGGCTACAAAAATTATTATGGGATCAGCTAGATCTATGGGAATAGAGGTTAAAGAATAATGTCCTCAAAAAGATTTAAAAAATTACCAAAAGATACAAACAAATTAAAGCCAGAGAATATTGAAAAGCTTTTGTTGGAAATCAAAAAAAATTGCACAACAAAGTTTGATGAAGGTATAGATCTAAGCTTTTTAATAAATAATAAACAGAAGAAAAATGAGATAAATTTAAGAACATTTGTAAATATGCCTGGTGGAACAGGAAAAAAAACAAAAATAGCCGTAGTTTGCGAAGAGGCTAAATCTAAAGTTGCAAAAGACTCTGGTGCTGATTTGGTAGGAGGTGATGATTTAATTGAGTCTATAAAAGGTGGAGTTTTAAACTTTGAAAAATTAATCTGTACACCATCTATGATGGTAAAACTATCAAAATTAGGAAAAATTTTAGGACCAAAAGGCTTAATGCCTAATCCAAAATTAGGAACTGTAACCGAGGACGTTTCAAAAGCTGTAAAGGATGCTAAATCTGGCCAAGCCGAAATAAGAAATGATAAAGATGGAAATATAGGTGTTTCAATTGGTAAGAAATCTTTCTCTAACGAAAATTTAATTAAAAACTATAAAGCTATAATTGATACCCTTGAAAAAGAAAAATCTAATTTAAATGTTAAAGGAGATTTAATTAGACAGGTATTTATTACATCTACAATGGGAGTTTCATATAAATTAAAATTAGAAAAGGGTATTTAGTTATGATGAGTAAAGAAAAAAAGCAAGAATACATTAATGATATGACTAGCCAATTTGATAATTCAGAGGCTGTAATAGTAACTCATTATCAAGGCTTAACTATGAGCCAATTAGATGACCTCAGAGGAAAAATGAGAGAACATGGTATACAATTTAAAATTACAAAAAATAGGATTACTAAACTAGCTCTTGAAAAAACTAAGTGTAAAGATTTATCAGAATTATTTAAAGGACCAACAGCAGTTGCATTATCAAAAGATGCTATAACATCTGCAAAAATATTAACAAAATTCTCAAAAGAAAATGAAAATTTAAAAATTCTTGGTGGAATCATGGGAACTGACATCCTTGATGTTGCGGGTGTCCAAAATGTTGCAACCTTACCCACTTTAGAGGAAGCAAGAGCAAAAATAGTGGGAATATTGAGGTCTCCAGCCCAAAAAATCGCAAGTATTTTGCTTGCACCAGGCTCAAAAATCGCTATTTTAGCGCTCGAAAAATCAAAAAAATAACCTTGGATAAAATTTATGGCTGACCTAAATAAAATTATAGAAGATCTATCGAGTTTAACCGTTGTTGAAGCGGCTGAACTGTCAAAACAATTAGAGGAAAAATGGGGAGTATCTGCAGCAGCTGCTGTAGCTGCTGCACCTGCTGCTGCTGGTGGAGCTGCGCCAGCTGAAGAAAAAAGTGAGTTTACAATAATGCTATCCTCAGCAGGAGATAAAAAAATTAATGTTATTAAAGAAATACGTGCAGTAACTTCTTTGGGATTAAAAGAGGCTAAAGATTTAGTAGAAGGCGCTCCAAAAGAAGTAAAATCTGGTGTTAATAAAAAAGAAGCTGAAGAAATAAAAGCTAAACTAGAAGCTGCTGGAGCAAAAGTAGAACTTAAGTAAATAAATTAAAAAATTAAATTGCTAGTTATTAATTTAACTAGTGATAGTTGTAGATGCTATTATCTTTTACTGAGAAAAAAAACATACGAAAAAATTTTGGTAAACTTAAAGAGGGTTTATCAATTCCAAACTTAATAGAGGTACAAAAAAATTCATACAAACAATTAACTGAATTTAAAGAAATTGTTGATCAAAATTTAGTTAAAGGATTTGATAGGGTTTTTAAAAGTATTTTTCCAATTGAAGATTTAAATGATAAAGCGACTTTAGAGTATGTTTCATATAGATTAGAGAAACCAAAATTCGATGTTGAGGAGTGCATACAACGAGGTCTAACTTATTCTTCCTCTCTTAAATGTACTTTAAGGTTAGTAGTTTACGATATCGATCAAGAAAACAACACTAAAGAAATTTTGTCTGCTAAAGAACAAGAAGTTTATATGGGAGAAGTCCCTATGATGACAAATAGTGGAACATTTATTACTAATGGTGTTCAAAGAGTTGTTGTAAATCAGATGCATAGAAGTCCCGGTGTATTTTTCGATCATGATAAGGGCAAATCTCACGCAAGTGGAAAACTTTTATTTAATTGTAGAGTAATCCCAAACAGGGGGTCATGGATTGACTTTGAATATGATGTGAAAGATTTACTATATTTTAGAATAGATAGAAAAAAGAAGATTTATGTATCAACTCTACTACTTGCTTTAGGATATTCAAAAGATGATATAGTGAATGAGTTTTTTGATAAAGAAAATTATAGTTACGATATCAAAATTAAAAAATGGAAAACAAAATTTAATCCAGAAAACTACAAGTCTAAAAATTTTTTAGAGGAAATAGTTGACGCTAAAACAGGAAAAACTGTAATTAAAGCAGGAGAAAAAACAAATTTTTTGAATGCCAAAAAATTATATGATGGTGGTTTAAAAGAAATTTTCGTTTCAGATCAATCCTTATTTGGAAAATTTCTTCATAAAGATATTGTTTGTGGTGATGAAACTTTTAAAATTGGAACAGAACTAAATGAGACAATAATTAATAAAATCCTAGATAATAATATTAGTTCAATCTTAATTTCTTCAACAAATTCAATTAATAAAGGCCCGTATTTATTACAAACTTTGTTCAATGATAAAAATAATAATAAGAATGATGCAATTACTGAAATATATAAAGTTTTAAGACCCGGAGAACCACCAACAATTGAAATAGCAACTCAAATTTTTAATAATTTATTTTTTAGCTCTGACAGATACGATCTATCAGACGTGGGTAGAGTTAAAATGAATTCTAGACTAAATCTTAATTGCTCAGATAAAATAACTATTTTAAGAAACGATGACATAATTGCAATTATTAAGAAAATGTTAGATTTGAGAGACGGTAAAGATGAAGTCGATGACATCGATCACCTAGCTAATAGAAGAGTCCGATCAGTTGGTGAACTTGTTGAAAACCAAGCAAGAATTGGCGTTTATAGAATGGAAAGAGCTATTAAAGAAAAAATGACTACGCTTGATGTTGAGTCAGCTATGCCACAAGATTTAATAAATGCAAAACCTTTAACTGTTTCGCTTAAAGATTTTTTTGCAACATCCCAACTTTCGCAATTCATGGATCAAACTAATCCTCTATCCGAAATTACGCATAAGAGAAGAGTATCTGCGCTTGGTCCCGGTGGTTTAACTAGAGAAAGAGCTGGTTTTGAGGTAAGAGATGTGCATCCAACTCATTATGGAAGAATATGTCCTATAGAAACTCCAGAAGGTCCAAACATTGGATTAATTAATAGCTTATCAACTTATTCAAAAATTAATAAGTATGGATTTATCGAAAGTCCATACAAAAAAGTGAAGAATGGTATTGTTGAAGAAAAAATTGAATATTTGTCAGCAATGGAAGAGAGTAAATTTACAATAGCACAGGCTAATTCAAAAATAGACAAAAATGGGAAATTTACGGAGAGTTTAGTTTCATGCAGACAAAATTTAAACTTTATTTTATCAAAACCAGAAAATATTGACTATATAGACGTATCTCCAAAACAATTAGTTTCCGTTGCAGCCTCTTTAATACCTTTTTTAGAAAATGATGATGCAAATAGAGCTTTAATGGGATCAAATATGATGAGACAAGCAGTTCCTTTATTAAAACCTGAGTCACCACTAGTTGGAACTGGTATTGAAAGTGATGTTGCTCTTGACTCTGGAGTAACGATTGTTGCAAAAAGAGATGGTATCGTTGACAAAATAGATGGAAAAAGGATTGTAATTAAGGCGACGGGCGAAACAGATTTTACAAAATCTGGTGTCGATATTTATAACTTACAAAAATTTAAGAGATCAAATCAAAATACATGCATAAACCAAAAACCACTAGTTAGAGTTGGAGATAAAGTAAAATCAGGAGACATTATTGCTGATGGTCCTTCTACAAAACTTGGTGAATTAGCTTTAGGAAAAAATGTTACTGTGGCTTTTATGCCTTGGCAAGGATACAATTTTGAAGATTCAATTCTAATATCAGAAAGATGCGTAACCGATGATGTTTTTACATCTGTTCATATAGAAGAATATGAGGTTATGGCAAGAGATACAAAGCTTGGTGAGGAAGATATTACAAGAGATATTCCGAATGTTAATGAGGAAGCTCTAAAAAATTTAGATGAATCTGGAATTGTATACATTGGAGCAGAAGTTAAGCCTGGTGATATTTTAGTTGGAAAAGTAACGCCTAAAGGAGATACAGCATCAGGTCCTGAGGAAAAACTTTTAAGATCTATTTTTGGTGAAAAGGCTATCGATGTAACAGATACTTCTTTAAAGATGCCTAGTGGTAGCGGTGGTATTGTTGTTGATGTAAGAGTTTTTAACCGTCATGGTATTGATAAAGATGAAAGATCAATAACTATAGAAAGATCGGAAATTGATTCTGTTCAACAAGATAAAATTGTTGAGGAAGAGATACTTGAAAGAAGTATTAAGCAAAGAGCATTACAAATTATTGAGGGTAAAGTTTTAAATAAGAAGATAAAAGATGTAGAACAAGGATCAAAAATAAATGCAGATAATATTGATAAAATTACAATTACTGATTTGTTTAAAATAAATATTGGAGACCAAAAAAAGGATGATAGTTTAAATCAACTAAAAGATCAGTTTAATAAGGCAAAACAAGATATACAAGAAAGATTTGAGGACAAAGTTTTAAAAATAAGACAAGGCGATGAATTACTTCCTAGCGTAATGAAAATGGTTAAGGTTTTTGTAGCAATAAAAAGAAGATTAAGACCAGGGGATAAAATGTCCGGAAGGCATGGAAACAAAGGTGTTGTAAGTAAAATTGTTCCATTAGAAGACATGCCATACAGGAAAAACGGTAAACCAGTAGACATTGTGCTAAACCCTTTAGGTGTACCGAGCCGTATGAATGTTGGTCAAATACTTGAAACACACTTAGGTTGGGCATGTACTGAGTTAGGAGAAAAGGTCAAAAATTTAATAAATGATAATCAAAAAAAAGCTGAAAAAAATGAGAAAATATCAAACTTTTTAAAGTCAGTTTATGGAAAAGATACTTTTGAGGATAGTTTAGATAAACTAAATAAAGTTGAATTTAAAGATTTGTGTGAAAATTTACAAAATGGTGTCCCAATTTCCACTCCTGTATTTGATGGAGCTAAAGAGATAGATGTTACCAAAATGTTAGAGCTTGCAGATTTACCGAATTCTGGACAAACAGAATTATGGGATGGTAGAACGGGCGAAAAATTTGATCGTGAAGTTACAGTTGGTACTATTTATATGCTTAAACTTCATCATTTAGTTGAGGACAAAATTCATGCTAGATCAACAGGTCCATACAGTTTAGTTACTCAACAACCATTAGGAGGTAAAGCACAACTTGGTGGTCAAAGATTTGGAGAAATGGAAGTATGGGCACTTGAAGCTTATGGAGCGTCTTATACTTTACAGGAAATTTTAACTGTAAAATCAGATGATGTGGCTGGTAGAGTTAAAGTTTATGAGACAATTGTTAAAGGTGAAGAGAATTTTGAGTCTGGAATTCCAGAATCATTTAATGTTCTAGTCAAAGAAATTAAAGCATTAGCTCTTAACGTGGAATTAAATTAAAATGAAAAAAGATTTAAAAGATTTATTTAAAAATAATAGCGATATCTCTGAAGCACAAAATTTTAATAGCATTAAAATTACTTTAGCTAGTCCTGAAAAGATTAAATCCTGGACTTATGGAGAAATAAAAAAACCCGAAACAATTAACTACAGAACCTTCAGACCTGAAAAGGATGGACTTTTCTGTTCTAGAATTTTTGGACCAATTAAAGACTATGAGTGTCTTTGTGGAAAATACAAAAGAATGAAATTTAGGGGAATAATATGTGAAAAATGTGGAGTCGAGGTCACAAAGTCGAATGTAAGAAGAGAAAGAATGGGCCATATTAATCTTGCTACACCTGTTGCTCATATATGGTTTTTAAAATCATTACCTAGCAGAATTTCACTAGCAATTGATATGAAATTGAAAGAAGTTGAAAGGGTATTATATTTTGAGAGCTTTATAGTTATTGAACCAGGCTTGACTGATCTTAAAAAAAATCAATTGTTAAACGAGGATGAGCTCGCAAAATATCAAGAAGAGCACGGCGAAGATGCTTTCTCAGCTGGTATCGGTGCAGAAGCAATATTAGAGATACTTAAGTCTGTAGATTTAAAAAAAGAAAGGGAAATTTTATTAAAAAATATTAAAGAAACTAAATCAAAAGTTGCTGAAGAGAGATCGATTAAGAGACTTAAACTCATAGACTCTTTTATTGAGACAGGTAATAAGCCTGAGTGGATGATACTTACAACAATTCCAGTTATTCCACCTGAATTAAGACCTTTGGTTCCTCTAGATGGCGGAAGATTTGCAACATCTGATTTAAATGATTTGTATCGACGGGTAATAAATAGAAATAATAGATTAAAACGATTAATGGATTTAAAGGCTCCAGATATAATAATTAGAAATGAGAAAAGAATGCTCCAAGAGTCGGTTGATGCATTATTTGATAATGGAAGAAGAGGAAGAGTAATAACTGGAACCGGTAAACGTCCATTAAAATCGCTCGCGGAGATGTTAAAAGGCAAACAAGGCAGATTTAGACAAAATCTTTTAGGTAAACGTGTTGATTATTCTGGTCGATCAGTGATTGTTGTGGGTCCAGATTTGAAGCTACATGAGTGTGGGTTACCGAAAAAAATGGCTTTAGAATTATTCAAACCTTTTTTATATGCAAGATTAAATAAACTTGGTCTAGCATCAACAATTAAACAAGCTAAAAAACTAGTTGAGAAAGAAACTAATGCAGTTTGGGATGCATTAGAATTAATTGTTAGAGAACATCCAATAATTTTAAACCGTGCACCTACTTTGCATAGATTAGGTGTTCAAGCATTTGAGCCAAAATTGATTGAAGGTGATGCTATAGAACTTCACCCTTTAACATGTGCAGCGTTTAATGCAGACTTTGATGGAGACCAAATGGCTGTACATATCCCATTAAGTTTGGAAGCACAGCTAGAGGCACGTGTGCTTATGATGTCAACAAATAATATTCTCAGTCCTTCCAATGGAAAACCAATTATCGTTCCAAGTCAGGATATGATTTTAGGAATTTATTATTTATCACAACCACCATACCAAACCGAAAAAATAGAGGGATATTTTGTAAATAATTCAGAAATTGAACAAGGTTTAGAGTCTGGAAAAATCAATGTACATTCAAGAATTGTTTCAAGATTTGAAACTGTGGACGATAAAAACAATGTTAAATATGAAAAGTACACAAGTACAGTTGGAAGATTTCTCTTAGCAAACTTACTACCAAAAAATAAAGATATAAAATTTTCTTTAGTCGACAGGCTTTTACCAAAAAAAATAGTTTCAGAAATAATTGATATTGTTTTTAGATTTACTGGCCAAAAAAATACAGTAATCTTTTGTGATAAATTAAAAGATTTGGGTTTTAAACATGCATTTAAGGCTGGAATTTCCTTTGGTAAAGACGATTTGATTATTCCAGAAAATAAAGCTCAATTAATTGAGGAGACTAAAAAATCAATTACAGATTACGAAAACCAATATGCCGAAGGTCTTATTACTAGAGGTGAAAAATATAACAAAGTTGTTGATGCATGGTCAAAATGTACAGATCGAGTAGCCTCTGAGATGATGAAAAGAATCTCAGCCACTGAAAATACTAAAGATGGATTAAAAGTAAATTCTGTATTTATGATGGCCGATTCAGGCGCAAGAGGATCTGCTGCTCAAATGAAACAATTGGCTGGAATGAGAGGTCTTATAGCAAAACCTTCTGGTGAAATTATAGAGTCACCTATAACATCTAACTTCAAAGAAGGTCTTACAGCCCTTGAATATTTTAATTCTACTCACGGAGCTAGGAAAGGTCTAGCTGATACAGCTTTAAAAACAGCAAACTCAGGCTATTTAACAAGAAGACTATGCGATGTAGCTCAAGACTTAACTATAACAAAGAAGCATTGTGAAAAACCAGGATCAATAAAATTATCCGAAATTATTGAAGGAGGAAATGTAATAGTTAGTCTCTCGGAAAGAGCTTTAGGTAGAGTTGCTGCAAATGACATTAAAAACCCAATTACAGGTGAAATAATTGTTAAAAAAAATTCTGAGATAAATGAGAGCGTTTGTGAAAAAATAGATGCAGCAGGTGTTAAATTAATTTCAGTTTACTCAGTTATAACATGTAGTTCAAAAGAAGGAGTTTGTTCTAGATGTTATGGAAGAGATTTATCAAGAGGAAAAATGGTACATGTTGGAGAGGCTATAGGTATGATATCTGCCCAGTCCATTGGAGAGCCTGGCACTCAGTTAACAATGAGAACATTCCATGTAGGTGGAACTGCATCCATAAAACAAGACTCACAAATTGTAAGTAAAAACGATGGTACGTTAAAAATAATTAACACAAATCTTTTAGAAGACTCTAAGAAAAATCAGATTGTAATGGGAAGAAATACTCAACTTTCAATAGAGGATGATAATGGTCTACAAATAGCTATTTACAAAGTACCTTATGGTTCAAAAATCTTTTTTAAAAATGGAGATAAGATTAAAAAAAATGCCAAGATTTGCGAGTGGGATCCATATACTACTCCTGTAATTGCTGAAAAAAGTGGTATTGTTAATTATGTTGACTTAATTGATGGAGTTACACTTTCTGAAACTTTAGATGATGAAACAGGAATAGAATCGAAATCTGTGATTGATTGGAGGTCTCAATCAAAAAACACAGATCTAAAACCTAGAATTACTTTAAGAGATGAAAAAGGAAATGTAATTAAAAAAGCTGATGACAATGAAGCTAGATATTATTTAGTACCAGACTCTATTTTGTCAGTGAAAGATGGACAAAAAATATTTGCTGGAGATGTAATTGCAAGACTTCCAAAAGAAACTTCTAAAACTAAAGATATAACAGGGGGATTACCGAGGGTAGCTGAGCTTTTTGAAGCTAGAAAAGCAAAAGATAGTGCTATTATTGCTGAAAACGATGGAAAAGTATTATTTGGTAAAGAAGTAAGAGGTAAGCAAAGGGTATCGATTGTATCTGATAGTGGTGAAACTTCAAATTATTTAATACCTAAGGGAAAACATATTAATTTTAATCAGGGTGAAAAAATTAAAAAAGGTGAATATCTATTGGATGGACAACCATTGCCACATGATATTTTAAGAATTTTAGGTATTGAGGAATTAACTGAATACTTTGTTAATCAAGTACAAGAGGTTTATAGATTACAAGGTGTAGTTATAAATGACAAGCACATAGAAACTATTCTACGACAAATGTTGAAAAAAATCGAAGTTAAACATTCTGGTGACTCAAATTTATTACCTGGTGAAATAATCGATCGAATAAAATTTGATAATATGAATGAAAAACTTAAATCAGATGGTAAAAAACCAGCAGTTGGTGAAAGAGTACTAATGGGTATAACAAAAGCTTCATTGCAAACTGAATCGTTCATTTCTGCTGCCTCGTTTCAAGAAACAACAAGAGTTCTTACAGATGCGGCAATTAAAGGCAAAACCGACACTCTACTGGGCCTAAAGGAGAATGTTATTGTGGGTAGATTAGTTCCTGCAGGAACAGGTACCATTAAGAACGATTGGAACAAAAGAGCTATAGATGACGATAATAAATTTCTTGCTGAGCAGGAAAAATCTGAACCCTCAGAAACCCAAGTAAATCAATAAAAATTTACAGTTTTTATAAACGTTTTAATTTGACAAAAACAATTTCTATAGTATTTTGGCCATATTTTTTGGTTGGAATGTAATGTCATTGGGGCATTAAACGCTGCCACTAAATAACCTGTCAGTTATTTCTTACTCAAAAAATATTTAAAATTTATGCCGACTATAAACCAGTTATTAAGAAAAAGAAGACGTAGACCTTCATCAAGAGATAAAGTTCCTGCGTTAGAAAAATCCCCTCAAAAAAGAGGTGTATGTGTTAAGGTATATACAACAACACCAAAGAAACCAAATTCAGCTTTAAGAAAAGTAGCAAGGGTAAGGTTATCCAATGGTCATGAAGTTACATCTTACATACCTGGTGAAGGTCATAATCTTCAAGAGCACTCTGTAGTTCTTATCAGAGGTGGGAGGGTTAAAGATTTACCAGGTGTACGTTATCATATATTAAGAGGGAACTTAGACACCCAAGGTGTTACAGCAAGAAAACAGCAAAGATCTAAATACGGTGCAAAAAAAGGAAAATAATTTATGTCTAGAAAAAAAAAAGCACCAAAAAAAATTCCAATAGTTGATCCAGTTTATAAATCTACAATTATACCAAAATTAATAAACAGCATTATGTATGATGGAAAAAAAACAGTTGCAGAAAAAATTATTTATGAGGCAATTGATAAAATCAAAACAAAATCAAAAGACGAACCTTTAAATGTATTTAATGAGGCTATCAATAATATAAAGCCTACAGTTGAGGTAAGATCTAGGAGAGTTGGTGGTGCAACTTACCAAGTTCCAGTTGAAGTAAAATCAAAAAGATCTCAGGCTTTAGCTTTAAGATGGTTAATCGATGCTTCAAGAAAAAGAAAAGATAAAAACATGTCAGATAAAATTTTTAATGAGATTTATGATGCTTATCAAAATAGGGGTGCAGCAATTAAAAAAAAAGAGGACACACATAAAATGGCAGAGTCAAATAAAGCTTTTGCTCATTTTAGATGGTAATAAATATGAGTAGAACTCACACTTTAGAAAAATATCGAAACATTGGGATCATGGCCCACATTGATGCTGGAAAAACCACAACAACTGAGAGAATTCTTTATTACACAGGCAAGAGTCATAAAATTGGTGAAGTTCACGATGGTGCTGCAACAATGGATTGGATGGAGCAGGAACAAGAGAGAGGGATTACGATTACCTCAGCAGCAACAACCTGTTTTTGGAGAGATAATAGAATTAATATTATTGATACCCCAGGACACGTTGATTTTACTATCGAAGTTGAGAGATCTCTTAAAGTACTAGATGGTGCAGTTGCAGTATTTGATGGAGTTGCTGGTGTAGAACCTCAATCAGAGACTGTTTGGAGACAAGCAGATAAATATAAAGTTCCACGTATTTGTTTTGTGAATAAGCTTGATAGGACAGGAGCTGATTTTTTTAGATGTGTTGAAATGATAAAAGATAGACTTGGTGCAAAACCTTTAGTGATGCAAATTCCGGTTGGAATAGAGTCTGCATTACAAGGTGTTGTAGATTTAGTGAAAATGAAAGCAATAATTTGGAAAAATGAAGACTTAGGTGCTGAGTGGGAGGAAAAAGACATACCAGAAGATTTAAAGGAAATTTGTTCAAAATACAGACAGGAATTAGTTGAGACTGCTGTTGAACAAGATGAAAAATTAATGGAAAGTTATTTAAATGGTGACGACATTAAAAATGAAGATTTAATTAAATGTGTGAGAAAAGGATGTTTAAGTTTTGATTTTGTACCAGTATTAACTGGTTCAGCTTTCAAAAATAAGGGAGTTCAGCCATTACTTGATGCTGTTGTTGATTATTTACCAAGTCCTAAGGATATTGGATCAATAAAAGGGACGAAACCAAATTCAGATGAAGAAATAGATATGAAATTTGATGATAGTGCTCCTTTTTCAGCTTTAGCATTCAAAGTAGCAAATGACCCATTTGTAGGATCTCTAACGTTTATAAGAGTATATTCTGGTACGGTTAAAACCGGAACTGCAATTTATAATACATCAAAAGATAAAGAAGAGAGAGTTGGAAGAATGCTTTTGATGCATGCTAATTCTAGAGAGGATATTAAAGAAGCTAATGCTGGTGATATTGTAGCTTTAGCTGGATTAAAGAATACTATAACGGGACATACATTGGCAAATAAAGATAAACCTGTTCTTTTAGAGCCAATGGAATTTCCTGATCCAGTGATAGAAATTGCAGTTGAACCAAAGACTAAAGCAGATCAAGAGAAAATGGGTGAGGCTTTAGCAAGATTAGCAAAAGAGGATCCTTCTTTTAGAGTAAGCTCAGATGAAGAGTCGGGCCAAACAATTATTAAAGGTATGGGGGAATTACATCTTGATATAATTGTTGATAGAATGAAGAGAGAATTTAAAGTTGAAGCAAATGTTGGTGCGCCACAGGTAGCTTATAGAGAAACAATACAAAATCCGAGCGAGTTTGATTATACTCATAAAAAACAAAGTGGTGGTGCCGGACAATTTGCAAGAGTAAAACTTTCTGTTGAACCATTAGAACCTGGCAAAGGTAGAGAAGTCGAAAGCAAAATCAAAGGTGGAGCAATTCCAAAAGAATTTATTCCTGGTGTTGAAAAGGGCGTTGAGTCAGTTGCAGACAATGGAATATTAGCTGGTTTTCCAATGATAGATTATAAAGTAACTATTTTAGACGGTCTACATCATGATGTTGATTCAAGTGTATTAGCTTTTGAACTTGCCTCTAGACAATGTTTTAAAGAGGCATGTACAAGAGCAACTCTTAAATTATTAGAGCCAATGATGAGGGTAGAGGTAGTTACACCAGAGGATTATATGGGAGATGTTATAGGGGATTTAAACAGTAGACGTGGTCAAATTAGTACACAGGAACAGAGAGGAAATGCAACAGTAATCACCGCAATGGTTCCTTTGGCAAACATGTTTGGTTATATTAATTCCTTAAGATCAATGTCACAAGGTAGAGCACAATATTCTATGTTCTTTGACCATTATGCAAAAGTACCACAAAATGTTCAGGACGAAGTAACAAAAAAGACAGGTTAAAAAATGGAAAAGCAAAATATAAGAATTAAATTAAGGGCATACGACAATAAAGTCTTAGACCAGTCAACTGAAGAAATTGTTAATACAGTAAAAAGGACTGGTGCAAATATAAAGGGACCTATACCACTCCCAACAAAAATTGAGAGATATACGGTTTTAAGATCCCCACACATAGACAAAAAAAGTAGAGAGCAATTTGAAACAAGAACCCATAAGAGATTAATAGATATAATTGAACCAACACCACAAACAGTAGAAGCTTTGATGAAATTAGATCTAGCATCTGGTGTAGATGTAGAAATAAAAATATAAAATTATGACCGAGATAGCTTTAATAGGAAAAAAGATAGGAATGACAAGAGAGTTTTATAAAACTGGCCAGTCAGTTCCTGTAACTGTTTTAAAAATTGAAAAAGGTCGAATTATCGAAGTTATTGATCCAAAAAAAAGAGGATATACAGCAATACAATTAGGCTTTGGTAAGATCAAAAATTCAAAATTAACAAAAGCTATGAAAGGTTTTTTTACAAAAAAGAATACGGAACCTAGGAAAATAATAAAAGAATTGAGAGTTAAAAATATAGAGAACTATAAGCCAGGCAATGAATTTGGTGTTGAAATTTTTAAAAATATTAAATTTGTTGATATTAGATCAAAAACTATTGGTAAAGGTTTTGCAGGCGCTATGAAAAGACATAATTTCGCTGGTTTGAGAGCTTCACATGGTGTCTCCATTTCACATAGAGCACATGGATCAACAGGACAAAATCAAGATCCAGGAAAAGTTTTTAAAAATAAAAAAATGGCTGGACACATGGGTGATAATTTAAGAACTATTCAAAATATTGAAATTATAAAATCTGATCCTGAAAATGATCTGCTTTTTGTAAAAGGATCTATACCTGGCTCAAAAAATAGTGAAGTTTTTGTTAAAAAAGCATCAAAAAATACTTCAAAACTTACTATGAGTGAAAAAATTGAAGCAATTGAAAAGCTAAAAAAAGTACCAGAAAAGAAAAAGAAATAAAAAATGAAAATTGATAAATTTAATATTGATGGAAAAAAAGAGAGCATAGAGGTGATGGATAAAATCTTTTCAGCCAAAATAAATAAAAAGCTAATTAGTGGTGTTCTTTACAAAATAAATGCAAATTACAAAGGAAGAAAAGCAAAAACTAAACAAAAAAATGAGATAGTTGGCTCAACTTCAAAGATTTATGCTCAAAAAGGAACTGGTAATGCTAGACACGCAAGTAGAAAAGCTCCAATTTTTGTTGGCGGAGGAATTGCTCACGGACCAAAAGGTGAAAAAAATTATAAAATAAGAAAACTAAATAAAAATGAAAAAAAAATGAGTGTAGCTTCTTTGTTAAGTGATAAAAAAAAATCTAGTAATCTTATTGTAATAAGTGATTTTAAGAATGAAATTAAAAAGAC
>CACOFY010000007.1 GCA_902626575.1 uncultured Pelagibacteraceae bacterium | reverse complement strand
AAAAAAATTTATATTTAACCACATCTACTGGTAGATTATTTATCGCTGGAATAGATAATGGACAAACAATATCGATAATTAAGTTGGATAGTGGGAAAATTTCAAGACCAGTTGTATTAAAAGAAAGTTTATTTATTGCAAAAAACGATTCCATAATTAAACTTAATTAGATGCTATTAAAAATATTAGAAAAGTTAGGAAGAAAAAAAATTGTATTAGACAGAGGCCCTTCTCATCCCAAATTTAATGAGGCTAAACCTTGGATGAATAGATACTATGTTTTATTTAGAAATAGACCTAGATGGTTTCCATTTAATATTTTAATACATGAAATGCTCGACGACGATCACGGAGATGGTGTTCACAACCATTTATTTCCTTTTATAACAATAATTTTGAGAGACGGATACTGGGAAACGCTTAAAACTGGAAAATATTGGAGATCACCAGGCTATATTGGTTTCAGATCAGCAAATACATTTCATAGAGTTGACTTAAAACCTGGAACAAAACCGCTGACTATATTTATATCAGGACCATTTGGCTTAAGAAAGGGTCCAAGATCAGACTACGGAATTGATTTTAAAGTTAAAAATAAGTGATACAAAAGTTTCATAATCTCATACTCCAAACAGATGGTCAGAAACTTTATGATTTTACAAATAAAACACTTGAATGGATAAAAAAAAATAATTTCAAAAATGGAATAGTTAATTTAAGCATCCAACACACAAGTGCTTCATTAATAATTCAGGAAAATGCTGATCCAGACGTTCAATTAGATTTATTAAATTTTTTTGATAAAATTGCACCAATGAAAAATAATCTCTATATTCATAACACCGAGGGAAAAGATGATATGCCAGCACATATTAAATCAGCAATCACAAACAATCAAATTTCTTTAAGCATTAAAGATCAAAAACTTTTACTAGGAACTTGGCAAGGAATATACTTGTTTGAGCATAGATTAAATCCACAATCGAGAACTATAATTCATCATTTTATAGGAGATTAATTTTTCTTTTTAAGTGATTGGAAAGCCTCTAAAGCTTCTTTTCTTGCCACCTCATGAATAACAATTGGCTTTGGATAATCTCTTCCAATAACAGTATTAATTGCTTCTTGGTATTTTTTTTCCATTTCCCACGGTTTATGAATAAATTTTTGTGGAACATTTTTTAATTCGGGTACCCATTTTTTTACGTATTCTCCTTCTTTATCAAATTTTTCTCCCTGCAATATTGGATTAAAAATTCTAAAATATGGAGCTGCATCTGCACCACATCCCGCTACCCACTGCCATTGAGCTACATTGTTTGCCTCGTTAAAATCAAATAAACAGTTTCTAAAATATTTTTCTCCCTCTTGCCAATTTATTCTTAAATGTTTTACTAAAAAAGATCCAACAACCATTCTAATTCTATTATGCATCCATCCAGTCTCATATAATTCTCTCATTCCTGCATCAACAATTGGATATCCAGTCATTCCTTTTTTCCAAAGACTTAATTTTTTTTTATCATTTATCCATGGAAATTTATCAAATTCTTTTCTAAGATTTCCTTTAAGCATTTGTGGAAAATAATTAATTAAACTATGTGAAAATTCTCTCCAACCAAGTTCATTAATATATTTTCTAACACTTATATTTTTTGATTTAATTTTTGAACATTTATTATAGATAGTTTTAACACCAATTTGTCCACTTCTTATATATGGAGATAATTTAGAGGTACCTTTTATAGAAGGATAGTCACGTTTTGTACCATAATTATATATATCGTTTTTTATAAAACCATCTAAATATTCATTTGCTTTATTCTCTGAAGGGTACCAATATTTATCAAATTTTTTATACCAGTTTTTTTTTGGTAAAATATCTTTAAAAGAAATATTTTTTTTGGTTAAATTTTTACTCAACTTCACTTTTTTTACTTTATGGTCAGTGCTTGGAATTTTCTCTAAAAAAATTCTTTCAGCATTTTTCCAAAAAGGGCTATAAACTTTAAAGGGTGTTTCGTCACCCTTCTTAACCTCTTGAAACTCATTTAAAACATTTCCCCTAAAATTTTTAAAATTTATTTTATTGTCCTTAAAATGTTCAATCAGCTCATCATCTTTTTTGATTTCAAAAGGCTCATAAACTTTATTCCAGTAAATACTTATACCATCTTTAGCTTTTATTTTTTTTAAATAAGAGACCTGATTATCTTCAACAATTTCAAGATTAATGTTGTATTTAGATAAATCCTTTTGAAATTCCTCTAGAGATCTTGATAACCACCATTTTTGGGCCTCTCTTTTTCCATCATAAATTGACTTATCAAATATAAAAACTGTTGAGACAATCTCGTGATTATTTGATGCGTAAGACAAAGCAGGATTATCTTTTAATCTAAAATCATCTCTTAACCAAAAAATTGCATTTTTTGTCATTAATTACCAAGTTCTTTGTTGCCTTTGTTTAACAATTCTGAATAAAGATTTTTATCTGCGTCTCCTTCGCAACCAATTAGAAGTACATTGGAACTTTTGTTTAATTCCAGTTTTTCTTTAATATTGGCACTATCACATGATGCAATTAAACTTATCAATCCTGGAGTAGCGCACTCACCACCTATAATATTTTTATTACAAAAATGTTTATTTTTAAGCATTGCTACAGTTTTTGCTACGTATTTGTCCGCTACACTAGTACAAAAATTAACAGAATTTTTTAATATTTGCCATGGGACCAATGATACCTCACCACATGACATTCCACCCATGATACTCTCTTTTTGAATATTTACTTTTTGTAATGATCCTTTTTCAATACTTTTAAGAACACAATCAGCATTCTCTGGTTCAACTATGATTATTTTTGGTATTCTTTTAAAATACTTTGCTACACCAGCGATAGCACCTGATGCCATACCTCCTACGCCGGCTTGTAAAAAAATATGGGTTATATATTGATCTGTTTGTCTTGAAATTTCATCGATCATTACTGAGTATCCAGAAATAGTTAACTTAGGAACATATTCATAATTTTTCCAAGCAACGTCCTGAACTATTTCCCATTTATTAGTTTTTGATTGCTTAATACATTCCTCCAACGATTTCTCATAATTACCTTTTACCCTAATGACATCTGCTCCTAATTTTTTCATTTCTTGAGATCGTATTTCACTTACAAATTCACTTATGAAAATTTTACACTCTAAGCCCAATTTTTTTGCACCCCATGCAACTGAACGACCATGATTTCCTGCTGTAGCTGTTGATACAGTAATGTTCTTATTTCCTTTTGTAACTTTTTCAACCGCATATGCTCCACCTAAAGCCTTAAAAGATTTTAAATTAAATCTCTTTGATTCATCTTTATAAAATATATTATTTAATTTTAATTGATTTGACAATTCATCAAGACTTATCAAAGGTGTAGGTATATAATTTTCCCAATTTGAAATTACTTTTAATGCATCAACTAAATTTTCTTTTCCACAAATATTAATGATTTCTTCCCTATCAAATTTAAAATTTGAGTTAGAAATGAGGTTTGAAAGTTTCCAACCGTATTCTTCAGATTGACTCATGGACAATCAACAATCCAAAGTATTTCTTTTTTCCCACTCTGTAACTGGCTTTTTTTTATCAAATATCTCTTCTTTTCCAAAATTTATTATTTCTTGCTTTTTAAGCTTAATATAACTGTCTATTACATTATTTCCAAATGCTTCTCTAATTTCTTTACTATTATCTAATTCCTCAATTGAGTCTTCTATATCATCAGGTAATTTTTCTAAATTTGGATATTTATCAAAATCCTTATACATATTACACATAAGCGGCTCACCTGGATCTAGTTTTAAATTTAAACCATTTAATCCAGCGGCTATTATTCCTGCTTGCAATAAATATGGATTAGCAGATCCATCCATTAATCTTAATTCAAATCTTCCCTCATCTGGAATTCTTATCATATGAGTTCTATTATTGCCGGTGTAAGAGATGCTTGATGGTGACCAAGTAGCACCTGATTTTGTTGGTGGAGCATTTATTCTTCTATAACTATTTATAGATGGATTAAAAAAGGCTGATAAAGGTTTTGCACTTTTCATAATACCACCTAAAAAATTATACGCAGTTTTACTTAGACCAAGCCTATCTCCTTTTTCTAAAAATTTATTTATATTACCATTCCACAATGATACGTGAGCGTGACAACCATTACCTGTTAAATCATTAAATGGTTTAGGCATAAAAGTTGCTCTTAAACCATGTTTTTCAGCAAGTGTTTTTACCATAAACTTAAAGAAGACATGTCTATCAGCAGTAATTAAAGAGTCTGAATAGTCCCAATTCATTTCAAATTGACCGTTTGCATCTTCGTGATCATTTTGATAAGGACCCCAACCTAACTCAATCATGCTGTCACAAATATCTTTTATTAGGTCATATCTTCTCATAAGTGCAGATTGATCGTAGCAAGGTTTAGATTGTATATCTCTTTTATCTGCTATATCTGAGCCGTCCTGATTTATTAAAAAATACTCACACTCCACACCTGATTTCATTTGAAAACCCTTTTTGGATAATCTATCGATTTGATTTTTAAGCATCACTCTTGGCGATGCAGCAACTTGTTTACCATTCATCCACAAATCAGATGCTAACCATCCTACCTCCTTGTTCCATGGCAACTGAATTAAACTATCTGGATCAGGTATGCCAAACATATCTGAGTCAGCGGGAGTCATATCTAACCATGTTGCAAAACCAGCAAAACCAGCTCCATCTTTTTGCATGCCTGAAATGGCCTCAGCAGGAACAAGCTTTGATCTGAGAACACCAAATAAATCTACAAAACTTATTAAAAAATATTTTATTTTTTTTGCTTTGGCAATTTTAGATAAGTTTTTTGACATATCTTATTCTAGGTCTTTATATAAACTCTATCAATACCAAAATACTATTTTTTTCCAGGTATCCAGTTTGTTCCAGCCAAAGGAACTCTTGCCATTGCCGCAGCTTCCACCGTTAAGGCACACAAATCCTCAGGTTCTAAATTGTGTAAATCATTTTTTCCACATGCCCGAGCTAGAGTTTGGGCTTCCAAAGTCATAACCTTAAGATAATTACAAAGTTTTTTACCTGCCAAGATTGGATCTAATCTTTTCATTAACTCAGGGTCCTGAGTTGAAATTCCTGCAGGATCCATTCCCTCATGCCAATCATCATAAGCACCAGCTTTGGAACCTAACTTTTTATATTCATCGTCCCACTTAGGATCGTTATCACCAATTGCAATCATTGCTGCAGATCCAATTGACACCGCATCAGCTCCTAAGGCCATTGCTTTTGCAACATCTGCACCATTTCTAATTCCTCCAGAAATTATTAGTTGTACTTTTCTATGCATATTTAAATCTTGTAATGCATCCACAGCAGGTCTAATACATCCTAATGTAGGTTGTCCCACATTTTCAATAAAAACTTCTTGTGTTGCAGCAGTTCCACCTTGCATTCCATCAAGAACAACAACGTCAGCTCCTGCTTTTACCGCTAAAGCTGTATCATAATAAGGTCTTGAGCCAGCAATTTTAATAAATATTGGAACTTGCCAATTTGTTATTTCTCTTAATTCTAAAATTTTTATTTTTAAGTCATCTGGCCCTGTCCAATCAGGATGTCTACAAGCTGATCTCTGGTCAACACCTTTAGGGAGGGTTCTCATTTCTGCAACTCTATCATTTATTTTTTGTCCTAATAGCATTCCACCACCACCTGGTTTTGCACCTTGGCCAATAACAACTTCTATAGCATCTGCTTTTCTAAGATCGTTTGGGTTCATTCCATATCTAGATGGGAGTAATTGATAGACTAAATTTTTAGATTGACCTCTTTCTTCTGGTGTCATCCCACCATCGCCAGTTGTTGTTGATGTTCCAGCCTGACTTGCACCTCTTCCTAAAGCCTCTTTTGCTGGTCCTGATAAAGCTCCAAAACTCATTCCAGCAATTGTAATTGGAATATCTAATTGCAAAGGTTTCTTTGCGTACCTTGTTCCTAAGGTAACTTTTGTATTACATGTTTCTCGATAACCTTCTAAAGGATATCTAGACATAGATGCACCTAAAAACAACAAATCGTCGAAGTGAGGTAATCTTTTTTTGGAACCGCCGCCTCGTATATCATATATCCCAGTTTCTGCAGCTCTTCTAATTTCGGAGTTTGTATATTCATCAAATGTCCAAGATATTCTGGGTTTTGTTTTATTTTTTGTCATTTTTAATAATTTGATAAGTTGTCTATTTTAAAATTGTATAATTTTCTTGCAGATCCATATCTTTTAAAATCTGAGGGTTTAAATTTTTTTATACCACTATTTTTTAATAAATTCTCTATTACCATTTCATGCTTTCTTTCTAATTTTTTCTCAATACAATCTGCACCAAGTGATTTGACTTTACCCTTAACATATATTTCAGTTTCATAAATACTATCGCCTAATGCTTCACCGGCGTCACCACAAATTAGTATGTTTCCAGCTTGAGCCATAAAAGCGCACATATGCCCAACAGAACCTTTTACAACTATATCAACACCCTTCATTGATATTCCACATCTTGAACTTGCGTCACCATCTATTATTAACAATCCACCATGGGCAGTTGCCCCCGCAGATTGGGAAGCATTACCTTTGACATGCACTTTTCCTGACATCATATTTTCCGCAACACCTGTTCCAACATTACCAGTAATCGTAACAAATGCATTTTGATTCATACCTGCACAAAAATATCCCGTATGACCTTTTATAGTAACATCTATTTCATCTTTTAAGCCAGCGCATATAGCATGATTTCCCTCTGGATTGATAACTGTAAAGCTTCTTTGATTTTGTTTTGATCCAATATTTTGAAGTTTTTGGTTAACTTCTCTAAGTTTTAATTTTTTTAAATCAAGGTTCATTAATTTCCCCATGTGTAAACAATTCCAGGGTCAGGCTCAAATATCTTTGCATTATTTACATTTGGAAGATGTGCCATTGCTTGAAATTCCGATGCAATAGCTACGTAATCATTTGTCTCCGCAATCACTGCTGGCTTACAGGCTATTTCATCTCTTACAATTGCAAAACCTTTTCTTGTTCCTGTTATAAAGGTATAAAATCCATCAAGATCTTTTAATCCAGATAAAAGTGTGTCCTTTAAAGTATTTTTATTTTTTAAACTATTAGAAATATATCCTGCAGCAACCTCTGTATCATTTTCCGAATTAAATTTAGATCCTTTTTTCCTCAATTCTCTTCTAAGATTATTATGATTAGACAGAGATCCATTATGAACTAAGCATTCATCTTCACCAGTAGAATAAGGATGAGAACCATCTGTTGTGATAGCACTTTCGGTCGCCATTCTTGTATGTCCTATCCCATGTGAGCCTTCAAGTTTTTCTAAATTAAATTTTTTTACCACTTTTTCGGGGTTGCCAACTTGCTTAAAAATTTCAATAGATTTTCCATAACCTACCAAGGAAATATCTTTTAACTTCTCATTTATAATTTTAAGTATTTTTTCAGGTTTTTCATTTGTTTTTATAATTACATGGTCTGAAATTTGTTCAATTTTTGCTTTCTTAATAACTTTAGTAAATTGTTTTTTAAAAGTTAAAAAATTCATTTTATTAAGGCATATTGAATATTTATATTTATATTTTTTCTCCTCTTTATAAATTGCGAAACCTGCGCTATCAGGACCTCTAGAGGACATATTTTTAAGCATTCCTGATAAAAATCTACCTAATGATTTCTCAAGCTTTTTATTTTTTAAATAGATTCCTACTATGCCACACATAAATATTAAATTTAAAGTAAAGATAATAAAAAATCTTTATAGTAAAGAAGGGTTACTAATACAATGATGATAATTGCGGCAATTGCTCCATACTTTGCTTTTGGCCACGCTAGCCTTGCCATTTTGCTAGGCGTTTTATTTACTTGTTCTTGATTGTTATTTTCTTCCATTTAATTAAGAAGGGCGCATAAAAATTTATGCGCCCCAATTAAATTAATTACCCATCGGTAATATTACTTTTCCAATCGTTTGGACCACGTCTTTGCCTTGCAAGTTTTTGAAGTTTTTCACTTTCTTGCTTGGCAGTAATAACATGCCAACCGATCCAAATGATAAATCCAAGGATTACTAAGATTCCTTCAGATCCAACACCTGGGTATACAGCACCTTGGACTTCAGAGGCGCTTAAATGATCTATCCAGTTTGTTACTGTTGCCATAAATTATCCTCCTTACCTGGTTGCAGAGGCCACGGATTTTTCGTCATCCTTTGCTGCCTCCATTATTTCATAGTCTAGTCCAGCGATTTCAGCTTCTCTTGGAATTCTTAATTTACCCATTCCTTGAAGAACTTTCGCTATGACATATCCCGGAATCATTCCAAGAACAAAAAACATAATTATTGCTCCTATGAACATTCCTAAAGGATTTATAGATGCATAAGTAGCTCCGTCCCACATAGCTCCAACACTATAACCTGATGAAGGATAACCATTTAGAACAAATCCACAAATTACTAGTCCTACGAAACCAGCATAACCATGCACTGCTACTGCACCAACTGCATCGTCGATTTTGAACTTACGTTCGACAAAGTAATGCAATTTATAAGCAATAACTACTCCGATCATACCAATTATCATTGATTGTATAGGGTGATACAAGTCATTACCTGCTGAAGCACATATTATACCCGCTAGTCCAGAAGAATATGTCCAGAATGGATCTCCCTTAGAGATTACGTATCCAGCTAATAATCCTCCCGAAAGTGACATTAAGAAGTTAAAAGTAATACCACTCAATGTAGTAGGAGTTACATAAATGTTTGTTGCGGTAAAGTATGTGACACCTTCCATTCCATATTCAGGACCTAAGTTGAATATAGGTATGTTACATGCAGCATAGAATCCCCAAAAGCCAGTGTAAATTAAAAACAATCCAATTACGACTAGCCAAGGATTTCTTGGTCCAATGTTTCTTGGCTCACCACTTGATGTAAACTTACCTAATCTTGGACCTAAAACAACTAAAATACCAAGAGCAAATCCGCCAGCTATTGCGTGAATTACTCCTGACGCATAAGCGTCATGATATCCTAAAAGTTTAAGCATCCACCCGTCAAAGTGCCATCCCCATGCAGCATCAATTACCCAAAAAACAGAACCAATTGCTACTGCTAATATTCCAAATGCAAAAGTTGTAATTCTCTCAATTACTGCACCTGAAACAATTGAAGCAGCTGTCCATGAAAATAATAAAAACGCTGCCCAGAAAACTCCGCTTATGTGATCACCAAGGTTTACTGCCATAAGTTGGCTTGTAGCCTTGTAATAAACAGAGCTAAATGCAGAGTCATCCATTATTAAAGCGTCGCTTCCGTTCATTATTGATGGTGCAAGTCCTGGTCCCGTTGGAAAAGCCCAATATATCCACCATCCAAATAAAAACCACGTAACTGTTACCAGAGGTATAAGTATAGTGTTTTTCATTAATGTATGTTGATGATGTTTGTATCGGGAAGCTCCAACTTCATACATACAGAAGCCCACGTGAATTAAAAACATGAGCACTACTGTCACCCAGTAGTAAAATTCTGTAAATATGGTCGTCAATGCACCTAGTTCATTAGTCATATCAAACCTCCATTTGTTTAAACAAATTACTTTTATTTTAAATAATGAGAAAATTAGTACAACGTTAAAAAACCTATTCTGAGCGTAAAAATTTAATTTAAAAACAACCTAGGGTAGATTGAATTTTCAGAGATTCTTAAAATTTCCTATATGCTTTTTTAAGATCAACTAACGGATGATTTGGTGACATTTGGAATTTTACTAACAGTTCCCGAGCAATCATATCTCTATCTTGTTGGTTATTTGGGAGTTTAATTTTTTTTGGAATTGTAACCCAGCCATTAGCATTTCTATCAAATACCGCAGGTCTATCTTCCTCGTAACCCATATGAACATCCTCAAGCCAATTTAAATCATCCCATCCCATTGCCTCAATATATTTTTTAAGAAATGGAGTTAATCGTGAATAGTCAGGCAATAAATTTACATCGTATCTATAACCGATTGTTTGACCAATCATTTTTTCTCTGGCAGTCGCCTTTTTTTTTCCAAGCTGACCCTTTACTTCTTTTGGGGTTGTTTTTTTATTTTTCTTTTTTCGTGCCATAAAAATTAGATTTTATGAAAGTCGTCCACCCCAACAGTATGATTTGTGCCTGATAAAGGAACTTTAGCTAAAGCAGATGCTTCCATTGTTAATGCTGCCATATCCTCTGGTTCAAGAGAATGTATATTTGTTTTTCCACATGCTCTTGCAAGAAGTTGAGCCTCAAGCGTCATTGCATGTAAATAATTGTAAACTCTTAGCGCGGCTTCGTCAGGATTTAATCTTTTTCTAAGTTTTGGATCTTGCGTAGCAACTCCTACAGGGCAACGACCAGTATGACAATGATAACAGTGTCCAGCAGGCACTCCCATTTCTTTCTCAAAATTTGACTCAGGTATTTCTTTATTACAATTTAAAGCAACCATTGCTCCAGTACCAATTGCTATAGCGTCGGCTCCTAAAGCAAGTGCTTTAGCCATATCCGCACCATCTCTTACACCACCAGCATAAATTAAAGTTACTTTTCCTGTCTTACCTACATCGTCTATTGCTCTTCTTGCCTCTCTAATAGCAGCAATTCCAGGAATTCCTGTGTTTGCAGCAGCTATGTGAGGTCCAGCTCCTGTTGATCCTTCCATACCATCTAAATAGATAGAATCTGGATCGCATTTTGCTGCCATCCTAACATCATCATATACTTTTGCTGCTCCCAATTTTAATTGAATTGGAACTTTATTTTTTGTTAATTCTCTTAGCTCTTGAACTTTTAATGCTAAATCATCTGGACCTAGCCAGTCGGGATGTCTTGCAGGAGATCTTTGATCTATTCCCGCAGGCAAAGATCTCATTTCAGCTACTTGATCTGTAACTTTCTGACCCATTAAGTGTCCTCCCATTCCCACTTTCTGACCTTGTCCAATAAATACCTCTATACCATCAGCAAGTTGTGCATGATGTGGATTAAATCCATATCTTGATTGTATGCACTGATAATACCACTTCTCAGAATATCTTCTTTCATCAGGTATCATTCCACCTTCTCCTGAACAAGTTGCACTTCCTGCCATAGTAGCACCTCTTGCCAAAGCGGTTTTAGCTTCATATGAAAGTGCGCCAAAACTCATGCCTGTAATATATACAGGAATATCTAGCTCTATAGGGTTCTCACATCTTGGACCTATTACAGTTTTTGTCTCACATTTTTCTCTATAACCTTCAATTACGAACCTAGTTAAAGTCCCAGGTAAAAACACAAGATCGTCAAAAGTAGGAATTTTTTTCATCAAAGCCATTCCACGCATTCTGTATCTTCCTAATTGTGCTTTAATATGAATATCGTCGATTACTTCTGGAGTAAAAATAGAGTTATAACCTAATAAACTCTTATTTCTTTTTGAAAATTCTGTTTTACCGTTTCCGTTGCCATTTCCATTTGAATGACCGTTTGATTTACCATTTTTTTTTCTTGTCATTATATAGCTCCTTTTTTTTCTGTAGGTTCTAAAGCGTCATAGTTCCAAAGTTTCTTACCTGCAACTACTTTCGTCATTTTAGAGACGTCAAAATTGTCGCCTATTTCAGCTACCTTAAGCTTTCTTTTTAGCCAATCTATATCACTTTTTGTCATAGGGGACTCCACAGCATCACTTCCAAAAGATCCAATTTTACCTCCAATAAAAATTGTCCCGTCATACATTGAATCACCTAAGTTTATTCCAACATCTCCCAAAATAATTATTCTTCCTCTTTGCATCATAAAACCAGTAAAAGCACCAGCGTCGCCACCTATAATAATAGTACCACCTTTTTGGTCAATACCAGTCCTGGCTCCTACGCTCCCTTTGCAGATTAAATCTCCACCTCTTATGGCGGCTCCAAAACATGATCCTGCATTTTTTTCAATTACCACTTTACCAGCCATCATGTTTTCAGCACATGACCAACCAACTCTACCATTTATTCTAACAATAGGCCCATCAATTGAACCAACACCAAAATAACCTAAACTTCCCTCAAATATTAAATTTAGTTTATTAAGAATTCCTACTCCAAGACTATGTTTACCCTGTGGATTTTTTATAACTATCGTACCGTAACCTTGACTCATTAATTCATCAATTTTCCTATTAGCTTCTTTACAATCTAAATTTTGAACATCTAAATCTGTTCTCTTGTTAAAATCAACGTCATAAGTTCCCCAGTAAAAAAAATTTTCTGCCTCATCAGGATTAAAAAATTTCTGCTGGGTTTTACCTGTTAGAACTTCCGTATGAAGCCCCATTGATTGTGCTTTTGTTTTTTTATCTGATGTTTTTAAATTTGCCATACTTTTACCATTCCATCAAAAGGATCATACGTGTCAATTTCTTGTGGAAGAACTGACCTTATAGCTATTTCCTCTGAACCCATTGCAACTAAATCGTCTGACTCGTAAAGCACTAAAGGTTTAGCAGCCATCGTGTCTTTAGCCATGCCTAGAGAATCCTTTGTTGCAACAAAATAAGTAAACACACCGTCTAAACCCGTTAAAGACTCTTTCATTCCCTCTTCTAAAGAAGCGCCACTTCTCATTTTTTCTGCAAGATATACAGCTATTAACTCTGAGTCACATTCAGACATAAACCGCATACCCTTATTTTCTAACATTCTACGATTATTCCAATAATTTGTAAGTTGTCCGTTATGTACTACAGATACATCGCTAAATGGATAACCCCAAAACGGGTGTGCTGACTTAATATCAACTCCCGACTCCGTAGCCATTCTCGCATGTCCAATGGCATGAGTTCCAATAAGTTTATCTAAATTATATCTTTCGCAAACAGCTTTTGCATTACCAAGATCTTTAATTACCTCTAAAGATTTTCCCATTGATAAAATTTCAACACCAGGAACACTTTCAATTTTTTTTGAAAATTCCATTAAATCATTATTATATTCAATTTCGTATCTAAGTGAGTAGGGAAGTATTCTCTCTTCTTTTACTATTTTTGCACCTAATTCGCTTAAAAAAATATCAACTTGTCTTTTTCTAGAGTCATAAACAGAAATATCTTCTTTTACAGAAGAACTTCCCTCTGCTACGTTTTCCCCAACTTTAAAACGCATAATAAAATTTTTTCCATCAGTGTCTCCATATAATGCGTATCCTGTTGAATCCTCACCTCTGTGCTTTAATGCCTGAAGCATTCCTTGTAATTCTTGACCAACATTTGAAGATTTACCTCTATGAATTAAGCCTGCAATACCGCACATATTTTTTTCCTATATAATTATTACGGCAGACAATCAAGGTAAGTATCAAGATCCCATTGAGTTGTAGCACCCAAAAATCTTTCCCACTCATCATTTTTATACCAATGAAATACTTTATACATCTCATCTGGCATTGCTGATTTAATTACCTCATCCTCTGCTAATCTATCTAAAGCCTCTCCTAAACTTAAAGGAAGTTTCTTAACATCTTTTCCAGCTTTTTGAGCTTCATAAATATTTCTAGACTCTGGTGCTGCTGGCTTCATTTTTTTTGAAATTCCCTCATCACAAGCTTTAAGTAAAGCTGCGCCAAGCAGATATGGATTGTGCATTGAGTCAACAGATCTATACTCAAATCTTCCTGGAGCTGAAACTCTTAAGCCACAAGTTCTATTTTGATAACCCCAATCTGCATATACAGGAGCCCAGAAACCCTGATCCCAAAGTCTTCGATAAGAGTTTACAGTTGAAGACCCAAGTGCAGTTAGCGCTGGCAAGTGTTCCATAATTCCCGCAATAGAATGTAACCCAATTTTTCCAGGTAATTGCATATCTTTTGTATCTGGCATGAAAGTATTGGTACCGCCTGAAACGTAACTGAACACTTCTTCAACGCCTGGCAGTTTTTTGTGACCTAATTTATTAACTGATATTTTTCCACCTTTCCAGAGAGACATATTAGTATGACACCCGCTAGCAGAAACACCCATAAAAGGTTTTGTCATAAAACATGCAATCAAACCATGCTCTCTTGCTACTTGTGCACAAATTTGTCTGTAAGTTGATAACCTATCAGCATTTCTTAATACATTATCGAAAGTCCAATTTAATTCTAATTGACCAGGGGCATCTTCGTGGTCGCCTTGAATCATGTCTAGTCCCATTGCTTGAGAATACTCAATGACTTTCATAAATACTGGCCTTAATGACTCAAATTGGTCTATGTGATAGCAAAAAGGTTTAGAGAAACCCTTTCCTGTTGGAGTGCCATCCTCATTTTTAGTAAGCCACATCATCTCCGGCTCTGTTCCAACTCTTAATTCTAGACCATGTTTTTTTTGAAATTCGTCCATAAAAATTCTTAAGTTTCCTCTGCAATCTGATGTTAAATGGCCACCTGGATTGTTTCTTTCTTCTCTATTTCTAAAACATGTGCAGAATACTCTTCCAACTCTTTTATCCCAAGGTAATTGAACAAATGTTTCTGGATCAGGTATACCAACAAGTTCCATGGCCTCTGGTCCATAACCAATATAATTATTATGTCTGTCTAAAAATAAATTTGCTGTTGATCCATAAACTAATTGAAAACCTTTTTCAGCAGTTCTTTCCCAGTGATCTGCGGGTATTCCTTTTCCTACAACTCTTCCAGTAACAGAAATAAATTGAAAATATATATAAGTTATTCCTAACTCGTTGATTTTTTCTCTAACTTTTTTGACCAGTTTATCTCTACCTGGTTGATTAACGTGTTTTTCTAGATCAGTCATTTTCCCCCTTAGAATTTATAGATCAAAAAGGTAACTGAAAAAAAAACGTCTGTCTACTTAGATAACTTAACTCCAAGGAAACGGACTGTTCGAAGTAGGGTGAAGCTCTCCCTTCGCGTATCGGTTGAATCTAAACGGTTTTAACAATGTACTCTCTTGACCTAAAATTTCTTGCGCAACAAGGTGACCAACACCCAACATTTTATATCCATGATTAGCATCAGCAATCATGTAAACGTTTTCTAAAAATCTATCAAAGATAGGAAATGAGTCTGGAGTTAAACATCCAAGTCCACCAGATGGTCCCTTTCTATATAAATTTGACTTACCTTCAAATCTTTTTTGGCAATGAGCTAGTGCTGAGGACCACATATCTGCAAACTCATCAGTTGTTTGATACTCTGGCGAGTCCAATCCATAAGGATCGACATTAACTTTATCAAAATGTTTTTGAACAATGTAAGGCGAAGTTCCACCTTGAACACCCAAACCTTCAATATCAGGTTTATAATATATTCCCCATAATTTATCTGTAATTAGTTTTTGATCTTTATCTGAGTAAAGAGGCGCATCTGTATCGACATGAATTACTGGAGGCTGTTTACCCTCATTTGTTCTGAGATAATCCGCATCAACCCCAAGAACACCTTCTTGTAAAAACCAATAAGTCCACATATCAACTTGGTGCATTTTACCATCCTTACCTTTTATGTCGGTTGTTTTTGGTAATTCCAACATATTCCAGAAGTCTCTTACCCAAGGTCCTGCACCAACAACTACTTGGTCACAATCTATTGTTCCTTGATCTGTGATAACTCCTGTAACAGCATTACTATTGCTCCCTTTTTTGAAACCTGTAACTTTTACGCCTTTATGAACATTAACTCCATTAGCGTTAGCTTTTTTTTCTAATGCTTTAATTGAGTCTTTGTTGAAAGCATATCCACCCTTTTTCTCATGAAGAACAGATGTAATTCCTTTTGCTTGCCAGTCGTCGAAAATTCCTTTCATATATTTATCACAATCTTTTTCTCCTTCGATAAATTCTGAATCATATCCAATTGCTTTTTGTTGATTGTAAATACTAGCTACGTCCTCATGCATTATTTCTGGTGAAATCTGCATATATCCAACTGCATTATATTTAAATGCTTTTGGATCGCTCTCCCAAACCTCAACTGAGTGAGCCATTAATTCTCTCATTGCTGGTTGAAAATAATTATTTCTTACAACACCACATGCTATTCCACTTGCACCTGCAGCAGTGTCTTTTTTTTCTAATACGACAATATCATCAGGATTTTTATAGGTCTCTGATAATTTCCATGCAGTGCTTAACCCGTGGATACCACCACCGATTACAACTACTTTTGCTTTTGTTGGCAAAGCCATATCTTAACTTTATTTTTTGTGCGACAGAAGTATATAATATTTTTTATATATAAAAAATATAAGTAAATTGAATTCAACCTTTAGTTTAGCTGGATTTTTAAAAACTTAAATTTTTTAGAGTAGCTAAATAATCATTAAATTCATTGATAAATGCTTGGCTGGGTTTAATAAATTTTTTCCTTTGATCTTTCAAATTTTTCTCTAAATAAAAAAAACCTTTCTCACAAGCTTCATTAATTATCAATGCTGATTTTGGTCTAGAAGTTTTAAAAAGTTTAGTTTTTAATTGTTCAACTGACAAATTTTGCTTTAATTTATAAGCGGTCATAACTAAAAGCATCATATGGTAATGAGAAGGAGATTTTCTGAAAAAATAATTACTAGACTTGTGAGATAATTTCATTTGATCCTCCCAAAACTCTAACAAGTCTTTTGTAGCTTTGTTCATTAAGATCTTACTTTAAGTTTCTTAGGATCATAAAATGGGAACGAAATTACTTTAGCTGGTATTCTTTTTTGGTGACCATCAATTTTACCTATTTCAACTTCTGTGCCTTCCTCAGCATATTTTGCATCAATTCTGCACAAAGCTATATTTTTATTTAAAGTTTTTGACAACATTGCACTAGTAACTACACCAACTTGTCCTCTACCAATATGTACTGAGTTACCATTTGCTGCAGGTTCATGTCCAACCAACTCTAGTCCTACTAATTTTTTTTGTGGATTATTTTTTCTTTTTACTAATTCCTCTTTTCCAATAAAATCATCTTCTTTCGTTTTCAAAGGAACTGTAAAACCTATCCCAGCCTCAAAAGGATCTGTCTTATCGTCAAATTCATAACCATAAAAAATTAGTCCAGCTTCAATTCTTACCATGTCTAAAGCTTCTAAACCTAATGGAGAAATATTAAATTCTTTTCCAGCTTCCCAAACTTTATCCCATACAACAGAAGCATCTTTAGGATGACACCAGATTTCAAATCCTAATTCACCTGTATAACCTGTTCGTGAAACAACTATTGGGGTTCCTGTCACACTATCTATTCTCGCGATAGTCAATCTAAACCATTGTAGATCATCTATGGAAGGCTGAGTATCAGGTGTCCAAACAAATTTTTTTAAAATTTTTCTGCTATTAGGACCTTGAACAGCAATATTATGTATTTGATCGGTTGAGGATTTTACCCATACCTTAAAATTTTTCTTTTTAGCTTGTTCTTTCAGCCATTGACCGCCGTATTCTTGACCACCAATCCATCTAAAGTTATCTTGACCAAATTTAAGCAGAGTTCCATCGTCAATCATACAACCATTTTCATAACACATAGCAGAATAGACAACTTGTCCTGCGGAAAGTTTTTTAACATTCCTTGTAAGTGTATATTGCATTAAATTTTCTGCATCTGGTCCAAGTATTTCAAATTTTCTTAAAGGTGAAAGATCCGTTACAATGGCACTTTCTCTACAAGATGTATATTCTTTTACGGCGCCGTAATTTGTGTAATTATTTGCTAACCAATATCCGTTATAATTAATAAAATTTTTTGTTAGCTTTGAAGTCTTTTCGTGAAAGCCTGTTTCTTTTGTAATTTTTGGTTCTGAATCTGTGCTCACTCTAAAAGCTACCCCTTTCGAGATCTTTTTATCTTTTGCATATGTTCTAACAAATATATCAGTTGGATTCCATCCATTTGCTGCATCTACATCACATGGACATGCAGAAGATGCACACGTAAGATCTTTCAATGCTCTAAAAAGCACATAATCACCAGGTCTTGACCAAGGTTCATCAAAAGTTGCAACGTTATTAGCATCGATTGCAGTATTAAAAAATAAATTTATCGCTATCCAACCTTTTCTTGGTTTCACTTCATATTTTTTTAATGAATTATTAAAATTTGTTGAACAATTAATGTGACCGAAATAGCCCATGTCCTCATAATATTTTGATGTACAAGCGTAATTGAAGGTGTCATGCCTCCCAACTGTATCTCTTACAACCTCAATTACAGGTTCATGCTCAGCATCAAAAAACTTAGAAAATAAACCTGGCATAGGATATGCAGCACCCATAAAAGTCCTTGTTGCTGTGGGGTCTATTATGCTCTCGACTCCTTTATCTAGTTTCCTTTTATCGAATGCTAAAAAATCTGAACATTGTCTTCCACCTGGATCAATTATTTGAATATATTCTCCAGCTTTAACTTCATAAGTTTCAGACGACATTCGATTAACAAATATTTCTGATATTGGATCATAAAGAGGTTCTGGTAGAACATATTGTTCTTCCTTTATATCAAATTTTGCCCTATGTATAAAAATTGTAAGACTTGTTGGCGGATTTTGATTATGAACACTCATTAATTCGCCAGGAGAGCCGATCATTACAATACATTTATCTTTTGATTGAAGAGTAACTATCTCTCCCATTGGACAATCTTTATTAAAAAGTCTTGAAGCTTTTGATCTTTCTAAATCTAAATTTTTTTTTTTAAAAATATTTGAAATTTTTTGATCCTGACTTATTGATTTTTTTAAAAAATCTCCATCAGAATTTGCTTTAAGATTTAAGATTGTTAAGTCGTGTTTCCCTTTAGAGTTAAAAGCGATAACCTCGCAAAATTGTTTTCCTTCATCGTTTACTATTTCTATTTTATCATCTGAATTAATTTCAAAAACATGGATGCCACCACCTTGAATAACATATCTTTCAACTCCAGGTGGCAAAACCCTTAGACCAGGATTTTTTATAAGATTGCTTGAAAGCGACATAATATAAAGTGTTATCTCAGTTTTATTTGAAATAATATAATAACCTAAACGAGTTGACTATACATTTAATTAGTCACATAATCAGAGTACTTAATATTAAGAAAGGGGTATAAATGAGAAGAATAATATCATTATTATCTGCAGTTATAATTTCAGTAGTAAGTTTTACTGGAATATCAAACGCAGCAGATAGCAAAAAGCCCATCGTAATCCCAACTCATAACTGGTCAAGCCAAATTGTAATGGCTTACGTTATTGGTGGAATTATGGAAAGTATGGGAAATAATGTTAAATATGTTAACGCTGACTCTCAAGCAGTTTACGAGTCAATTAGAATTGGTGACGTAACTTTATCTCACGAAGTATGGGAATCTGCTTTTGGTAAATCATTCACAACTGCTTTGGACAAAGGCGGATTGCTTGACTGGGGTGACCATGAAGCAAGAACACTTGAAGACATGGGATATCCAAACTGGGTTGCTGAAAAAGGATTATGCCCAGGTCTACCAGACTGGACTGCTTTAAAAAATCCTGACTGTGCTAAAAACTTTACAACACCTGACTCTCCGGATGGAAAAGGAAGAATGTTGGAAGGTCCACAAACTTGGCATGGTGATTTAATTCCACAAAGGGTTGACGCTTTAGGTTTAGGAGATCTTTGGTGGGTTAAATTTGCTGGAAGTGCTGATGCACTTTGGGCAGAGTTAGCAGCAGCTGAAAAAGAAGGAAGAGGAACAATCATTTTTAACTGGACACCTAACTTTACAGATGGTGCTGGTTTTACATTTATCGACTTTCCTCCATACACAGCAGGTTGCAGACCTGAAGATGGTGGAGATGGAAAATGTGGTTCGCCTGATGGTTATTTGAAAAAAGCAGTTAATGCTGATTTTCCAAAAACTCATCCAAAAGCAGCAGCAATGTTTAAAAAACTTTCTTTCACAACAAGTCAAATTGGTGCAATGGCAGCTTTAGTTGACGTTGACAAAATGACTCACGAAGATGCTGCAAAAGCATGGTTAAAAAAGAACGAGAAAGTTTGGAAAGCTTTTACTAAATAAGGTTAAGAGCTATTAAATCTTTAAATCTCTCCCAACAATGTTGGGGGAGATTTTTTTTTAAAAAAAAACATGAACAAATACTTTTTAAGTACATTAATTAGTTTATTATTTTTTAGTCAAACTTTAGCAAAAGATGTGAGTATAAATGAAAATATTGATCTTAAGTATATTTGTGATTTAGAAAAAAAAATAATTAAAAATTCAGAATATAATTATCAAACTTTTTTAGCAAAAGATTTGAATGAAAAAGGATTGGATAAATTTGAAATTCAATCGAAACAACCAAATACACTTTTAATTAGTGGGTTATCGCTATTTCTCTCAGATACGGAAAAATTAAATGTAAAGGTTGTTAATAAAGACGTTGTTTTATTTAAATCAATTGATCAAGAAAAAAATTATTCAGAGTCAGGTATTATTACTAGAAAAACAGGAGAATTAATTCATGAAATTACAAGAAATATAAAAAGTGAAAATGCAGAAAAATATATTTCAATATATTCATGCAATAAACTTGACCAAAAAGTCTGATTTTTTTTTAGTAAATTTTGTGTAAAATATTGTTATGAAAAAATATCTCCTAAGCATAATCTTTAGTTTACTTATTTCATCAGTTGCATTAGCACGAAGTACTGGTTGCAAAGAAGGAAATTGTGAAAATGGCTTTGGCAAATGGGTTTATACAGATAAAACTACTTACGAGGGAGAATGGGTAGGAACCAAAAAAAATGGTCAAGGAGTTGAAACTTGGCCAAACGGATACATCTATAAAGGCGAGTTTAAAAATAGCGAATGGAGCGGAGTAGGTACTCTAACTTTTCCTGATGGCTCGATTTATGAAGGTGAATGGGCAAAAGGATTTATGAATGGAAAAGGAACTTTTACTTCATCAGATGGAACACAGAAATCAGGCACGTGGAAAAATGGAAAGCTACTAGATTAATGTCAAAAGAAAATTATTTAAATAGAATTAAGGATTTACCAGAAACTGTAAAACAATTTGGAGGTTTAGTAATAATAGTCCTTGTTATATTTTTCTCTTTTTCAATTTTAAATATTATGTTTGGTGGGGGTGATGAACTGGTGAGAAAAATGAAATTGGAGGAAGAAAGAATTGCGGAAGAAAAAAAATTAAGTCAATTAATATCTAAATTACCTTCTGGAATATTAGTAACTTTTGACGGCACTGATCATTATAAATTAACAGATGAAGTATATGAACAGGTTTGTAAAGCAACGAAACTCATTCCTCAAAGAGCAATTATGGGTGCAAATTTTTTAAATTTTAGAGCACACGAAATTTACACAATTAATGGGAATAAAATTGATGAAACTTTTGTCAAATGGGATGAAGAAAAAAATAAATGTTATGCGGGTTACACAGTAAGTGGAGATAATGTTGGAGTTAATGAGTCCGTAAGTGTGAGTGGTGAGGCGTTAAGTTTTTTAAGTACAGGAATTGATACCAGGGTTTATTACATTAAAAATTTTTAAGGAGGAAAAACATTAATATTATGGATTTAATTTTACCTTAATTTCATATAACTTAATAAAAATTTATGTCTGAACCAGTAATCAAATGCGAAAATGTTTATAAAATCTTTGGAGCTAATGCTGAAAAAATGCTCAAAGATTCAAATGGCAATGTTGATGCTAAAACCTTTCAAGAAAACGGATGTATTGTAGGAGTTAATAATGCTTCATTTGAAGTTTCAAAAGGAGAGATGTTGGTTGTGATGGGTTTGTCTGGTTCGGGAAAATCAACTTTATTACGATGTATTTCTAGATTAACTGATGCAACAGGTGGAAAAATTTTTATAGAAGGCCAAGATTTATTACAATTAAACAATAAGGACCTCATTGATCTTAGAAGAAATAAAATGGGAATGGTTTTTCAAAGTTTTGCTTTGCTTCCACACAAAACCGTAGTTGAAAATATAGCTTTTCCACTTCAAATTAAAGGTGTCAAAACTGAGGATAGTATAAGTAAAGCAATGGACATGGTTAAGTTAGTTGGCCTCGATGGAAGAGAAAATTATTTTCCAAGAGAGCTATCCGGAGGACAACAACAAAGAGTAGGAATAGCGAGATCATTAGCAGTTGAACCAGATATATGGTTTTTAGATGAGCCTTTTTCTGCTTTAGATCCATTAATTAGAAAAGAAATGCAAGATGAGTTTTTAAGACTTCAGGAAAAATTACAAAAAACAATTATGTTTATCACTCATGATTTTGATGAGGCTTTAAAACTTGCTGATCGTATTGCAATTATGAAGGATGGTATAATTGAACAGCTGGACACACCTGCTAATATTGTTTTAAATCCAGCTACTGAATATGTAAGGAAGTTTACTGAGGAAGTACCTAGAGAGAAAGTTTTATTAATTGAAGATATAATGGATAAAACTAAAGATAATCTTGGTGATTTGAAAGTTTCAAAAGATGAAATTATAGAGAATGTAGCTGAAAAAATTCTTACTCAAGAAAAATCAGTAGCTGTGATAGATAATGATAACAACATTATTGGTTCTATAAACCCAGCTAAAATAATCAATACAGTTTTTGGAGGGAGAAAAAATAATATTTAATTATGGAATTTTTTAAGAAATATCCAAAAACATTTCAATGGTTATTTTTATTAGTTGTATTTTTTGCATTATGTTTTGCAATTGAAGTTCCCGAAACATATAAATTTATTCGAGGTCAAGCAGAATTTGTAAAAGATCCTAATCAGAGTAGCTATGTATTTTTAGGAAAAGAAGTAAGATACTATGCTTTTGATGTTTTTTGGAGACTACCGCCATTGCTTGGATGGTTGCCTATTTGGATAAATGACTCATTATTTTTCTTAATGAATGAGTGGATGCCAATTGAAGTTTGGAATGAAGATACTCAAGAATATAAAAGTCGCCCTCTGGTCTTACAGATAAGTAGAAATATAACTGCGTTTATGACTTTTCTAATACAGTTAATAAGAGAGGTCTTATTAGGAGGTCTTGAAACTATAGTAGCTTTTACTAGTTGGGATTGGATAGACAAGAATCCTTGGGCTGAACTACCTGGGTTGCCATGGACAATTGTTGCAGCTGGTGCGGCACTACTTTCTTATAAACTTAGCGGTAAAGGATTAGCTTTGTTTGCAGGTTTGACAATGGTTTACATTTCTATATTTGGTCAATGGAAACCGTCTATGCAAACTCTTTCATTCATACTAGTTGCAGCTCCATTATCATTTATTTTTGGTTTGGGTTTAGGAATAGCGGCATTTAAAAGTAAACGTGTTGAAAAGGCTTTATATCCAATATTATTAGTAATGCAGACAATGCCACAATACGCAGTATTGGTTCCTGCGCTAGTTCTTTTTGGAGTTGGTGATCATGCTGCAGTAATTATAACTATGGTTGTTGCTGTACCACCAATGATATTATTAACTATATTAGGCTTACGAGCTGTTCCACCAGAAGTTATTGAAGCAGGCAGAATGAGTGGATGTAACAATTTTCAACTTATGTTTAAAGTATTAATTCCAACTGCAAGAAGAGACATCTTAATTGGAGTTAACCAAGTTATAATGGTTTGTTTTTCAATGGCAGTTATTTCAGCTTTTATTGGTGCTAAAGGTTTAGGATTTAATTTATTATTAGCATTAAATCAGTTGAACATTGGATTAGCACTTGAAGCAGGCTTGTGCATTAGTTTGATTGCAATATTATTAGATAAGATGTCTTTAGCTTGGGCAAATAAGCAAGAGGATTATTTTGGTAACCTAACATTTTTTGAAAGAAATAAAAATTTACTATTTTTTGCAGCTACAGTAGTGATTGGATTAATACTAGCTTACATTGGAACCTTTTTATTTAAAGACACATTCAATTACTTATTTGAAATTCCACACAATAAAGGAATATCAACTGCAGATTTTTGGAATAAAGGTGTTGATTGGATTTTTGAAACTTTCTTTGTGTATATCAAAGCATTTAATACTTGGTTAATTCAAGAAGTGCTTCAACCAATGAGAGCGTTGTATTTAAGGATGCCTGCAATTGCTACAATTGTTTTGGTTGTTGGAGCAGGGTATTTAATTGGTGGAATTCGTTCTGCTTTAGTTGTTTGTGGGTTAACATTATTTATTGCGCTTAGCCCTTGGTGGGACAGAGCTTTGGTAACAACATATATGGCAACTTTTGGAGTGATAGTATCTTGCACTATAGGATTTACAGTTGGAACTTTATGTTTTCAAAACAAACATTCAGCTAATTTTATGCTAGGTGTTTGCGATATATTTCAAACATTTCCCTCTTTTGTGTATTTAATTCCTGTAATGATGTTGTTTGGTATAACTGACACGTCAGTATTAATTGCAGTTATAGTTTATGCAACGATACCAGCAACAAGATATACTATCGAAGGACTTAGAAGTGTTCCAGCAGGTTTACATGATGCTGCAACTATGTCAGGTGTGAATAAATTTCAAAGATTAACAAAAATAGAATTTCCTTTAGCTTTTCCACATATGATGCTTGGAATAAACCAAACAATTGTATTTGCATTATTTATGGTAATTATTGGAGCATTCATTGGTACAGAGGATCTAGGTCAATATATTCTAAAAGCATTATCAGATAAAAAGGGTGCAGGCATTGGATTAACACTTGGTATATGTGTAGCTTTTATTGCTTTGATATTTGATAACTTAATCAGAGCTTATGTTCAAAAAAGAAAAAAACACCTAGGAATAGATTAATATTTTTACTTATCCAAAAAGGTTTTTGATGAGTCATCCATTGCAGTTGCCCATGGAGTATGGTGAATCGGAGCAACAGATCCTGTAACAGGAGATGAAAAAGATTTATTTCTGTAAGTAGATATGTCCTCAACTTTATGATGTTCCCACTCTTTAAAATGCTTTCTTATTAATTCAAAATCAATTTTTGGATAGTCAGACATATTATAAAGTTCTTTGGTATATTCTGTTTGAAAGTCAATCATTTGATCAGGATTCTCTAATTTTTCTTCCATCGCTACCCATTTGTTAATATCTTTTTCAATTTCATTATCACTAGGAATTTTTATTTTATTCAAAATTACATCTCTTGCGTACCATGCTTGGCAGTCGAACATGTTAAATGTGTGAAACTGATCCTGCATTCCTAAATACATAAGCTTATGATTATCTTGCCATACAACACCCTTGTATAATTTTGGTGGATAAAGCCTATTTCTAGTTTTAAGTTGTAAACTCTCATCCAAGAAAGGAAAATGATGCAAATAACCAGTACATAAAATCACAACATCTGTATCTTGTTCAGTACCATCTTTAAAAAATGCTTTCTTACCTTCAAGTCTATCTAGATAATGGACCTCTTTCATTCCTTTGGGCCATTTAAATCCCATAGGATTATGTCTATATCCGATAGTTACACTTTTAGCTCCATACTTATTACATTGAAGCGCAATATCCTCTGCTGAATAACTGCTCCCAAGAACAACTATATTTTTACCTCTAAACTCTTCCGCATCTCTAAAATCATGAGAGTGCATAATTCTTCCAGGAAAAGAACTCATTCCTTTATACTCAGGAATAAAAGGTACAGAAAAATGCCCTGTTGAAACCACAACATAATCAAAGTTATCTTTTAAAATCTTATTGTTAACTTTGTCTTGGTAGCTTAGCTCAAATTTATCGTTTTTATAAATTGTATTAATAACTCTTGTATTAAATTTAATTTTTTTTCTTAGATTACCTTTACTTACTCTTGCAACAATATAATCATATAAAACTTCTCTTGGAGGAAAAGAAGGTATTGGTTTACCAAAATGTTCATCAAAAGAATAATCTGCAAATTCCAAACACTCTTTTGGACCATTAGACCAAAGATACCTATACATACTGTTGTGAACAGGATCTCCAAATTGATCTGATCCAGTTCTCCAGCTATAATTCCATAAACCACCCCAGTCTTCTTGTTTTTCAAAACAAACAATTTCTGGTATTTTTTCTCCATTCTTCTCAGCCGATTCAAAAGCTCTCAGCATTGACAGACCACAAGGTCCAGCTCCAATAATTGCAACTTTAGTCATTAGATAACCTCTTAAAAATATAAACTTATTTTACTAACAAAATACTCAAATTTAAAATAAAATAGTTACTTATTACGTGAATAATTCATTATCAAATTTTTCTCGTATGTGTTGTATTTGTCATAAAATTTTATAAGTTTTTAATGTTTAAATTGTTATGAAAAAAATTTTAATAATCGGTGGTGGCGCAATGGGTTCAGCCTTTTCAATCCCATGTCTAGACATTAATAACAATGTAACAATCACAGAACCACATAGTAAATTATTTATTAAGAAACTTTCTTCAAGAGATAAATTTCACCCAAGTTTAAAAATAAATCTTCCAAAAAAACTAAAATATAGGCAATTCTCGGAAAATTTACTTAAAGAAAATTTTGACTTAATTGTAATTGCTTTAAGTCTGTCAGGAATAGATTTTATTGGACAGGAATTAAAAAAATTAAAAATAAAAACTCCAATTTTAGTTCTTACCAAAGGTCTTAAATATGAAAAAAAAAATAAAAGAGTTCTTACAATCTCTGAGCAACTTAATAGAAATTCTGGAAAAATGAATATTTCGGTTTTGAAAGGGCCATGTCTTGCAAAGGAGCTTGCTAGAAAAAATCAAACAAGTGTAATTATCGCAAATAAAAATATCAAAGTAGCTAAATGGATTGGAAAACAAATATCAACTAAATATTATTTAATTGAATATTCGAAAGATATAATTGGAATTGAGGTATGTTCAGCAATTAAAAATATATATTCTATGATAATTGGATCTGGAAAAAGCTTAAATACATCTTCCAGTTTATTCCATCGGTCATTACTTGAGATGAAATATCTTACAAAATATTTTGGAGGAAAAGAGAGTACAACTCTAGGTCTTGCTGGTGTAGGTGATCTTTATGTAAGTGCTGCAGGAGGTAGAAATAGTAAAATGGGAAGTTATTTAGGTAAGGGTTATACTTTTAAGACCGCAAAGAAAAAATTTATGCCAAATGATACTGTCGAAGGTGAACAATTAGTCAGAGAAATTGCACCATTTGTATTAAAAAAAATAAATAAAAAGAAAATTCCTTTAATGATCAATTTTATTAATGCAATATTAAAAAATAAAAAAATTAATATAAATTGATACAAATAAAATATGAAATCTAATTGGAATTATCCAACAACAATGTGGGTTGGAAAAAATAGAATTAACGATTTATCAATTGCATGTGAAAATTTAAATATAAAAAAACCTTTGTTTGTTACAGATAAGGATCTTATTGAGCTTCAAGTTATTAAAAATGTTTTACAAGAGTTAAAAAAAAATATTAAACAAATCAGTATCTTTTGTGACTTCACAGGAAACCCCATTGGTGAAAATGTAGATCAAGGTGTCAAAGAATTCAAAAATAATAATTGCGATGGAGTAATTGCAATAGGTGGTGGGAGTGCGCTGGATGTAGGAAAGGCAATTGCCTTCATGTCATGCCAAACAAGACCAATCTGGGATTTTGAGGATATTGGAGACTATTGGAAAAGAGCAAATGATAAAAATATTGCTCCAATAATAGGAGTTCCTACAACTGCAGGAACTGGATCGGAGACAGGAAGAGCATCAGCAATTATAAATAAAAAAACAGGAGTAAAAAAAATAATCTTTCACCCGAAATTTTTACCTGCAATTGTAATATTAGATCCACTTTTAACCTTGGAGCTGCCTCCAAGATTAACAGCAGCAACTGGAATGGATGCATTAGCACATAACCTAGAAGCCATTTGTGCACCTGGATTTCATCCAATGGCTGATGGTATCGCGCTTGAGGGAATTAGATTAATAAAAGACTCATTAGTAACCGCTTTTGAAGATGGTACAAATCTAGAGGCAAGACAAAATTTATTAGCGGCATCTTCAATGGGATCAACAGCATTCCAAAAAGGGCTAGGTGCGATACATTCTTTAAGCCATCCAATTAATGCAAGATATAATTTACATCATGGATTATCTAATGCAATTTTTATGCCATACGTTCTCACATTTAATAAAAAACATATTGAAAAAAAAATATCTTCTCTAAGTAGCTTTATAGGATTGAAAGATAATTTTGAAAGTTTTTTAAATTGGATATTAAATTTAAGAAATAAGCTAAATATTCCACACACCTTATCAGACGTAATACAAATAAAAGATGAAGAAATTGAAGAGTTATCACAAATGGCTCTAGAGGATCCATCAACAGCAACAAATCCATCTATATTATCAAAAGAAGATTTCAAAAAATTATATGAACATAGTCTTGAAGGTAAATTATTTTAATGAAAAATCTAAAAATATTAATTGTAGAAGGAAACTTACAAAGTGAAAATATAAATTTTAAAAAAGCAGGAATACAAACTCATACCGAAAGTTTAAAAGATAGTATTGCTAACTACCATAAAGAAGTAAGCTATGAAGTCTTAAATCCATCATCAGCGGAAAACTTTAATGATATTATTAGCAAATTAGAAACTTATGACGGAATTGTATGGGGTGGCAGTAGTTTAAATATTTATAATGATACGCCTGAAATAAGAAAACAAATTTTTTTTATGAAAGAATGTTTTCACAAAGTTAGAAATATTTTAGCTATTTGCTGGGGTATGCAAGTCGCAGTAACTGCGGCTGGAGGCGTTGTTAAAAAATCTAAAAAAGGGGCACACATTGGAATAGCAAAAAATATCAATATTAATTCTTATGGATTAAAACACCCAATTTATAAAAATAAAGATCCAATTTTTAATACTCCTGCCTTTAACTTTGATGAGGTTGTAACTCCACCAGATGGAGCAAAATTACTTGCTTCAAATCCAATAAACAAGGTTCAAGGATTAGAATTTCAAATAGGTGTTAGTAATATCTGGGGGATACAATATCACCCAGAGATAACTTATGAAAAAATGATAAATTTAATAAACTTTAGACGAGACAGATTAATTAATTTCAGAAAAGTTTTTAAAAATGAAAATGATATTAACTCTCATATTAAAAATATCGAAATGGAAAAGAAAAAAACTAGTGAACGATCAAGAATGCAAGAGCTTGAAAATTGGCTTCATCATATAAATGAAAATTAACACTAAAGAAGATATTATAAATTATTTTCAAAGCGGTAATAAAAAAAGCTTATTGATAGGTGTTGAAAATGAAAAATTTTTGCTTGAAAAAGATACAAGCAAACGAGCAAATTATGAACAAATTAAAAATATCTTAAACTACTTAAAGAAATTTGGATGGGAAGAAATTCTTGAAGACATAAATATTATCGGATTAAATAAAGATGGCCAATCAATAACCCTTGAACCTGGAAATCAAATCGAATTAGCCGGAGCATTATGTAATAATATACACGAGGTTTGTTCTGAATCTTACAATTTTCAAAAACAATTGGACGAGGCTTGTAAAAAATTTAATTTGAAAACTTTATCAATTGGTTATGATCCAACAACGGATATTGCTGACGTCCCCAATAATCCAAAAAAAAGATATAAAGTTATGACAAGAGAAATGCCGAAAAATGGGGAATTAAGTTTAGAAATGATGTATCAGACTTGCGGAACACAAATTAATTTGGATTATACTTCAGAGCAAGACTTTATAAAAAAATTTAAAGTAATTTCTTATTTAACACCATTAACAATAGCTTTATTTTCTAACTCAGCAATTAAAAAATCAAAACCCACAGGCTTCTTATCATATAGATCAAAGGTTTGGCAAAATACTTCAAGAGGAGGTTTACCAAAAGTTTTTTTAGAAAATATGGATTTTGAAAAGTATGCTGATTTTAGTTTAGATTTTAAATTGTTATTTTTACACGATAATAATGAATATACTTCGCCAAATGGAAAATCTTTCAGAGATTTAATGGAAGAAGGAAAAGCAAATTATGAAAATTTCCAGCTTCATTTATCGACAATTTTTACTGAAGTAAGATTAAAAAAATACATTGAGTTAAGATCGATTGATGCTTGTGAATGGGATTGTCATTGTGCTGGTCCAGCATTTTTTATAGGATTATTATACGGAAATTTGAACGAGACTTTTGAGATTATTAAAAATTGGAATAAAGAAGATATATTGAAGGCTTACACCACATCTTATAAAGATGGATTAAAAACAATTATTAACAATAAAGATTTATTATTTTGGTCAAAAGAATTGTTAAATATATCTAAAAGAGGACTCGAAAATAGATCATTTGTTACCACAAAAAATAATGACGAAAGAATATATTTAAAAAATATAGAAAATATTTTGTCAAAAAATCTTACAAAAGCTGAGCAAGTGCTTGCAGATCTACAGAAATGAAAAAAATAATAGCCATTCAATCAAATAAATTAAATGAGATAAATATAGAGACGGACACTACTTTTTTGCTAGCTTTAGAGGCTCAAAAAAAAGGATATCAAATTATTTGGTATGAAACAAAAGATCTTAATCTCATTAATTCCAAAATATATATTAATGGAATTAAAGTTAGGTTTTTTGATAGAAAAAAAAATTTCTATAAAATCTTAAGTTTTGTTAAATTTAATTTAGATGAAGCGAAATTTGTACTTATAAGACAAAACCCTCCCTTTAATATGGACTACATAAACTCAACTCATTTTTTAAATAATCTTAAATCTACGCGAATTATAAACGATCCAACAGCTGTTAGAAATGTTTCTGAAAAATTCTTTTCCACTCGATTTTTAAAATATATGCCAGAAACAATTATTACTAAAAATATTAAACAAATTATTTCTTTTAAAAAAAAACATAAAAAAATAGTTATAAAGCCCATTCATGGTTACGCGGGTAAAAATATCTTATTTTTTGAAAAAAAAGTTAAAGTTGATTATTTAAAAAAATATATCAAAAAATTTGATCATGTTATGGTTCAAAGATATTTAGAAAAAGTAAAGGACGGAGACAAAAGAGTTTTTATCATTAATGGTAAAGTAAAAGGAGCGATAAGAAGATTACCTAAGAAAGGCTCAATTTTATCGAATATCTCACAAGGGGGTGTTGCTATTAAAACTAAATTAAACTTAAGAGAGCTTAAGATATCAAAATTGGTTGCCAAAAGTTTAAAAAAGGAAAATATTTTTTTTGCAGGTATAGACTTAGTAGGTGGTTACTTAATCGGAGACATAAACGTAACATCTCCGACTGGTTTGCCTCAATATAGAAATCTAACTAATATAAATCTCGCCCAATTCTTTTGGAAAGAGGTAGAAAAATTAAAATAAACCTTCTATCTCACCTTTTTTATTTAGTTTTATAGAATCTGCAGCTGGAACTTTTGGAAGTCCAGGCATTGTCATTATTTCTCCACATACAATAACTATAAATTCAGCCCCAGAGGATAGTCTTACTTCTCTAACAGGAAGCACATGATCTGATGGAGCACCTTTAAGGCTAGGATCGGTTGAAAAACTATATTGTGTTTTTGCAATACAAACAGGTAAATTACCGAAACCTTTCTCTTCAAAATCTTTTAATTGTTGTCTGATTTTAGTATCCGCAACTACTTCACTTGCACGATAAATTTCAACTGCTATTTTTTCAATTTTTTTAAATAAAGTTAATTTATCCTCATATAAATAATTAAAATTATTTTTTTCATTTTCACATATATTCACAACAGTTTGTGCAAGTTCTTTTGTACCATTTCCTCCATCTGCCCAATGAGTACACATCGAGGCTTTTACATCCAACTTTTTACAAAAATCTAATAATGCTTTTGACTCATTTTCTGTATCTAAAATAAATTTATTTATAGCAACAGTTACTGGTAATCCAAATTTCCTTACATTATTTATGTGTCTTTCTAAATTTACTAAACCTTTTTTAACAGCATCGACATTTTCTTTTTTCAAATCTGCTTTCTCTACACCTCCATGCATTTTCAAAGCCCTAATAGTTGCAACTATGACAACACAATCAGGTTTTAATCCTGATTTTCTACATTTAATATCCAAAAACTTTTCAGCACCTAGATCTGCACCAAAACCTGCTTCAGTCACAACATAATCTGCTAATTTAAGACCCGCCTTTGTGGCTATTACGGAGTTACATCCATGAGCAATATTTGCAAATGGTCCGCCATGAATAATTGCAGGATTATTCTCTAAAGTTTGTGTAATATTTGGTTTGATTGCATCTTTTAATAAAACTGTCATAGGACCTTGTGCATTTAGGTCTTTTGCGTAAATAGGTTTTTTTTCTCTTGTGTACGCAATAGTTATATTCCCAATTCTTTTTTCTAAATCCTCAAGATTATTTGCTAAGCAAAAGATTGCCATTATCTCTGAAGCTACAGTAATATCAAAACCATCTTGTCTTGGATAACCGTTAGCGACTCCCCCAAGATTAATATTTATTGATCTAAGGGACCTATCATTCATATCTATAACTCTTTTCCAAACAACTCTTCTAACATCTATGTTTAATTTATTTCCCCAATAAATGTGATTATCAATTAATGCTGACAATAAATTGTGAGCAGATGTTATTGCATGAAAATCTCCAGTGAAATGTAAATTGATTTGTTCCATTGGCACAACTTGAGCATAACCACCACCTGCAGCCCCACCTTTCATTCCAAATGACGGTCCTAGACTCGGTTCTCTTAAACACACTATAGATTTTTTTCCAATTTTATTTAGTCCATCATTAAGTCCAACTGATGTTGTAGTCTTACCTTCTCCTGCTGGAGTAGGAGTAATTGCAGTTACTAATACTAGCTTACTATTTTTATTATCTTTAATACCATCTAGATACTCCAGGTTGATTTTTGCTATATGAGGACCCATAGGACTGAAAGCCTCAATTTTATTTGGAACGTTAATTTTTGCTAAAATATCTTGAATAGGCTGCATTTTGGCACTTCTTGCTATCTCAATGTCAGACTTGACTGCGCCCATTTTGTCTCCTTTAGAACTTTATATTATGCTCGAGATTTCTATACTTTATTATTTAATTTTGAAAGAAATAAATTAAGTGTATTATTAATTATGCAAAAGTATTCAGTATTTAACCTCATAAAGAACGCATTCTCTAGTCATGAAAACTGGGAAGTTGCCTGGAAAGACCCAACTCCAAAAAAAAGTTATGATGTAATTATTATTGGAGGCGGAGGACATGGGCTCGCTACTGCATATTATCTAGCTAAAGAACATAATATTACAAATGTTGCTATCATTGAAAAAGGCTGGATAGGTGGAGGTAACGTTGGAAGAAATACTACAATTATAAGATCCAATTTTATGCACGATGCCAATGGAAGATTTAACGAATTTTCTATGGATCTTTGGAGAAACATGAGTCAAGAACTGAACTTCAATGTAATGTTCTCTCCAAGAGGTATTATTAACCTTGCACATTCTGATGCTCAAATGAATGCTTACGCAAGAAGAGGAAACTCAATGAGATTAAACGGTATCGATGCAGTTTTATTAAATAGGGAACAAGTAAAAAAACTAATTCCTATGGCAGATTTTTCTGAAGATGTAAGATTTCCAATATTTGGGGGATTGATGCAGCCCAGCGCTGGAACAGCAAGGCACGACGCAGTTGCTTGGGGTTATGCAAGACAAGCAGATTCAATGGGTGTTGATATAATTCAAAATTGCGAAGTGATTGGTTTTGATGTGGTTGGTGGAAAAATAAAAGGAGTAAGAACTTCAAAAGGTGATATTAAAGCAAACAAAATAGGACTATGTGTTGCTGGCAGCACATCAATTCTCGCTGAAAAATTAAATATGACACTTCCAATTGAGACACATCTTCTACAAGCATGTGTATCTGAGCCGATTAAACCTCTCTTGGATCATGTAGTTACATTTGGTGCAGGACATTTTTATTGCAGTCAGTCAGACAAAGGCGAGATGGTTATGGGAGGTGACCTTGACGGTTATAATAGTTATGCTCAAAGAGGAAACTTACCAACTTTACAACATGTATTAACTGAAGGAATAGCAATGTTCCCATTTTTAAGTAAATTAAAAATGTTGAGGACATGGGGTGGTATAATGGATATGTCAATGGATGGCTCACCTATAATTGATAAAACACATATTGAAGGATTATATTTAAACTGTGGTTGGTGTTATGGTGGTTTTAAATCAACTCCCGCATCCGGTTGGACGTTTGCACACACTATTGCACAAGATAAAGTACATAAATTAAATGCAGACTATAGTTTAAATAGATTTAGCAAAGGATATTTATTAGACGAGAAAGGTCTTGGAACAAAAACTTGGATATCTTAAATGCTATTTATAAAATGCCCATATTGTGGAATAAGATCTCAAAATGAATTCGCTTATGGTGGTGATGCAACAGTAAAAAGGCCAGAACTTAACAAGGAAATTTCTGATAAAGAATGGGATGATTTTGTTTACAATAGAAAAAGTCCTAGAGGAAAACATTTAGAGTTTTGGCATCACATCTCAGGTTGTAGACAATGGTTTAAAGTTCATAGAGATACAGCTACCCATGAAATATTTAAAACTTTAAAACCTCACGAAGAGCTTTAATAATGACACAAGAGTTTAGATTAAAAGATGAGGGATTAATTGACAGATCCAAAAAAATTTCATTTAAGTTTAATGGAAAAAAATATTTTGGATATGAGGGAGATACCCTCGCGTCTGCTCTTATAGCAAATGGCGTTCATTTAGTTGGTAGAAGTTTTAAATATCATAGGCCGAGAGGCTTTTATGGTGCTGGAGTTGACGATCCTTACGCTCTTGTTCAGCTAATAAGAAATAACGAGACCATTCCAAACATTAAAGCAACAGAACAAGAATTATTTGAAGGACTAGAGGCTAAGAGTGTGAATTGCTGGCCAAATGTTAATTTCGACATAGGTGGAATTAATAATTTTTTAAGAATTTTTTTACCTGCTGGTTTTTATTACAAAACTTTTATGTGGCCAAAAAGTTTCTGGTACAGAATATATGAGCCATTTATTAGAAAGGCAGCTGGCTTTGGAGTTGTAACTCATGAGCACGACAAAGAAAGATATGAACATAAATATGAGTATTGTGATTTGTTGGTTACAGGATCAGGTCCATCAGGTTTAGCAAGCGCTTATTCAGCAGCTAAAAATGGCGCTAAAGTAATTCTAGCCGAAGATAAACCAAGATTTGGTGGAAGCCTTTTAACTAGTGAAGTTACAATTGGAAATCAAACAGGAAAAGAATGGGCAGACAAAATAGTAACTGAGCTTAAAGAGATGCCAAATGTTGTAGTAAAAAATAGAGCACAAGTGTTTGGTTATTACGATCACAATATGCTTGTCATGTCTGAAAGAATTTCTGAGCACATGCCAAAAACTGAAAAATTTATGCCAAAACAGAAGTTATGGTACATAAGAGCAAAAGAGGTAGTAATATCCTCAGGTTCGATTGAGAGACCAATAGTTTTTGGAAATAATGATACCCCAGGTATTCTTTTATCATCAGCCGCAAAGGAATATATGAAAGTATATGGAGTCTTGGTTGGTAAAAAACCTTTAATCTTTACAAATAATGACAGTGCCTATGAGACAGCGATAGAATTTAAAAAAAATGGAATTAATCCAATAGTTCTTGATTCTAGAAAAGAATTAAATTCTGATTTAATAACTGAGTCAAAGAATTTGGGTATAGATATTAAATTTGAACATGTAGTAGTAAATGCAAATGGTTATAGAAAAGTTAAATCTGCAGATATTGCCAAGATCTCTGAAGATAAAACTAATCTTGGAAAAATTGAGAATATTGCTTGCGATTGTATATGTGTATCAGGATTTTGG
>CACOFY010000006.1 GCA_902626575.1 uncultured Pelagibacteraceae bacterium | reverse complement strand
TCTATTATAATCAAAGGACCAATCTACTTTAGTGCAATCTAATTCTTTATAATAATAAACTTGCGCTTTTTTAATTGAAGGACCAATTTCTTCTGAAAGAATATTTAATATATTTGTTTTCTTATCAATTGCAAAATTATATTTACAAACATTTGCTGTTGTCCAATATAATACAACTGAAATTAATATTGCAATGATCGACATAAATTTTGTCATTGTATACTATCGACTGTTACAATTGTTAAATCATCTTTTTGTATCATGCCTGCTTTCACTATATCCTCAATCATTAATTTTAATCTTTTATTATTTGGTGTGTGTTGATATTTTTTTATATATTTTTGAAAACCTTCAACTTCAAGCATGTCACCTGATGGACTTTTTATTTCGGTTATACCGTCTGTAAAAATATACATTGAACTGTCTGAAAAGTTTGTCGTTGTTTCTTTATATTTTATTTTAGAAGTTATACCGAGTGGTGGACCAGCTTCAGAAAAGTTTGAAAATTTTTGTTCTTTATCAATTACAAGTGGTGGTTCATGTCCAGCATTTGATAAAAGTAATTCTTTTTTATTACTATCATAAATTCCAACCAACATCGTAACAAACATTCCTCTTGCAGCTGTTTCACAAATTTCTTTGTTAAGTAAGTTTAAAAGATCCGATGTAGAAAAAATAGTTTTGCTAAGGCAACGATAGAGACTAGAAGCCTTCGACATAAGTAAAGATGATTTAATTCCTTTGCCTGAAACGTCAGCAACTCCAAAACCATACATTCCTTTTCCAATCTCAGAAAAGTTATAGAAGTCACCTGATACAACTTTTGCAGGGATATTTATTCCAGCTATTGGAAAATTTTCATCTTTATTATTAGATAATAAAGTTTTTTGTATTTCCCCAACAATTTCTATTTCTTTTTGCATTCTATTTTTTTCAATTAGTTCTTTTGCCATTTTTGCATTACGAATTGCTAAAGCAGCAGGTGCAGATAAAGTTTCAAGTAATTTTCTATCATTCTCCTCAAATAATTTTCCATTTGTTTTTTTATTAAGACAATGAATAACGCCGATACATTCATTCGCAGCAATTAATGGTGAACAAAGAACTGAATAAGTCGTAAAATTAGTTTTGTTATCTAAGTCAAAATAAAATTCAGCAATTTCTCTAACATCTTTTCTTACATCTCCAACTCTAATACATTTTTTTTGAAGAACAGCCTTGCCCATTACACCTTGCGTTAAAGGAATTTCATATTCATCAAGATATGATTGATATTTTGATGCAATACATTGGAACACTTGTTTTTTTTCATCAATTAAAAAAATATTTGCTGCTTGAGCATTTATTCTTTTAATTATTACTTCTAAAGCTGTTTGTAGGGTTTCATTTAAATCTAAGGATGTTGCGAATTCCTGGTTCATTTGCGTGATAATCGCAAGATCCTCGTCCAAAGAGTTATCTTTCTTTATTGGCTCAATTTTTTTTGTTTTAAAAAACATATTTTATAATATTTTTTGTATTCTTTTATAATTGGCATTCTAATGCTTTTTTGGTAATTTTAATAGCTATGGAAATTATAATTAATTCGCCAAGTTTCTATTTGCATATTCAGGATGCAGTAATTTTTATTCAATATTGTATCGATGGGATCATAAATATTGCATCACAATTTAAAATCTAATTAGTGATATTTGCTTTTTTTTTTATTTTAGGAAGTATCTGGGGTAGTTTTTCTAATGTTTGTATTTTTAGATTACCACAAGACAAAGGTGTTGTATTAGATCGATCCTTTTGTCCTAAATGTAAAAGCGTTATAAGATGGTTTGATAATATTCCTATAGTATCTTTTTTATTTTTAAAAAGAAAATGTAGAAATTGTGAATATAAAATTGACTTTCAATACTTTATTGTAGAATTATTAAGTGCAATAACATTTTGTGTTATCTATTACGTATATGGATTGAGTGTTACAACATTATTATTAATAATTTTAAGTATATTTTTTATTATTATATTCTTTATTGATCTCAAACATTTCATAATTCCAAATGAATTATCTTTTCCTTTAATGTTTATTGGTTTTGTAAAATCTTTTTACCCTAATTTAAATTTGGATATTTTTCCAAACCTAATTAATTCACTAGTTGGGGGAATAGTTGGCTATGTAATAATATGGATAATTATTTTTTTATTTGAAAAAATAAGAAAGAAAGAAGGAATGGGCTTAGGTGACGCAAAACTTTTATCAGCGATAGGATTTTGGTTTGGATGGGTGAGTGTTCCTATAATAATTTTTTTTTCATCCTTTATAGGGTTGTTATATGTTCTTCCGTCTTTAATAAACAAAACGAAAAATTTATCAACATCGATTCCTTTTGGTCCTTATCTTATAATTGGAACAGTAGTTTATATTACCTTTGGTAACCAAATTAAATTATTATTATTTAATAACTAAAAATTCTCTCGCCAAGAATTTCTGAAAGATCTAAATTGTTTTTCGCTGGCAAGTATTTGTACAAGAGTATCTTCTGCTTCTTCTGGTCCAGCTAAGTTTGCAAACATGCTACCACCATAAACAACGAGTTTGGATAAAATACCACTTCCTACTTCATAACAACTTCCTTGTGCAACACTAGGATCGATGTGTGTAGAGTCTAATGAGCCACACTCATCATCATACGCGCAAACATATGCCGTTCCTAATTCACAAACTTGTTCAGCTGGTTCATAGATTGGAAAATAAACTTTACCTCTATAAACAGTAGGTGCTGCTGAAGTTTTTCTAAATTTATTGCCTGTAGTTGATTTAGGATTACTATCTGGTTCACCTAAGTGATATTTCCATGCATCATCATTAGTTCCAACACTGCAGGTCGGATAGTTTTCCCCTGTTGTATCAACACAATCAGAACTTTTATCTATTTTTGGAGTATTTGAGCTATTAAATGCAGTCGCTGAATTAAGAATAAAGTCTGTACTTCCACTTATAAGTTTAGGATTATTTCTTGAAACAAAGTTTGGAAAGTCACGATCTCTTATTCCATAAACTATATTATCCATTAAGCTTTTTCCATCTTCTCCTACTGTTTCAGATATTCTATTAAAGTTCCCTGTTCCCCCAAATAACCAGAGATTTCCAGAGTCTCCTCCAATTGCTGCATCCATTTCAAAAAAACTAAACCTCTTATTTATATTGTCTGCTTGCAAGTTCATAAGAAATTGCTGCTCATACAGAGTACCATCTGAGGTTAAGTTAATTTTAATTACTTTTCCCTCTAAATCATTAATGTAAACCATTGCTCCTCGCCAATCAGCCTGTGGTACATTATCTGCTGTTATTACTATTGGTGTGGCTGGAACTGAATTAACTATTGGACTTGCATTTTCATACTCTCCTGTAATTCCTATTTTAAAACCTTTCTTTTCACTGTCTAATATCCTCATAAATCCATCATTTTCAGTTGATCCAAATAATCTTCCAGCTTTATGTCCAAGCTCTGAATTGTCCTCAAGTGGACCGGCTTCTAAATCAACTATAAATACACCAGAACCCACACATTTAGTTCCAGATCCCATTCCTCCACCCATAACTGCAACATATCTATCATCCTTATGATCTAAGCTTCCACTGACAGATGGCATTCTAAAAATTCTTGGTGTGGACCAAGTCTCACCTAATCCACTATAATCAAACTCAATGTTATTTATTCCTTGGCCATCACAAGTCGTCTCTATTTTAATTTTATCAGATCGTCCTGCAACACCTTGGTCAATAGTATATCTGTTGGTAGCACCGAAATTTATTGTCAATGTAGCGCCATCATAAGTTGCTGTCACATCATTATCAGATAGCTCTACCCAATCGTCGCTCACTAATTCAGAAATTGACAGTACACCATCCTTTACAGTTCCATTACTTACTGCACTGTCTGGTAATGTTATATCAAATGTAAAAACATTATCTCTAAAACATGTTGTTGCACCACTAGCGTAAGATGTGTTAACAAAGTCACCTCCCGCATAATCACTGTTACCTTGGCATGTTTCCTTGGCTGTCCTATTAGTAAAATATTGTGCATCTGGTACGTCATCCGAAGTATCGTCTGGTGTATCATTATCATCATAATACGTTCCTAAAGCTATATCTTTTGTCTCAGCTTCCTCATAGATATTAGCTGCGTGAACGCCCTCAAAAGATTCTTCTAATGAAAGAGTTGCCCTTTGATATGGAAGTCTTGTCATTTTACCATTATGATCTACTCTTATAACCTCTTTATTATAAGAGTCGTTATATATAGAAAACATATGCAGAGGTCCTGTTCCTGACTCGAATGTACCATCATCCTTTTCTGTTCCAGCTGTGACAGTTGGTACAGTTATATCCAGCACTGAAAATCCTGCTCCACCACGACCATAAGGAATGAATAATAAAGTCCGCCAGGATTTTCCTGTTTCATATTCTGTCCCGCCTGAATTTAATCCCTTGATAAACACATCATGAACAACGGGTGATCCATCAACAGCAAATATAGGATTAGTACCTCCAGCTTTATTTCCTCCACCAAATTTTCCATCCATATTTTTGTTCACCAAGAGCGGGAGCTGGGCTGCAATCAATGGAGGTACAAATGCCCATTCCTCATCTCCAGTTTTCGCATTAAATGCGTGCAACGTTCCCCCATTTGAACCTGCGTAAACAATTGTTGTTCTATCCTTGAGAGATGTTTGAAAAGCTCCATAACCTTTAGTTGATCTCCAGTATTTTTCTTGGTTGTTGCCAAAAAAGTTTGTACTTGCATTAGGTGGACCAACTTCGATTAGTTGAGAATGATAAATATCACCTAAAATCCAATCTCTATCCTCAGTAATATTACACGCTCCACTTCCTGAACTTCCATCGTAATCAAAGTAATCGACACCTCTAACAAAATTTATTAATCCTTTTACATCATCCTCAATTCCATCTTCAACACCTGGTGTATTTTTTATACCACAAGTTGATTGAGAATTATGATAATCTCTTACTACGTTACCGGTTGCCTCAAATAATTCTTGAATCGCAGCTGCATTATTTGTGTTCCAATTATTCCATCCTCCGTTTCCAGTGTAGCCTGCGCTTCCGTATTGATCAGTATCAATTGCAGTCCAGATTTTTCTATTCACAGATCCTTTAGAAGCTTTAACAAGTTCAGCTCCAGCATCCCAGTTACCAGCTGCCTTACCCTCATCTGTGTCCAAGTCATCGTTTATGACGTTATTATCAATACTATATCTATATAGGTGCCCCTTCCATTCAGTGTTTGACCTATAATTAAATTGCGCTTGATAAATAGATCCACCTTCTTCAAGAGTTGCTGTTATTGATGGAGCTGTAAATGATAACCTTTCCGCAATGATTTGTCTGATTTTTGACTCTATCTCTGTCTTTAAATCAGCTGGTGTTTCTGCATCTATTGGAGCTTCGCAACCCGTTTTATTCGTAAGTGGATCATAAGAAATTGGATCTACACTATCGTAATATCCGCCAGGGCTTTCACATGATCCTGCTCTTGCAAGCCTATCAAATATTACTTTAGCATTTGTTTGATAAGAACCACCATACCCAACCATAAGGGTAGTAACTTTATATTCATTTTTTAATTTTTTCAGAGTTTGAAACGCTTCAGTGCTATGCCGTATAAATCCATCACTTATAACGATTACATAATTTTGCTGACAAGGTTTACCCACCTCATCTATAACTGGTGTCTCTCCTGTTCTATTGCCATAATATTGATATGCAACATCTGCGAAAGCATTTCCATCTGTTCCCCATGCCATACCGATTGTTGGGAGCACATCAACAATTTCAGAAGCTCCTGAAGCACTAACTCCTACCTCTAGACAGTAATCATTAAGACATCGGTCCGATGTACCTACAGGATGAGTGCCTCCCATCCAACCATTATCCATATAATAACACCAATTAACAAAGTGACACCATTTTTCACCGCCACCTCTTGCTCCATCAGGGTCCCAAGCAGCTCTACCACGTGAGTCATTTGTACCTGAATTCCAATGACCAAACCCAAAGTTTGCTCCAGATGTTAAAGAACTATCTGTTACAATTTCCAAAATAGCATCTTTAGCTCCATCAAATTTTGATACTTTAGCACCACCATATCTTGCTCGCCAGGCTGTATCTTTTAAAGCATCTGTCATTTTATTTTCATCAAATTTATGTATGAAAGAGTTTCTATCGCCCACTAAAACTCTTGTAGCGCTAGTAAATATATTATTTGCAAAACCAGAGCTTGCAGCCCTCCCTGGAATATTGAATTCAACATCGGCAGCATTAACAGCTCCTGGGTCTTTATCGCTTAAACTCTTGGCATTTCCACTTTTACCAATGGTAAAATCTATACTTGCTGTAATATTTGTGTGGTCTATTGAAATTTTTTGAAGAAGATGAGAGTTTTTACTTGTTGCATAGATCTTGTTATCTTGTGCTACGGAATATTTGATCGCGTAAATATCTTTTATATCATCTGCAAGAGAATTTGTTTGGCTAGGAGTTCTTGCTTGATTTTGTCCTGTATTAATAAAGTAATCCCAATTTCCGTCAGTAGGACAATAAAGATCGTTACCGTCTTTTGTTAAAGTATAACCTACAAGATGTTGACCTGCTGCAAGATAAATATAATCACCATTGTTACTAACGGTCATAGACACAGCTTTGTTTCCATTTAACAGTTTTCCAAAATGTTGATTATTATTTATTGAACATTTTTTTTCTTTCCCATTTGTCAAGTTCTTGACATATAACTTTCCTTTCTTACCACCACCTTCATGAGTTCTGCCTCCGACAAAAAGAATTTCATCATTATCAATCTCTCTTATCTCAAGTAATGCTGGCATTGCAATTTTTGTTTTATTAAATCCAATCACATCAACGCATTTGCCGTCTTTATCAATTGCAACTATCTGTCCGCTATTTTGAGTTGAAACTCCATAAACTATATCGCTTGAAGTTACAGCCCCGGCCCAACTTTTATTTACTTGTGAATTTTTATTTCCACAATTTGAGTCTCTATTCGTTCCTCTAAAATTGATAGCACCACCAGCAAATGTTAAATCTCTCTCGCCCGTTGCAGCAATAATTTTAGAAAAACCTCTACCGTTCTCAGCAAAAATTATATTGCCATCACTTAATTCTACTGCCCAGTCCACACCATAGGTTCCCATACCACCTGATGCTATATTTCTCATACTCACTGAGCTATCTAACAATATTAATATATTAGCTGGAACATCGCCCTTTCCTGATCCAGGGGGAATTGGTTTTGTAAAAGATTTTGAACCTACTAAAGAAAAAAGTATTAAATTAATTATAATTATTTTAAATAAATTTTTTATTTCCATTATTCTTCCTGTTCAAGCAATACTTCAAAATAATCTGGTGAAGTTACAGCAACACCCTCTATAATTTCTTTATCAATATTTTTAATCTTATAATAATAAATTTGTTTATTTCCGAAATTCCAAAACTTGTACCCTGGCCAAGATTTATCTTCAGTATTTACTGATCCAAAACTTGATTGAACATATTTATTGAGCAAACCCTTTGCACTTTGATCATTGTTTTGACCATTTTGCAATTCGATTTCTACAGCACCAACTTTGTTGTTTACTACATATCCTTTAATTAAAACTTCACCAAAATCTATATCTTCACAGAAAGCATTTTTTTCAGTAACATAAACTGAGACATCTCCCCCGAGACCACTAGAACCACTTCCTCTAGTTGTTCCAAGGACTCCTTCTATTTGGGACTGTTCATCCTCAATTGTTCCAAAAATATTTTCAATTGTTGATTTATCCGAACCTATTTCAATTCCTAGTAAATCACATGCCCATGATATTTGTGAGCTAAATAAAGAAATTATAAAAAATAAAGTAAAAGTTTTTCTTTTCATTTTTTATTCCGGTAAAACTACCATACTTTCAAGAGGGATTATAATTTTATCTTCATCAAAAATACCGCAGGAATAAACCCTAAAAGCAGTTCCTTTATTAACAACATCGGTAGCTGACGCTTGAACACTATTTCCAGTCTCAAAGGAGTCCGCTGGGCCAACATTGACCATAAAGTATTCATAAGTAAATTTTCGTAAAAAGCTAATCTCTCCATCTCTATACTTTGCCTCTCTTCCAGATGCAGTTGTATAAACAGATGCAACTATTGGTTCCACGATTTGATAAAATGAGCCCTCAGTATAATGTGTAACTACATTTTCTAAATTTATGATGTTTTTAAAACTTTTGTAGCACGGGGTTCTATCAGCAGCAGGGATCGTAAAGGAATTTGCTGGAGGTATATTTTTCGATAACTCGTCATCTTCTCGAGATACTGCTCCAGCAGTTTTTACTCTTCTCGGTTTTCCCATAAACTTATTTAACAAGTATTTTTCAGCCTCTAATAATCCAGTTTCAGCAACGTAAAAAGCTTGCTGATATAAATCATCAGTATTATTATCTCGGTGATCACTCGAAGATAACACAACTAGAGTTCCACCCATTAATGACATAGCTATTAAAAGAACTAACGATAAAATTAGTGTAAATCCTTTTATATTTTTATTTTTATTTTTATTTTTCATCTTCCTATATTTCTTGTAGCAATACTTACAACTACATTGTCTCTTAAATATCTATCATCAACACCTAACCCTGAGTATCTGTCATTACTTAATGTTTTTAAAAATTGCTTTTGTTTTGGTTTATTTTTATAAAATTCTTTATTTGATCTAAACATTAATGACATGTCCACTTGTTTAATATTATAAAGATCGGATCTATGAGCATTATTTGGTAGAGGATAATCTCCATTTTTCCACAAATGATGTCCATTGCCATCAAATAATAAAAATTCCATATCAACTAAATGTGATCTGACAAGTTGATTTGTGTAACACTCAGTACATTTACTTGTCCAATTACCAAATGTATTCTCATCGTTTTCAATCCAGCTTTCCTTAGTTTTATAAACCCCATAAAAATCATTATCAGAATTTCCATCTTCATTGTTTATCGGTAATGCAAAATATGTAATTTTATATCTTTTATATTTTTGAATTGGATCATTTTTATCAAAATCACCATAGACAATAGATATGCTATCGCAACAAGTATCTGTAGATCGATTTTTTTGTGGAATTGGAAGATCGCTATCTGGATCCACAGCAAAATCTGCAGGATAATAACCAAGAGTATTTCTAAAGACTATTATTGGATCATGGGTATCTATTATTCCTCTACCCTGCTCTAGCCCTGAGATATGAGTAAGATTATCTGATGGCGGAATTCCTTCATCATTCCTACCATAATAATATTTGTATCCTGCTAATCTTATATCTCTCATCATCATTCCAACTATGTCTCTGCTCGAACTACTAATTCTAGCTTTATCAGTTACTTGTTTATAGCTGCTATTAACTGCAGTATAAGATGCAAACATTGCTCCCATCATTATAGCAGTTACTGCAACTCCTACTAATAACTCAATTAATGTTACACCTGATATCTTTGTTAATTTTTTTTTCATCATTCCTTAAAAATATAATCTGCTTGAAAGTATAACGTTCTTCTTTTATTGCCTGCATTAGTATTAATTTCAACTCTACCAATATAAATTTCGTCAAAAATCATATCCCAACTCCCTGGAAGACATCCTGTACCTGTGCAAATTTTATAAACATTAATAGTTTTTCTATCACCTACACCATCTGGGTTATCTCTACATTTTAAATAACGATCTTCACCTAAAATAACTCCCCACCTATTTAACTTATTTTCTGGAGCACCTTCTGTTAATGCATTTTTGTAAATACTTGTCATACTTTCTTTTGAGAAAATAGGACCTCCTTTTCCACTACATGAATCATATCCTATTGGGCTTTGATTAATATGCTGTGCGAATTTTTTTATATTATCCGGGCATACACCGCCATCCAAAGCTGTCGGTACACCATAATCATTAATCAAACATTGTTTGGAATTTGGATTAGTATTTGTCGTCTCATCTCTTGAGCCAATCATATCCTCTGCGATCATACTTGTAATATAATTTATTTTTGTTCGCTCACCTGATACTCCAATTGAGTTAACTGAATAATTTACTAATTGAAACACTGCAAGAAAACCTATTGCAACTATTGCAGTTGAAACTAAAGCCTCGACTAAACTAATACCCTTGATAAGTTTATCTTTAGAAAAATTTCTCATTGAGTCACCCAATCGTTTGCCCATTTATATAAATTAATACTACCAAATCTACTCCATTCTATACGAAAAAAATTACTCTGAGTGGGGCCGGTATTATTTAATTCACAATGATTATCTTCATCTGTTTTCCTTTGACAAATAAATAAATTTTCATTGGCTAAAAAATCTGATCCCTCGTTCATTAAAAACATACCACTTGCACTATAAAAAGTTCCATCTTTTGAAAAACAAATATTACCGCCGTCATTTGGTATAGTCATAGGATTATCATTATTATCTAGCATTCCTATTAAGACTTTAGTTTCATCAAGTCTAATTTGTTTCACAGTCAATTCATCGCTTGATGCTCCTTCATGATCCCAGTCAATGTCCATTGAGCATCTCTGCTCAAATCTGTGAAAAGGTTTTTCAGTCGTTCCGTCCCACTTATCTCTTACAAGGTTAATAAACTTATTTTGCCCTAAACCATTTGTCTCAACAACTATTTCTTCGTTATCAGTATCTCTATAAACACTAAATTGTACAAAACTATATTGTCCTCTTTGAACTTGTGAAAAAATATTTCTCATTAGGGAAGCTGTCTCTGTTGCTTGAGCTCTAACCATTCGTTCAGTTCTCCACTTTAGGAATGGTTTAAAAGCAGCAGCAGACATTGCACCAATAATTGCTATAACTACGATGAGCTCTAATAAAGCGAAACCTTTAATTTTCTTTTCCTGCATTTGCATCAATCTTTCCAGCTGTAACAAGATTTTCTAATGATTTTGACATTGTGATCATTCCATCTTTTACTGCGGTCTGCATGATGCTTGGGATTTGATGAATTTTTGCTTCTCTAATTAAGTTTTGAATCGGAGCAGTACATTTCATAATTTCAAAAGCACCTACACGACCTTGGCCATCTTTTGTTTTTAAAAGTCTTTGTGTTACAACCATCTTTAAAGATGTTGAAAGTTGTGCCCGTATCTGAGCTTGTTGTTCCGGTGGGAAAACGTCTATGATTCTATTTATTGTATTTGGTGCTCCACTCGTGTGCAGTGTTCCAAAAACCAAGTGTCCAGTTTCAGCAGCTGTAAGTGCAAGACTTACTGTTTCCAAATCCCTCATCTCTCCAACTAAAATCACATCAGGGTCTTCTCGTAGGGCTGCTTTTAGTGCACTTGCAAAAGTTTGTGTTTGCTTTCCAACTTCTCGATGTGAAACGATACTTTTTGAATCTGTATGAATAAATTCTACTGGGTCTTCTACAGTTATAATATTTGCAGTTCTTGTTTTATTTATTTCATTAACTATAGCTGCAAGTGTAGTTGATTTTCCAGAACCTGTTGGTCCAGTGACTAAAACTAAACCCTTATGCATATCAATTATGTCATAAAGTGCATCTGGTAAATCAAACTGTCCCATCTCTGGTATTTTGCTTTCTACTCTTCTAAGAACTGCAGCTGGTCCATTTAATGTTTTATAAAAATTAGCTCTAAATCTTAGTCCACTAATATTAACTGCAGAGTCTAGCTCGTGTGTATCTTGGAATTTTTTTGTCTCATGCTCATTACAATTCGTAGTCATTAAATCTATAAGATCTTGTGGTTTTACCAAAACATCTTTAACCATGATAATTTCTCCAGTTTGCCTGTATGCTAAAGGAGAGCCTGATCTAATATGAAAATCAGATATTTTTTTGTTATTTTTTGCAAGTTCCTCTAATTTTTCAAACATATTAAATTTGTATATATAAATGTGAAAAAAAACAATATTTTCTTGGGCCTAAGCGACCAAAATAAGCAATTATTTAATAAATAAAATAATATAAAATCCAAATAATTAAAGAGTATTCAAAAAAACTTTTTGTAAGATTCAATTGCTTTTCTGTAAATTTTGATTTTAAGAATTTACCCGAAAATATAAAACCCAAATGTACTAAAATGATTGCAAAAATAATTCCGATAATAGTAAACTGAAAAGAGAAGTTTTTATATCCAAAGTAAACAGCAGCAATAAAAGTCAGCCATGAAACTTTTGTTATAAATAATTTAAAAATAAGACCGGCTTTTTTACTAAATATAGACTGTGTTTTTATTAAAGAGTAAGACCACGTTAAACCAATTAAAAAACTCAAATACTTTAAAATCATTTTATTTTTTTTCCTTAAAAACTAAACAAACTCCATTATTACAGTATCTTTTTCCAGTTGGCTTTGGCCCATCATCAAAAATATGCCCATGATGGCCTCCGCAATTTTTACAGTGATACTCAGTCCTTGCATAACCAATTAGATGATCAGTTTTAGTTTCAAATACATCGGGTAAAGACTCAAAAAATGACGGCCAACCAGAACCACTCTCATATTTTTTTGAGGACTCAAAAAGTTTTATATCACAATTTGCACAATGATATGAACCATCTCTTTTTTCAAAATTTAATTCACTTGATCCAGGAGGCTCGGTGGCTTCTTCAAACAAGACAAGTTTTTGATCTGAAGATAATTTAGAATTAATTTTTTTTACCATCTTAATTTAGTTTAGTTTTTTTATTTGATAATGAAATTCCTATTATAATAAATATCGCACCTAAAATATGATAAAACATAAATTTTTCATCAAATATTAACATAGCCATTATCGCACCAAATATTGGCATTAAGTGTAAAAATATTCCAGCTCTATTTGCACCAATTATTCCAATTCCTTTAATCCAAAAGAAAAATGAAGCTAGTCCCGGAAATAATACAACGTATGCTAAAGTTAGCAAAAAGGGTTTATTGAATTGAATATTATTTCCCAAAGACATTTCAATAATAAATATTGGTATTAAAAAAAGCAAACCAGATATAATTACTACCTCAAGTAAAGCAATTTGAGATATTTTAATTTTATCTTTCTTCAAAAAAGACGAGTAGATTGCCCAAGCAAGCATAGCAACTACCATGGTCAAATCTCCTCTATTAAAATCAAGATTACGAATTAAATTAATGTCTGCTTTAGTAATAATAAAAATTACACCAATTAAAGAAAGTGCAACTCCTGATAATTGAAAAATATTAGTTTTTTCAATTTTTAATATAGATGAAATTAAAATTATCCATACTGGTATTGTTGAAATCATTAAGACACCACTAATTACCTGGGTATGGTAAAGTGAATAATATACAATTGAATTAAATATAGTAATGCTAGTGAAACCTAATAATATGAAATGACTAATTTTTGATTTAATATAATTTAAATTGTTAATTATTTCTTTATAAGTAAAAGGTAAAAGTATTAGTCCAGCAAACAGCCAACGATAAAAATTTAATGAGAATGGTGGTATTTGATAAATACTTGCGGCTTTACCAACTATAAAATTTCCTGACCAAAATAAAGTTGCAAAAATTAATAATAAATATGCAAGTCCATTTTTATTACGCACAAATTATGAAAATCTTAAAGAGCTATAAGGTTCTAAGCTTAAATTTGTTTTTTCTTCTAAAATCATTTTAGATACAATCTTTCCAGAAATGGCTCCTAATGTCCATCCTAAATGATGATGACCAAACGAATAAAACACATTTTTATAATTCTTTGATGGTCCAATAACTGGTAAAAAATCAGGAAGCGTCGGTCTAAATCCTAACCATTCGTCATCATGTTCTGGCAAACCATCTAGCATATACTTTGCATTGTTTATTAAATTTCTCACTCTTTCTGCTGATGGTGGATTTTTTAGACCTCCAAATTCAACTGTTCCAACTACTCTTAAACCTTGTTCCATTGGAGTCATGCCAAAACCTCTATTTGAAAATACAACAGGTCTTGATATCAAATTTTCACAACCCTTAAAGTGTATGTGATAACCTCTTTCAGTTTCAAGTGGTATATCTTCATATAAGTTATCAGAAATTCTTTTTGAAAATGCTCCACACGCAATAACGACTTTATCAAAAATAAATCTTTGTGTTTGTGATCTTATGATTGGTTTTTGATCATCAAAATTAAGTTCGTTTATTTCTTGCTTTAGAAATTTTCCACCTTTCTGAATGAATAAATCAAAAAGTTTTTGAAAAACTCTTTTTGGGTTGTTGGTGTGTCTTGCATGCGAATAAAATACCCCACCGTCATATATTGGTTTGATATTGGGCTCTAAATCATGAATTTCTTTTGGATTGAGAAGTTGTTGATCAACACCAAGCTCATCTCTAATTTTAATTTCTAAATTTCTACTTTCTATGTTTTGATTATTCCAAATATACATAATTCCATTTTTAATCACTAAATTTTCTAGATCTAGCTCTTCAAATAATTCATCATATGCAGGTAAGGCTAGGTCTAAAATTTGATGCATATATTTTGCTGTGTGCATCATATTTTTTTTGGAACAATTTTTTAAAAATTTAAAAAACCAAGGTATCATTCTTGGAACGTAGTTCCATTTCAGGGCAAGAGGTCCTGTGGAACTTAATAGCATAGCAGGAACATCTGTAAGAACGTCTGGTCTATTTAATGGAACAGACGCATAAGGTGAAAAATGACCAGCATTACCATAAGATGCGCCACTACCAGGTTCATTTCTATCAAAAATTATTACTTCATGACCTTTTTTTTGAAGAAAAAGTGCATTGCAAACACCTTGAATACCTGCTCCTATTATACCTATTCTTAATTTACTCATGACAAATAATACATCAAATTAATGTTTAAATTCTAGCGACAAATTAAACAAAAAATTAGTGTATTATTTGTTTGCTGTGAATTTTGGTACTCATTACTATACTTAAACCAATCATCGTTGCTAACATTGATGAGCCACCATAAGACATAATTGGAAGTGGAGAACCAACTATAGGTAGTAAGCCTAAAACCATAGACATGTTGACTGCAACATAAACAAAAATTGCAGATCCAAAACCATAACAGAAAAGTTTTCCAAAAAAGCTTCTAGAATGAGAACCAATATTTAATATTCTAAATATTAAAATTCCGTACAGAATTAATAATATAACTGAACCAATAAATCCATGTTCTTCTGAAAATAATGTGAATATAAAGTCTGTATGTTTTTCAGGTAAAAATTCAAGATAACTTTGGGTACCTTTAAGAAATCCCTTTCCTGTAAGACCACCAGAACCAACTGCAATCTTTGATTGGATAATTTGATAACCTGCACCTAATGGATCTCTATCTGGATTAAAAAAAGTTAACACCCTTTGTTTTTGATAAGGCTTTAGCATTGAAATTACAAAAGGTAATGAGATAATTAAAGTTAATCCAGAATAAATAAAATATTTTATATTAAATCCAGCTAGCCATAAAACAATTACACCACTTATAGCAATTAAAATAGAAGTACCAAGATCAGGTTGGCTTACTACCAGAAGAATTGGTAAAAGCAAAATAGCCATTGATAAAATAATATTTTTAAAACTATTAATATTAGACATTTGTTCTCTGTGAAAATATCTTGCAAAACAAACTATTATCGCAATTTTCATAAGCTCAGAGGGTTGAAGGTTTATAAAATATAAATTTATCCATCTTTGAGAGCCAGATGCAGTGACACCATACATTGAAGCCCAAATTAAAAAACCTAAAGTAATTGTATAAAATAAATAAGCTGTTGAATGCCAAAATCTCAAATTAAAAAAAGATAGAAATATCATCATGGAAAAAAAAGTTACAAATCTTATAAAATGACTTTTAGAGTGGTATAAAAATTCGCCACCATCAGTTGAATACATAGAAAAGTTACTAATTATACCTAAACAAAGTACACAAAAAATTAATACAAAATCAAAAGATCTTAATTTTTGAAAAAATGTATATTGTTCTGAATATGAAGATTGCTCAAACATTTTTTAAATATCCACTAAATTATTTTTTCTAATTTTTTCTCTTTCCTCATGTCGGTCAATAATTTTTTTCATAAGTTTTTTTGCCAAAGGTGCTGCAGTAGCACTTCCAGATCCCCCATGCTCAACCAAAACACATAATGCATATCTTGGATCTTTATAAGGTCCAAAGGCAACATACCAAGCATGATCTCTTTCCTCGTATGGAATTTGTGCTGTATCTAAATCCAGCTCTCTTTGCAATTTTGTAATTTTTTTAACTTGAGCTGTGCCAGTTTTACCAGCAAATTTATATTTTGGATCATCAATTCTTGACCGATAAGATGTACCTCTAACCTCATTGGTAGAGGCAGACATTGCTTCCAAGACAAACTTAATATTCTCTTGGTTTCGGAAAAGTTTATTATATTCCTTTTCACCTTTGTAAAAAATTTCTTCAGCAGATCGAATTAAAGATGACGAGTTTTCATTTGTTATTTTAAGGCTCTCTTTCATTTTATATTTTATCTTTTCAAGTGACTCTTGATTTTTGTCTACTGTTATTCTTGGAAATATTTTAAATCCTCCATTTGCCAACTGTGCTGTCATTAGACATAGCTGTAATGGTGTAGTTTGAATATAACCTTGGCCTATTCCAGTTATTAAGGTTTCACCTAGAACCCATCCTTTACCTAAAGCATTTTTTTTCCATTTTGTTGACGGTACTAAACCCTTTTTTTCCTCTGTATATAAATTTTTAAATACTGTATTCCCAAGTCCAAATCTTTTTGCAGTTATATTAAGTCTATCAACACCAAGTCTCCTACTCATCTCGTAGAAATAAGTATCACAAGATTGTTTAATCGCATCTCTAAGATCTACTATGCCATGACCCTTTTTTTTCCAACAGTGATATGTTTGACCATACATTTCCATTTTACCAGTACAATTAACTTTAAATTTTGTAGAGATGACATCATTCTCCAAGGCTGATAAAGCAACAATAGGTTTTATAGTTGAGCCAGGTGAATACAAACCAGAAATAGTTTTATTAATTAGAGGCTTTAAAGGATTTTTTCTGATCAAGTCCCAATCTTTATAACTTATGCCATACATAAATAAATTCGGATCGAAAGATGGTGATGAATGCATGGCAACAATTTCACCTGTAAATATATCCATCACACTTATAGAACCCGACTTTTCTGCTAAAAGTTCGTTACACAATTTTTGTATTTCAGTATCTATAGTGAGTTTTACTTTTTGCCCTTTTTCCCCTTCTTTAAAGTCTACTTGATTAATTCTTTTACCAAATGCATTTACCTCATATCTTTTGACGCTATTTGTACCAATTAAGGAATTTTCAAATGTTTTTTCTAATCCAGTTTTTCCAACCCTTAAACCTGGAACATGTTTATTTTTAATTTCCTCATTTTCTAGTAAATCACTTTCACTTGCTTGAGCCACATAGCCAAGCACATGAGTATAATTTGCTTTATAAGGATAACTTCTTGCTACAGACAATACTGGTTTTGCTCCAGATAATTCATGTAAGTAGAAATTTACTTTAGAAAATTGATCCCAAGTCAAACTTTCAGATATGATAAGTGTTTCCCAAGGTTTTTGCTGTTTTTTCTTTTTTACTATTTTGCTGAATTGTTTATCTGATAAAGATAATATATTTTTTAATCTAACCATTAAATACTTAAAGTCCTCAACCTGTTCAGGTACTACGTGAAGTTGATAAACTTTAGTATTGCCAGCAACTACATTACCAAAATAATCCTCAAATTCACCTCTGACCGGAGGTAACCTCCATTCTCGTAATCGATTTTTGTCTGATAGTGTTAGGTATTTTTTATTTTCAGTTATCTGCAAACTAAATAATCTTGCAACTATACCTGTGAAGATAATCCCTTTTGCAATTTTTAATATAAATACTCTTCTATTAACAGTATTAAATTTTCTAACATTTGAGTCACCACCATCAAACACTGGAAGCTCCGTAAACAAAATTTTTGTATAATTCAAATAAAATACTAAAAAGTATATAGAATAAAAATGTAAATAACATATTTACCAGGATATCTTCATAAACAATTTGTACATTAAAAAAGATATTTGATATTGCAAACATTAAAGAGTTTACAACAAGAATTGTGAAACCAAAAAAGAACCAGTCGTTCATTCTGCTTGGTCTTAAAGTAATATTTCTTAAATAAGATGAAAAACCACAAATAAATAAATAGCTTAATGAGCTCACTCCAATTGGAAGTCCAACTACTGCATCGTTAAATAATCCACTTAAGAAAATTAGACCATATCCTAGACTACCAGGTCTTTTAAGACTCCAATAATAAATAAGAATGAAAGGAAAATTAAAAGAGAAATACTTTAAACCAAGATAGTTAAAATCAAATTCATTTAAAGTAGCTATAAATAATAAAATAATAGGACCTTTTTCTAAAAGTTGTTTGAAAATACTCAACTTAGATAATTCTGTCATTAATTTTCCTCTGCTTTATAAGATCTTAATTTCACAAATCTTAATTGAGAAAATTCAGAATAAAATTCAACGTTTATCTCAGAATTTAAATTGTTTTTGACTGTCCTGCCAATTGGTACGCCAGGTTTAAAAATACCACCTGCACCAGATGTATAAACTACACTTTCACTCTCGATTAAAGCTTCTTCTTTTATATACTGAATTTTTCCAATGTCACCACCAGTACCTGATAGTATAGATTGAATATTGTTTGGTAGTATATCAACAGGAATTTTACTATTTAAATCAGACAAAAGTAAAACTCTAGATGTAGTAAAATTAACTTCAACCACTTTTCCAACTAAGTACTCTTGATCTATAACACCCATTCCTAGTATTACACCATGTTTACTCCCCTTGTTTACTATTATAGATTTTAAAAATGGACTTTGCTTATCAACTATAACTTTTGCAAGAATTTCGTCAGAGGAAAATTTCAATTCATTAAGTGTTTCTTTTAATCTTTCATTCTCTGTTTGTATGTATTGTGTATTATATTTTTTTATTTCTAAATCTTTTACTTTTTGTTTTAGGATCTTATTTTCCTCATAAACAAAGAAATGATTTTTGGTAGCAATAAATCCATTTTTAATAACGTTTTCAGGAGTAGAAAATATAAATGTAGATCTATAAGCAATCTCTTTCAAAGATAATTTTGCATAATTAATAACTTTAAAGTCATATCTACCTAATATTAAAATACTTAATGTAAGAATAATTAGTGCTGAAAGAGAGAACTTTTGTTTATTTTCTTTTTTTAAAAATGCAGATCTTATAGCTATTATAAAATCATCTCTACTTGAGGGTTGCATTTTTCAAATCAATACTCTGATAACATTGTATTAAATGTTTCCTCTTGCTCTAAAGCTTTTCCTGTTCCAACTGCAACACAAGCTAAAGGGTCATCAGCAATATGGACTGGAAGACCAGTTTCTTTAGAAAATCTTTTATCAATGTTTTTTAATAATGCTCCACCCCCAGTTAATGTTAAACCCATGTCAACCAAGTCTGCTGATAATTCTGGTGGAGTATTTTCTAATGCATCTTTAATCCCATTTATCATTTCTCTTAATATGGGATTTAATGCTTCAACTGTATCCTCTTCTGTAATGTTAACTTCTTTTGGAGTACCAGATCTTAAATCTCTACCCTTAACTGCATAAGTATTATTATTTGTTGCAATTGCTGTTCCAATTTCTTTTTTAATTTTTTCAGCTGTACTATCACCTATCATCAAGTTATATTCTTTTCTCATGTATCCAATGATCGCATTATCCATAGCATCTCCAGCAACTCTTAAAGAATTCGAATAAACCACACCCCCTAGTGACATAACTGCTATCTCGGTTGTTCCACCACCAATATCAATTACCATTGATCCAGTTGCCTCAGAGATTGGTAAGTTAGCACCAATAGCTGCTGCGATTGGCTCTTCAATTAGTTGTACTCTTCTTGCTCCAGCAGCAAGCGCACTATCTTGAATAGCTTTTCTTTCAACTGGAGTTGAGCCAGTTGGTACACAAATTAATATTCTTGGATTGGCAAATGTGCTTCTTTTATGCACTTTTTTTATAAAGTGTTTGATCATTTCTTCAGTCACAATAAAATCTGCTATTACACCATCTCTTAATGGTCTTATGGCTTGGATATTCCCTGGGGTTCTTCCTAACATTGTTTTCGCTTCGTCTCCGACAGCTAAAACCGATTTCTTTCCTTTGTTATCTACAACAGCAACAACAGATGGCTCATTAAGAACTACACCTTGGCCTTTTAAAACAACTAACGTGTTAGCTGTTCCTAAATCAATAGCCATATCTTGACTCCAAATTGCTGTAAATTTATCTAGAACTCCCATTTTATACTCCTCCTTTTACTTTTTGGTACTGAATATCTTTTGATAAAGATTTTTTTTCTCTCTTAATTAACATTTTATTTAAAGCATTCAAGTATGCATTTGCTGATGCTACTAAAGTATCTGTATCAGCTGATTGGCCTACTGTTGTTCTATCATTTTCCTCTATTTTCACACTAACTGTTGCTTGTGCATCAGTTCCTTCAGTTACAGCATGTACTTGGTATAGAGATAATTTAACGTCATGAGGATATAATTCCTTTATGCATTTGAAAATTGCATCTACAGGTCCATCTCCTGTTTGTGAAGTTTTCTTGATATCTCCAAATACATCTAGCGTCATTTCTGCTCTTTGAGGTTCGCCCGTCCCTGCAAAAACTTTTAAAGACTTAAGATTTATTGCATTTATTTTATTATCAATTATTAAACTATCGTCAACTAAGGCAACAATATCCTCATCATAAATATGTTTTTTCTTATCAGCTAAAATTTTAAATTTTCCAAAAGCAGCTTGGATTACGTCATCAGTAACATCTGTGTAACCAAGATCGTTAAGTTTATCTTTAAAAGCATGTCTTCCAGAATGTTTTCCCATAACTAATGAGGTTTTCTTTACTCCAACACTCTCTGGTGTCATAATTTCATAAGTTTCTCTATTTTTAAGCATTCCATCTTGATGAATACCCGATTCATGAGCAAAAGCATTTTTTCCAACTATTGCTTTATTAAATTGCACTGGAAATCCAGTTGCATTAGACACAATTTTAGATGCCTTGCTAATTAATTCTGTCTTAATACCAGTCTCATACGGCATTAAATCATTTCTTGTTTTAATTGCCATTACAATTTCTTCAAGTGCAGCATTTCCCGCTCTTTCACCTATTCCATTAATTGTACATTCTATTTGCCTTACACCTGCTGATAAACCTGCTAGAGCATTTGCAACTGCTAAACCTAAATCATTATGGCAATGAGCAGATATTATTGCTTTATCTATGTTTGGAACATTATTTTTTATGTGAGTAATAGTTTTAGCAAATTCCTCGGGTATAGAATATCCAACAGTATCTGGAATATTTATTGTTGTAGCTCCACACTTAATTGCTAATTCGATAGTCTTGCACATAAAATCTAAGTTTGTTCTTGTGCCATCCTCGCAAGACCACTCAACATCATCAGTAAATTTTTTTGCATATGTAACACTCTCTTTAATTGCATCAATTACTTGGTCGTTGGTCATATCTAATTTATGTTTCATATGAACAGGACTGGTTGAGATAAAAGTATGTATTCTAAATCTTTTAGCAAATTTTAACGACTCGTGACACGCATCAATATCTTTTTTTAATGCTCTTGATAAACCGCAAGGGATAGAATTTTTTAAACCTTTGCTGATTGCTGACACAGCCTCAAAGTCTCCAGGTGACGATATCGGGAATCCAGCTTCAATAATATCAATTCCCATTTCATCAAAAACTCTTGAAATTTGAATTTTTTCCTCAACGCTCATTGATGCTCCAGGTGATTGCTCACCATCTCTCATTGTCGTATCAAATATAAATACCTTATCTTTATTGCTCATAGTTTTTTTAAAAATTTGCAAATCAATAATACTACCTCTCGTGTAGATTGCAAAATAAAAGAGTTATATCAACTCAAATTGGAACAAAACTTTTTAATTTTTATCGCTGTCGACCAATTTCTTCTTGGTAATCCAAGGCATCATGGCTCGAAGATCAGCTCCAACTTTTTCAATTGGATGTTCTGCTAATTTTTCTCTAGTTTTAAGGAAATTTTTTTGACCATTTTTACATTCCTCCATCCATTCTTTAGTGAACTTTCCTGATTGAATTTTTTCCAAAACTTCTTTCATTCTTTTTTTAGTTTCTTCCTTGTTTATTATTTTTGGTCCTGAAACGTATTCTCCATACTCAGCGGTATTTGAAATTGAGTAATTCATGTTTGCAATTCCACCTTCGTAAATAAGATCAACAATCAATTTTACTTCATGTACAGTCTCAAAGTATGCCATTTCTGGTTCATAACCTGCTTCAACTAACGTCTCATACCCATTTTTTATTAATTCTACTAAACCACCACATAAAACAGTTTGTTCACCAAATAGATCAGTCTCTACTTCATCTTTAAAAGTCGTTTCAATAATACCAGATCGTCCACCTCCGATTGCAGAAGCATATGACATAGCAATGTCTCTTGCTTTACCTGAGCCGTTCTGATGAACAGCAAATAAACATGGGACACCACCTCCTTTTTCAAACTCACTTCTCACTAAATGTCCTGGTCCCTTAGGGGCAACCATAAAAACATCTAAATCTTTTCTTGCTTTAATAAGATCATAGTGAATATTTAATCCATGCGCAAAAGCAATTGAAGTTCCTTCTTTGACTCTTTGCTCAATATGATTTTTATAAATAGTTGCTTGAAGTTCGTCAGGTGTAAGTATCATTACAACATCTGCCCACTCTGCTGCATCTGATAAGTTCATTACCTTTAAACCTTTTGACTCAGCTTTTGCTTTACTTGAAGATCCATCTCTTAAAGCAACTACAACCTCTTTTACACCACTATCTTTCAAGTTCAGTGCATGAGCATGTCCTTGGCTTCCATAACCAAAAATTGCTATTTTTTTATCTTTGATCAAATTTGTATTAGTATCTTTTTCATAGTACATTTTCATAGATTTATCCTTTTATTTGAAAGTTTCTGCACCTCTAGTCATTGCAACAGCTCCTGTTCTTGAAACACTTATAAGCCCAAGCTTTTTTAAATTTTTTGACATTTTATCAATTTCTCTTCTAAGTGCTGTAATTTGTATTACGCATGATTTATTTGTTTTATCCAATATTACAGCATTATACTTTTTACAAGCATTTAAAGCTTTACCTCTCTTATTATTATTGCCGACAAATTTAAATAATGCCATTTCTTTAAAAATTACTTTTTTATCTTCTCTTTTAAAGTCAGCTACCTTATGGACTGGAACCAATTTTTTTAGTTGTAATTTAATTTGATCAATAACTTGGGGCGTTCCTGTTGTAACAATAGTTATTCTTGAGATATTCAATTTTGAGTCAATTTCAGCAACAGCTAATGACTCTATATTGTACCCTCTTCCAGAAAATAATCCCACAACTCTTGCTAACACTCCAGCCTCGTTATCTACCCATACTACAATTATATGTGTATCTAATTTTTCCTTTTTTCCTGCTACGCTGTAGGCTGATTTAGATTTGGTCATTAGACTAAAGTTTTACCTTTCCCAGTTATTTTATTCTGCTCTTGATCTTTTGGTCCTAAAAGCATTTGGTTGTGAGGCTTGCCTGATGGTATCATTGGGAAACAATTTTCTTGTTTATCGACTAAACAATCAAATATTACAGGTCTATCAGTATTTATCATCTCGATAATTTTGTCATCCAATTCATCTGGAGTTTTTGCTCTTATTCCAACACATCCATATGCCTCGGCTAATTTAACAAAATCTGGTAATGCAGCTGTGTAGCTTTCTGAATAATTCTTTTCATGTAATAATTCTTGCCATTGTCTCACCATGCCCATGTACTCATTATTTAATATAAATATCTTTATTGGTAAATTATATTGAACTGCAGTAGACATTTCTTGTATGGTCATTAGAACCGACGCCTCTCCAGCAATATCTACAACTAGTTTTTTTGGGTGAGCAATTTGAACACCAACCGCAGCAGGCAAACCATATCCCATTGTTCCTAACCCTCCGGATGTCATCCATCTGTTTGGTTTATCAAATTTATAATGTTGTGCTGCCCACATCTGATGTTGACCAACTTCAGTCGTAATAAATGTATCTTTATTTTTTGTTAACTCGTAAAGCCTTTGAACCGCATATTGAGGTTTTATAGTCTCATTGCTGTTTATATAATCAAGTGATTTCTTTTCTCTCCACTTCCCAATTTGTTCCCACCATTTTGATATTTGTTGTTTATTAGATTTAACAAAATTAGGCTTTGCCTTCTTAATTGTTTTTATTATTGAAGAAATTACACTTTGAACATCCCCTACGATTGGTAAATCAACTTTTACGTTTTTATTAATAGACGATGGATCGATATCAATATGAACCTTTATAGACTTCGGTGAGAATTCATCTATCTTTCCTGTTATTCTGTCATCAAATCGAGCACCAATATTAATCATTAAATCACAATCATGCATTGCATTATTAGCTTCATAGGTACCATGCATTCCTAACATGCCTAAAAAATTATTATCATCACCAGGAAAACAACCTAAGCCTTGTAATGTAGATGTAATTGGAAAACCAGTTGCGGCTACAAGATCTCTTAATAGTTCGCTTGCTTTAGGGCCAGAGTTTATTACGCCTCCACCAGTATAAAAAATTGGTTTTTTTGATTTTGACATCAGCTTAACTAATTCATCTATTTCTTTTTGTGAAAAATGGTTGTGAATTTTTCCATTTAATTTATTTTTCTTTTTAAATTTTGGATAATCTGTTTTCTGAAATTGTATGTCCTTTGGGATATCAACAAGAACTGGTCCCGGTCTTCCGGTTGTTGCCACCTCGAAAGCTTTGTGAATTATTTTCGATAAATCTTTAATATCTTTAACTAACCAGTTATGTTTTGTACAAGGTCTTGTTATTCCCGTAGTATCACATTCTTGAAATGCATCTGTTCCAATTAAATGAGTTGGAACTTGTCCTGAAATACAAACTAATGGCACAGAGTCCATGTAAGCATCAGTTAATGCTGTTACTACGTTTGTTGCACCAGGACCAGATGTAACAAGGACAACGCCAGGTTTACCTGAGGATCTTGCATAACCCTCTGCTGCATGACCAGCTCCTTGTTCGTGACGAACTAGAATATGTTTAATTGATGAATGATTTTTTAATTCATCATAAATTGGTAAAACCGCTCCTCCTGGATAGCCAAAAATATATTCAACATTTTGGTCTTCCAAACATTTAAAAACAATTTCGGCTCCTGATAACAATTTTGGCATTCAATCAATCTAGCTGAAGTTGTGCTAATTGGTCAAGTTTAAGTGTAATATTTTTTAAATTTTTTTATGTAAGAAGTTAAATCCTGAGATGGAACTTTTTGCCAATCTTTCATTTGTCCTCTTGCCCAAGTGCTTTGCCTTTTTGAGTATTGTCTTGTTTTTATGACTATTTGTTCTTTTGTCGAAATCAAATCTTGTTTATTTAGCAAATATGAGCTGATTTCATTAATTCCAATGACTTTACTAGAGCTTTTATCTTTATTAACCCTCAATTTTAAAAATTTTCTTACCTCTTTAATAGCTCCATTTTTAATCATCTTATTAACCCTCTTTTCTATCTTTTGAACAAGATCTTCTCTTTTAGAGTCGATCAGTATTTTTACTAGTTCCTTATCATCAAACGGTATAGTTGTTTTTTCAAACCATTGGGTTAAAGTTTTTTTTGTAAATTTTTTTACTTCGTATGCTCTTATAGATCTTTGGACATCAGTTGGATTTATTTTATTTTTTACATCAGGATCTATTTTTTTAAGTTTTTTATAAAATCGTTCTTGACCTAAATTGGACTGCAATTTTCTAATTTTATTTCTAAAACTTGTCGGAATTTTTGGTATTTTTACTAATCCACTTGTTATCGATTTAAAATATAATCCTGTTCCACCAACTATGATGGGAATTTTATTTCTTTTTTTTAATTCTTTAATTTTTTTTTGAACTATTTTTAACCATTGCCCTGTTGAAAAATTTTTTTTTACATTTAAAAATCCATACAGATGGTGTTTAATTATTTTTAAATCTTCATTTTTTGGTCTATCTGTTAAAATTTTAAGTTCTTTGTAAACTTGCATACTATCAGCATTGATAATTTCTCCATTTACTTTTTTTGCAAGTTGTATAGCAAATTTAGATTTTCCTGATGCGGTGGGACCAAAGATAAGAATTATTTTGGACTGTATGTCCATTTATTATTTTAATTTTATACCAATATAACTTATTTGGTTTTCGTTATTATAAATGACTACTAAAATTGTTTTGTTGTTGGCAACTAAAGATGATTTTACTATATTTTGTAAATCTCCAGGTGTTTTAATTTTTTTCTTTTGAGCCTCAATAATTATATTATTTATCATTAAGTTTTTAACAGGACTATCAGCGTCGATGCTTGTAATTACAACTCCTGCAGTATCTTTTGGTAATTTTCTATTTTCAATATCCTCATCATTTAAAGGTCTTACTTCAATTTTTAAATCCTCAATTACTGTAGTTTTTAAAGCTTTTGGTTTTTTTGGTTTGAAATCACTGGATGTTTCCAATCTTCCTAATTTAATTTTTTTGAAAATCTCTTTTTTATTTCTCCAAATTTTAACTCGCACAGTTTTTCCAACTTCTGTTTGAGCAACAATCATTGGTAATTCTCTCATTTGATTAATAGTAGTCCCATCAAATTCCAAAATTATATCCCCTGCTTTTATTCCACCTTTTTCAGATGGACTACCTGGTGAGACACTTGATACTAATGCCCCTCTTGGTTTATCTAATTCCTCTGCATCTGCAATTTCTTTTGTAACATCTTGAATTCTAACTCCTAACCAGCCTCTTTTAGTTTCACCATATTTAATTAATTGATCTACAACTTGCTTTGCATTGTTTGATGGTATTGCAAAACCAATTCCTATAGAACCACCTTGGCTTAAAATTGCTGTATTCACACCTACAACATCTCCATCCAAATTAAATAGAGGTCCACCTGAGTTACCTTGATTTATTGAAGCATCCGTTTGAATAAAATCCTCGTATCTAGAAAGTCCAATACTTCTATTTCTCGCAGATATTATTCCTGAGGTTACAGTTCCACCAAGTCCGAAAGGATTTCCAATTGCAATAACCCAATCTCCTATTCTTGCTAAATCTGAGTTTCCAAATTTTACAGGTTTAAATTTATCATCTGACTCTATTTTTAATACGGCTATATCTGATAAAGGATCTGTTCCAATAATTTTTGCTTTATACTCTTTATCTCCATTTACTCTTACTAAAATATCATCTGCATCTTTAATAACGTGATTATTTGTGACTACAATCCCGCCTTTATCTATAATAAATCCGGATCCTAATGCACTTGCTTTTCTTTCTTGTGGTGTGCCAAATTCCTTAAACATATCCTCAAACGGTGATCCTGGTGGAAATTGAAAGTTGGGAAAAGGGTTAGTTTTTGTAACAACAGTTTGTGTTGTAGAGATATTTACAACGGATGGCATTAATTCCTCAGCCAAATCTGCAAACGAACTCGGAATGTTTGATGAATATGATGCAGTATTTAGGTTAATTAAAAATAATATAATTAGACCGAATTTAAATATTTTTCTCATTTTTAACCCTTGGAAACCCATACTATCGTAAAACCAATAAGAGCAAAAATAAAACCTGCAGTTCTTAATTGATTAGATTTAATAGTATCAATCTTCTTTAACATATTTTTCATTTTTGATGGAAATAAGGCATAAATAATACCCTCAATAAACAAGAACAGACCAAATGCTATGATCAATTCATTCATTTTAATAATTTTATTGAACTGGTTTTAAATTAACGTTTCCAAAGAATTTAAAAAATTCACTATCTGGTGATAAAACCAAAGAAGTTTCTCCGCCAATCAATGCTTTTTCATATGCTTGCATTGCTCGATAGAATGCAAAAAAATCTGGATCTTGGCCAAATGCGTCAGCAAAAATCTTATTTCTTGCTCCATCACCTTCACCCTTCATGATTTCAGATTTTTTTTGTGCATCTGCTAAAATTACAGTTACTTCTTTATCTGCGGTAGATGTAATTGTTATTGCCATTTCTGCACCTTTCGCTCTGAACTCTTTAGCCTCTCTTTCTCTCTCTGTCTGCATTCTTGCAAAAATTGCATCACTATTTGCCTGAGGGAGGTCAGCTCTTTTAATTCTTACATCAACTATTTTTATACCAAACTTTTCCGCCTCTACATTTACACCCTCTTGAATTAATGCCATTTGTTTTGTTCGGTCTTCTGACAATAATGTTTGTAATCTTTGAGTACCTAATACACTTCTTATTCTAGAATTAATAATTGTTGATAATCTTGATCTTGCAACTCTCTCATTTCCAACTGAAATATAAAATTTAAGAGGATCTACGATTTGAAATCTAGCAAACGCATCAACAATCAATCTTTTTTGATCAGAGGCAATTACTTCTTCTGGTGGGGCATCTAAATTTAAAATTCTTTTATCTAAGAAAACTACGTTTTGAATAAATGGTAGCTTAAAGTTTAATCCAGGTTTTAAAATAATTTTCTTTGGATCACCAAATTGAAGAACAATGGCTTGATTAACTTCTTTTACAATAAATATTGAAAAGAATGCTACAATTGCAATCACTCCTATTACTGGTAATAAAATTTTCTTCATATTAATTTGTTGCCTTTTTTAATTCAGGAAGTGGAAGGTATGGAACAACTCCAGATCCTGCTTCTTTATCAATAATAACTTTATCAATATCAGCTAAAACTTTTTCCATAGTTTCCAAATACATTCTTTCTTGAGTTACTTTTTTTGCGTTTTTGTACTCATTAAATATTGCTAAAAATCTACTAGCTTCACCTTCTGCTTTAGCAACTACTTCTTTTTTATATGCTTCTGCAGCTTGTAAAATTTTTTGTGCCTCTCCTCTAGCTCTTGGAATTACATCATTTGCATATGCTTCAGCTTCATTCTTTGATCTCTCCATATCAGCTCTTGCAGCTTGAACGTCTCTGAATGCATCTATAACTTGATCTGGTGGATCAGCCTTTTGAGTTTGGACCTGCGTTATTTCAATTCCTGAACTGTACTCATCTAGAATATTTTGTATAATTTCTTGTGTATCTATCTCAATTTTTGACCTTCCCTCTGTTAAAATTGGTTGAATATCACTTCTTGCAATAACTTCTCTCATAGCTGTTTCTGCTGCAGCTTTAACCGTTCCTTCAGGATCTTGAATTTTAAATAAAAAATTTCCAGCATCTTTAATCACCCAAAAAACTGAAAAGTCTATATTTACAATATTTTCATCTCCAGTTAACATCAAACTTTCCTCAGGCACATCAGCAACTCCACTTGAACTGAAACCGCTATCTCTTTCTGATCTAAAACCTATATCTATTCTATTAACTTTTGTGACTTTAGGTGTAAGAACACTCTCTATTGGGAAAGGAATGTGGTAATTTAAACCTGGTTGAGTTGTCGATGTAAACTTACCAAATCTTAATACTACTCCTTGCTCATCTGGTAATACTCTATATAGACCACTTAAAGCCCAAACAATTAAAAGAACTATTAGACCAAATAATATAGGCTTATTACCACCTTGAAAATTACCAGGCATAAATTTTTTAATTTTTTCCTGAGCAGTTCTTATGATTTCGTCAATATCCGGTGGTGTTGGTCCTTTTCTACCTGAACCATTTCCTCCACCCGGGGGAGACCCCCAAGGACTTCCACCTCTACTTTTGAAATCATCTACCATTGGACTCTATATAGTGTCTTTAATTTGAAAAACAAGATAAGTTACTTATATAAGTTATAAATAACATTAACTGAGACAATGGAACCTAAAATTAAACAAAAAAAGTTCATAAAAAACCCAATAAACGGTACAAAATTTACAATAGCTATATCAAGTGCAAAAGGTGGTGTTGGCAAATCAACTTTTGCAACTAATTTGGCATTAGCACTTAAAAATATTGGTTGTAAAGTAGGTTTGTTAGATGCCGATATTTATGGGCCCTCTTTACCCAAATTATTTTCAATAAATGAAAAGCCAAAAACTGAAGAGGGGAAATTAATTCCAATTAATAAATATGATGTGCAGTGCATGTCAATTGGGTTCTTAACAGAAGAAGATACACCGATGATTTGGCGAGGTCCTATGGTCACCAGTGCAATTAAAACTTTTACGCAAAAAGTTGACTGGAAAAATCTTGATTTTATTATTGTTGATATGCCACCTGGTACAGGTGATACACAACTCACTTTTGCTCAGGAAATAAAAGTGGATGGAGCAATTATAGTATCAACACCTCAAGAGATTGCTCTTCAAGATGTGATCAGAGGAATAAAAATGTTTGATAAGTTAGGTGTTGATATTATTGGGCTTGTAGATAATATGAGTTATTTTATTGGAGATGATAAAAAAAAATACCCCATCTTTGGTGAGGGTGGTGTAAAAAGAACAGCAGAACAATTTAATAAAACATTTTTAGGTGAAATACCTCTTAACCCAGATGTTGGAAAAAAAGGAGATTATGGAAAGCCTATAGTTGAAAGTGATCCAGGCCATGAAGTATCCAAAATTTACAAAAATTTCGCAGAAAAAATTAAATCATCTTATCTTTAAGGTTCATAGCTTCCATTAATTCATTCCATTCCCTCTTTGAAAGTCCAGAATCGTCTAAAGAAACTTTTTTATTTTGAATTAATTTTTGGATCACAGTTTTTCCTTTAGAAGATACTTCTGTACCTCCTACTCTGTAATCCATGAACGCTTCATATGTAATTGGTACCCATCTTTTTAAAGTATCTAACATAACATCTGCATAAGCTCTTATTTCGTATTGTGCATGATGATCGACTCTTAATCTTAAAAAATTCATTAAATTTAATAAATCGGTTTTCCAGTACCACTGAGTGTATGTGTTTAATGTTAAATTCATTCTCGCAAGTTCTCTAGCGAGACCTGATTTTTTTTTGTCAATAACTGAACCATCATACCTTTGATTCAACATTTTTTCATAATTTTCATAGGTTCTTTCAGCATCAGATTTTAATAAGTTTAAAACCTCCTTTGCTTGATCACTATCGATAATATCTCCCCGTCCCTGTCTATTATTTTGAGATTGGGCTGCAAGATTTTTATTAGAAGGAAGATAAAATTCTTTATCTAAAATTGAATATCTTGCAGAATATTCGTTGACGTTTGCAGTTCTATGCCTAATCCATTGTCTTGCTATAAATATAGGAAGCTTCACATGATATTTAATCTCACACATTTCAAAAGGTGTGCTGTGCCAGTGTCTCATTAAATATTTAATTAAGCCTGAGTCGGTTGAAACTTGTTTTGTGCCTTTCCCATAAGAAACTCTTGCAGCTTGAACTATCGAGGTATCGTCCCCCATGTAGTCAACTACTCTAATAAAACCATGATCAAGAACAGGTATAGCATCAAATAAAATTTTCTCCAATTCTGGTGCTACTACGCGTTTAGTAGTATTTTTTTGACCTTTAAGATTTTCTATTTCTTGTTGTTGTTCTTTTGTTAATTTCATGAATAACTTATTGAATCTAATAAATAACGTTTTATATTATTAATGTTGGTTTTCCAACTACGACGATAAACGAATTTCGTAATAAACATTGCGGACGTGGGGGCAGTACCCACCACCTCCACCATTTACAACTTATGGGGGTGAACTAGGATCGACGGATGTGTAAAAGTCTTTCTTTCGTTCGGGATTGTTCCACCGTGACGGGCTATTTTATAATTGCAAATGATAAATTTGCTCTTGCTGCTTAATTAATTTATTAATTAAGTAACGGGGTTCGGGGCACCTGGCAACAGAACGCCCCTTAACCAACGGAAATCGTTAATCCAATTCAAATATCAATTTAGGAACAGCACGAAGTTTTACACGAAGTTTACACGAAGTTTGAAGTCTAGTTCCGAACCGTTATAGTCGCATTTGCAAGTATAACTAATTTGACCAAAGGGAATCAATTTTTTTACCTATCTTTTTGGTATAAAATTCTTTCAAATTGTAATTCGCATTAACTGTTCTTTCATTCAGTATAGAATCTTCTAATATTTTTTTCTGTTCTTCAATAGATATATTAGGTATCAAAATTGATTTAATAATATTTTGACTTATGTTTGGTTGTGCTCCACCTACACTTTTGGACACCAATTCTTTTTCTTTTCCTCTTAAAAAATAATATAGAAATTCAGGTAAATAATTTTTTGATGGCAATATTCCACAAACTGCTTGATTTGAAGAAGTTTCAACTTTTAGCAAACCTACTTTTCCTGCAGTTGCTCCGTACATTGCAATACAGACAGTGTTGATAGGGAAGATTTTTGCAGAAGAATTTTTGAGACCTTCTTCTGTTATTTTGAACTTTATATCTTTAATTATTCCTTGATTTACCTCTCCACTTCTCATCCAAGGAATAGTCCCATTTTGATAATATTCAGATTTACTCTTTAAAGGTGTGCCTCCTGATGTAGTTTTAACAACACTACCCAAATCAACCATTTCCCAACTTGGGTCAATATCAATTGAAGGTTTATAGTTATCTATAACTTGTCTACATCCATCAATAATATTTTGATAAGCATCTAATTCTTCTACTATTTGGTTTTGTGTTTCTAAAGGTGGAAGCGGAAATTCAAATAATGAATATTCTTTAGCATTTATGTTTGAAATAGTTCCTTGTTTTTTAATACTTTCTATCCACTCAGAATAAAAATTACTTTTTGAAATATAGAAAAGATAATTAGAATTAATTAATTTTTCATTTAAAGGAAATTTAATTAGGTATCCTGCAAATTGATAATTTCCATTTAATTCTTTGTGTAGATAACACCTTCCTACAGAACCTGACCTTGCAAACAAAATATCGTTGAATTTTAAAAAATATTCTTTTTCAATTTTGGAAGGAGAAACAATATTATCAGATTTTAACTGTCCATATTGATTAATATCTGTTATTCTTAAATATCTTACCTTCTTGTCATAATCAGTTTTACTTGCACCAGAACCATATATTGGTTTATCTTTTAAAACATCTTTAAGTTTTACTATTTTGTAATTACTTTTTATGTCAGATTTAGAGTAATGGTTTAAGGATAAATTTAAATTTTCATTATCAATTATCTCTTTTTTATCTATTAAAGTTATATGCTGATTGTTTTCTATTTTTGATAAATCTTTTAAAGAAGAAGTAATACCAGGCAAGTCATTTTGTTTTATAGGATTTCTTTGAGCACCAAGACTAAATCCATCATTTTTTACATCAGCAAAAAATATTTTATCAATATTTTTATTTTTTTTATCTAGTATTAATATTGATGTTTTTACACCAGAATAAGGATTGAAGACACCCGCTGGTAAAGACACAACTCCAACTAATGAATTTTCAATGAGTTTTTTTCTTAATTGTTTGTACGCAGTTCCTGTTTGAAAGATAACACCTTCGGGTATAATTATTCCTGCCCGACCATTAGGTTTTAAATGTTCGTTGATATAATCTACGAACAATACTTCTGCCTTTGTAGATTTAACACCAAATCTATTGTGAGGAGTAATTCCACCTTTTGGAGAAAAGAATGGAGGATTAGCAAGCATTACATCATAATACTCATTCCATCTTTCTTCGCTTGAAAGTGTATCGTATTCATTAATTTTAGGATTAGTAAATTTATGCAAGTACATATTTACTAATGACATTTTCACCATATCAGGAGAAATGTCATAACCATTTAAATTTTCACCAATCTTTTTTCTATCTGATGCAGTTAATCCATCTCCTAAATTTTTTTTAGTATTTTGATTTAAAATGTGTTTGTAAGAACTAATTAAAAATCCTGCAGTACCACAAGCAGGGTCTAATATAGTTTCATTCTTTTGTGGATTAACTATTTCAACAATAAAATCAATTATATGTCTAGGTGTTCTAAATTGACCTGCATCACCTTGTGAACCCATAAAAGATAGTAAGTACTCAAATGCATCACCAAGTTTTTCTGAATTAGAGTAATTAAATTCGTTAATCTCTTTTAAAAACATATTTAAAGTGGATGGATCTTTGAATGGAAGAAATGAGTTCTTAAATATCTCTCTAAATAACTCTGGAAGATTTTCATTGTTATACATCTGTTCTATTGCTTCTGAATAAAGAGAAACCTTTTCAACACCACTTGTTTTTGTATCCATCAAATGCTTCCAAGAATATTTCTTAAATTTACCTGAAAAATAAGTTGCTTTACCACCCATAGAGACTGATTCATCATCCATGTCGTTCATAAACTTATAAATTAGACCATTAGTAATTTGTTCAACTTGTGCTTTTGGATCTGGTAGTTTACCTACAAGAATATCTCTTAAACTATTAATCCGTCGTTTTGTTTCGTTATCAAGCATTTATAAATCTGTTTATATCAATATTTTCTTTAATATATGAAGGTAATTTCTCTCTTACTTCAGGTGATAGTTTTTTAAAAAACTCACCAGATGGATGTGTATTTAACTCAGCAAATTTTTTGTTATCAATTATTTCTCTAAAACTTTTATCAGTAACGTATGCTTCTAGAACCTGTTTGCTCTCGTAAAACTCATTATCATTAAATTTGAATTTATCATCTAATTTTTCATGCTCATCTAAAATTATTTCATCTTTACTTTTAATTTTATCAATAAATCCAAATGCATATAACAGCAGTTCTTTGATCGAAATATTAATATCTAATCCAAGAGATTTTCTAAGTTTATCTATAGAAAATTTTGTCTCTGATTTATTAAGTATGTTTTGTTTTAAGTATTCATCTGCTTTATTAAATGCTTGTTCTTCAACCAACTTTTTCAATACCTCATCGTTAATAACTCTATCTTTAAAAGACTTATATAATTCTCTATCTATTCTCATGCCAGTTTGAGGAATAAAAATTTCCTCAGTTTTCTTAACTGGATCCTTTTCTAAATTATATACTAGATCGTTAGGTGGGGGCGGAGGAGGTGCTGGAGGGATTTTTCTTGGTTCAGGTAATTTTAGTTTTTCATCATAATTGAACTCATTTTCAAAGTAATGATAGTTATGAAAATAATCAAAAAGTTTAAAACTTTGTTTTTCTGGATAATCAATTTCAGGAATATCATTTTTTGATATCCAGCATTCAGTAAAATCAAATATTCTTGTTCCCCTTCCTTTCATTTGAATAAATTCTGAAGGTGAAAAAACAGGTCTCATTAAACAAATATTTAATATATCCCTGCAATCATAACCTGTTGTCATCATAGCAACTGTTACACAAACTCTTGCTTTTGAAGTTTTGTATAAAGGGTTTAATGGAGAGTTTCCTAAAAGATTATTATTTGAAAAATCAACAGTCATCTGTTGAGGATTCATCGAGTCTACGCTAGAAGTAACCTGAACTGCAAAATCTGAGTTATATCTTTTTGGAAATTCTTTTTCTGCAAGTTCATTTAAAATTTGTGTAATTCTCTCTGCATGATTTTGAGATACACAAAAAATCAGCGTTTTTCCGATTTCACCTGTAAAGGGATCTAATAAAGCGTTTTTAATAAACGCATTACAAAAAGATAAATTTGTTTCATGAGATTTAAATCTTTTTTCATAATCTTTTTTTGTAAAAACTTCTTCTTCAAGATCATTACCTTCTTCATCAACACCCTTAAATGATAACCCTTCTTCTTTCATCATTTCTGCGGAAAGACCTGTCTCTACATCTATAACAGTTGGATTTACCAAAAATCCGTCCCTTACTCCATCTGCTAAAGTATATTTAAAAGTTGGTTCTCCATCTTCACAACCAAATATTGTGTATGTATCTAAAATTAATCTTCTCTCTAATTGTTTAGGATCAGATACAGACATGTTGTCAGCATCCACAGATTTTAAGAAATCTCTAGGAGTTGCAGTTAAACCTAATTTAAATCCAACAAAATATTCAAAAACATTTCTACTTCTAAGTCCTAAACTTCTATGTGCTTCATCTGAAATAACAAAATCAAAATCATTTGGTTGAAATATTCTCTTATATTTATTGTGTTTGGTAAATGATTGTACAGTTGAAATAACAATTTCTGCTTTTCTCCAATCATCTTTATTTTCTTTCCAAATAACTGTTTTAAAGTCATTTTTTAAAACTTCTTCAAATTCCTTTTTTGCTTGGGTTTCTAACTCTAATCTATCTACTAAAAACAGAACTCTTTTTACTTTATACAATCTTAAAAACATTTTTATTATTGCGGCAGAGGTATTAGTTTTCCCAGTTCCAGTCGCCATTTCTAAAAGAAATCTATCTCCACCATCTTTAATTTTATTCTTTATTGCTTGAATTGCTTTGACTTGATAATCTCTTAAAAATTTCAGTTTATTTTTTTTAATGAAATTTGCCTTTTTATCCTCATTATTAAAATCAGGATTTTTTTTATATTCGGGAAATTGAGTAAGCGTTAAATAATCATTATTAACATCTTCATCTTCGTCTCTTGGTGGGTTAAAAGACTCTCCTCTTAATTCTAAGTATTTTTGAGTTGGTAATCTATCTATTAAATGTGGATTGCCTAGTTTTGTATCCCACAAATAGTGCTTAATACCATTGGATAAAATTATAAATCTTGATCTTAGAGATTGAGCGTATTCTCTTGATTTTTCTTTTCCAACTAGTGGAGATTTGGAACTATTTTTTGCCTCAACTGTACAAAGAAAAAATCCTTTCGAATTTAATAATACATAATCTGCCTCTCCATGTTCGTTTTTAATCTCAGTTTTTACATTAATTTCTTTATCTTTGTGCCATCCAGGTAGTTTCCACCCTGACTCAAGTAACATTTTATCAATTCTTATTCTTGCATCTGTCTCTTTTGAACCCATAAATTAATGTAGCATTTGAATAAAAATTTAGAAAGAAATACACGAAGTTGAAAGTCAAGAAATCGGCAAAATGAGCAAAACACTACACGAAGTTTTACACGAAGTTTTTGAAAAAGTGTTATATTCTGTATATTATTAATCAAGGGACGAGAAACAGAACGCCCCTAAACCAACGGAAACCGTTATTCCAATTCAAATATCAAATAAGGAACAGCACGAAGTTTTACACGAAGTTTACACGAAGTTTTTAATCAAAAATTTATGAATTTATTTTTTATTTTTTATTTTAAAACCTTGAGATTCAAGTACTTTGATCAAATTTTTTAACCTTTGTTCTCGTGAAGTGTTTGAGTCTCCTATTTTTTCAAAAAATATTGGTTTTAAACCTCTATCTTTTTTTGATTTAAAATAGTCTTTTAGTGATTGTATTTTTAGTTTCATTTTTCTCCTTTAGCGTTTTGTTTATAGTCCTAGCAAGTAAAGTTTTTTTAAATCAGGACTAATTTAATAATAACAAATCTACAAATTTTTGCCACTATTATTAAATAGTATAAAAATTGTTAAAGTTGTTATCAAAACTTTAATTACTTCAAAATATGCAACAACTAGAACTGTTTGATTTCAGGAGAGATGTTCTCTTTGAAAGAGATAATCAAATTGCTCGTTTTTATGATGTCCTTAGTGAAACTAAAGAAGGAATAAGTTATGCTGAACATATAGACCCTAAAAAAAAATTTTCTATATGTGGTATGGATTATGAAGAGTATGTTGATGTTAAAAAGAGATACTTAAAGGGTTTAACTTATGATCAAATACTCAACTACTTAAGGAAATTTAAGAAGGAAGAAAGATTAGAAAAATATAAAATTTTACTTAAATTTAGAAACATACCTTTTGATGCTGATTTATTTACTTGGAACAGCGATTAATTAAATTTAGACCGTTATACTCGCATTTGCGCGTATAACATTTTTTTAAAAGAATTAATTTAAAACACCAATTTTTTTTAAATATTTTTTGCTCATAACTGGCAATAAATAGAATTCTGACTCTGTAGGTAAACTCTCCCAAACTGACTGATCCTCAGGTGCAATCAACCATTTACCGTCTCTTTTAATATTAAAACCAAAATGTTCTTTATTTCCTGCGGAACCTGAATATCCTATAATTTCTCCTTTTTTAAATTTTTCTTTAGATACACCACCACAAAAAAAATAACTTCTTGTATGATTTAAAGTTCTATCTTTCATAAGAGGTAGTTTGCACTTACCAACACCAAAACCAGGAACAACTGGTGTTGAAGATAAATGATAATATCTAATATGATCTCCAGATTTTAAATCCTTAAAAATTAATTCTATTCCATCATAAGGTTTTTGACATTTTCTCATGACATCAGGATTATAAGGGTCCGGAACTTTAATCTTCATGGATCCTGCCATTTTTTTATTAAAACCTTTGGTTCCTTTTTTTACATGACATCTATATTGTGCTCCATAGTCTCTACCAAAAACAAACTCAAAATCTGTGACTGCAAATATTGGGGTTTTATACTTTACACTAATTGATGTTCCATCTTTAGGATAAAACAAAGGTTTAAAACCATATCTTTTATCAACACATCTATTAAATTTTTTTTTATATGTCTTATCAATTTCATTTCTTGGATATGCAGAGTTTCCAACTTCTGCGTTGTTAAATTTACAAGGCAATTCCTCATAAGTTTTATATTTTATCTCAGCAAGTGAATTAGAGTTTAAAAAAATAAGAATTAATACTTTAAACAGATATAAGATAATTACTTTCATTTTTTTTAATAATACACGAAGTTGAAAGTCAAGAAATCATCAATTTGAGCAAAACACTACACGAAGTTTTACACGAAGTATTTGAAAAAGTGTTATATTCTGTATATTATTAATCAAGGGACGAGAAACAGAACGCCCCTTCTTAATCGTAATAACCTACTTCAATATTGTCATAAATTATTTGTTGAGTAATATTACTTTTGTCTCTGTAAGGACCAAACCTTGCAACAAGTTGCTCCTTTGGATTCAAATCATTATCATAATTAATTTTTTCAATTATTTTTTTTTCATCAATTTTCACTAAGCAATAACCATTATCTAATCCTAGTCTAATTATAAATTCTACTTTATGCCAATTGCCGTCGTATATATTTACCCCATAAGGTAATCTGGTATGGTTATGACTTTGTAATTTTTTAGATTTTCTCTGATTGTTATAATTTGTACATTTTGCTGCTCCACCCTTGTTGATATAAAAAGCAAAAGGAGGACTGAAACCAGGATATTTACCACCATCAATTTTTAATTGAAAAATCATGGTTCTTCTTTCATGCATAAATAATTCTGAACTATCTTCAGGTAATTTAAAATCAAATGATAACTTAATAAATTTATCTCTCTCAATTAATTTTTTACCATTTACAACATAGAAACCCCACTCTGCTCTTTCAGTGCCATTTTTTTTATCACCGTCCCATTGTCTAGTTCCAGGTCTTATTGTTATGACCATTTGTTCATTTATAATTTCCATTGAATCTCTAAATGCTTTCCAATTGGGTTCAGCAGGCAAAAAATACTCATATTTTCTAATATTTTTTTTAAATTTTTTATATTTAAATTTTTTTGAAAAATCCTCAGAAAGAACCGAGTTGTAATTTGAATCAATTAATATTTCTGGTTTCACCGGGGTAGATATCAAAAAAAACAATATTAAAATTACAATAACTTTATGCATGAAATAAATGTATCTATTTGTTTAAATATTTATCTAGAGTTTTTTTATCTGAGACAACAATAAAATCATCAAAATGGATAGATTGATCGGGGTATTCAATTCCAATTCGTTTTCCCGAGTCTCTATAAATACCTATTCTTATATAACTTCCAGTATAACGTCCTTTCCAATCATAAGTGATACCCTCATAATCAAATATTAATTTGTTATCTTTAAAAATTTTTACAAAACCATAATCATCCTTTGTATTATAGATTCCAATTTTATACGTGCTCCATTCACCTAGTTTAGTAATTTTAAATGATTTGTTCGGTGTGAGTTTAAAATTATTTTTTATTTTTTTTTCACCTCTATTTTTTTCTTGAAATACAAACCAATTTAACTCTTTTTTTTTGTACTTCGCTCTTATACCGTGAATATCACTTTCCTCTTGACTCCAAGATTTACCTGCACTTCCTCCGGTATCTCCCCCTAAATCTAATACATTTCCATTTTCATAAAACCTTATTCCTAAAAGGGGACTCCTTTTCATAGGATCATGTTGATTTTTGAATTGAAAAAATAATACTCTGTCATCTATATGAGTAAAATTTTTAGGAAGTCTTGTTTTAAAACCAATCCATATTTCTTTATTTAAAGTTCTTTTTTGCTTTGTCTGAAATTCTGCTCTTTCTGTTTCTTTTCCTTTTTTTTTATAAGGATCATTATTCCATCCATGTTTAACTGTAACTTCAAGATACTTATTGCCATTAAAATCTTTTTTTATTTTAAATGGTTTTAAACCAGCACCCTTATTGTTGATTGTTAATTTTTTTAATTTTAATTTTCCAACTTTTTGTTCTTCAAAATCTTCATAAAAATTCCAAGGTGACTTTGTTTTTTTATCTACATAATCTGGAACAGGAACTTTTTCCCAACTATAAGCAGTAATTGGAAATGAGAAAATTAAAAAAACTAATAGTAAAACTATCCTCATAACTAAAGAATATAAGAATATTTTTAAAACAAATAAATACATTTATTTGTTTTAAAAAATTGAAAAATCAACTTTAAAGGTAATTTCAGGTTCTAGGGTACGATAAGAGAATAATTGCCCCCGATTTCAATGAAGTTTCAAAACAAGGTTTAGGACAAAAGTTAAAACTCTCAATGAAGTCCTCAATGAAGTCTTTCAAAAAAGTGTTATTTTCTGTTATAAACTGGTTTAAGGTATAGAACAGAACGCCCCTTTAATTATGATAAGTCTTAAAAGAAATTCAAAAAAACAATTAGTTGAAGCAACAGGAATTAGAACTAGGAAAAGTTCAATTTATAACCCTGGTCAATCAGAAAACTTTAAAATAAGTAGATCAAAATTTGATGATTTTTTGAAATGTAAGAAATGCTTTTATCTAGATAGAGTAAAAGGATTTGAAAGTCCACAAATACCACAATTTAAATTAAATGAACTTACTGATAAATTGTTCAAAAAAGAATTTGATCTTTGCAGGGAAAAAAGGATCCCTCATAGGCTATTTAAAAATAACAATCTTGAACATTTAATTCCTTTTAAGCATAAAGACTTAGAAAAATGGAGAGATTCATTACATTATGGATTAATGGCAAAATACAAAACAACAAACATTATATTAACTGGTGGTGTAGATGATGTATTGATAAACAAAAAAAACGATAAATTGGTGGTTGTAGACTATAAATCACAAGTAAAAAAAAAAGAGGAGTTGAATACAAAATCTTATTTAGAAGATGTTTATCATCAAGGATATAAAACCCAATTAGAATTCTATTCTTTTTTATTTAAAGAAATGGGATTTGAAGTTGATCAATTTGGATATTTTATTGTATGTAATGGATCTGATGAAACAAACGAATTTAATGGAATAATGAAATTTGATGAATTAATCATTCCATATGAATTAGACGATAGTTGGATCCCAAAAAAAATAGATGAAATGATAAAAATAATTAATTCTAAAAAAATACCTTCATCAAATGAGAGTTGTATGAATTGTGCATACGCTAGACAAAGGAATGAATTATGAGCAAATATGCTAATTTCTAATCTATTGCCGAGCAACAGAATGCCCCTTAAAATTTTAAATTTTAAATTTTTCTTTAAAATAAATCAAAATAAAAAGTAAATATGGAGCAGAAAACTCAAACATTAATCTAAATAATCCTGTGCTTACCATAAATGCCATATCTTGATGTGAACAAAGATAAACGAAAATAATTAAAAAAACACTTAAAAGTAAATATATATAGAGAAAAGTGGCTTTCCTAAAAAGTCGTTTGTCCAGGGAAATCAATATTGCAAAAAATAAACTTAC
>CACOFY010000005.1 GCA_902626575.1 uncultured Pelagibacteraceae bacterium | reverse complement strand
CTTTCACATAATTTTCTAAACTTATCGGCATTTTCTAATTTTTTTGTGAAAATAGGAGGTAATGGAGATATTATTTTATTTTTTAAAAAAGCTTTTACTAATTTATTACTTAATTTTTCTTGGGTATTCATTTTCATTTATTTATATCCAATACAGTAGCTGGATCTAGTCTTACATTAAACCAATTTAACCTAATATCTAAATGAGGTCCAGTAGATCTACCACTTGACCCAACTGTACCAATTATATCACCTTGTTTAACAATATCATTTTTTTCTACAAATAATTCATCCATATGCATATATAAAGTTGATATCCCATGACCATGATCAAAAATTAAAGTTGCCCCAGTGTAATATAAATTTTTTTCAGCCAAAGTTACCACTCCATCAGCCATAGCTTTAATTGGTGTTCCTAAATCTCCTGCAAAATCTAATCCATAATGTGGCCATCTTGGTTTACCGTTCAGTATTCTCTGACTTCCGTAAACTCCAGTTATAATTGCATTATCTAGAGGTTGAATAAATTTCTCTTTAAAAAATACTAAATTACTATTTATAGATCTAGCTTTACCTATCAATTTATTTTCATTTTTTATTCTTTCATATACTTCTTCAGGAGGTGTTACTTTTTTTTTATCTAATCCATCAATCCTTTGTATTTTATATTCTCTTTTTAAAACTTTTTTTATAATCTTTTTATCTTCTCCACTTAAACTTTTGATTATTACAACATCATTTTTTCTGTCTCGTCCTAAACCAAAAGCAAAAAAACCATCCTTGGTTACTTTTATTTTTTTTTTATCAATTGTAATTTGAGCATTAGGATCAGTTTTACCAATAATAAAATGGCCTTGAATGAACTTACCCTTAAATTCAACAGCTTGAACAGTTGTTGTTAAAAATATAAAAATCAATAAAATTTTAATTATTTTGCAGTCCATCCACCATCAACTAATAAAGACGTTCCGTTTATCATTGAAGCAGCATCTGATGCTAAAAAAACTGCTGCACTAGCGACATCAGAAAGCTCTGCAAATCTTCTAAGGGGAATATTTCCCAAAACTTCCCTTTTAAATTTTTTATTTTTTAGAAATTTTTTTGTCATTGGCGTCACTACAAAAGTAGGACAAACTGTATTAACTCTAATATTATACTTTGCTAGATCTATTGACATACCTTTTGTTAAACCCTCAAGACCAAATTTAGTCATGTTGTAAACACTTCTTATAGGTCCACCAACATGTCCCATTTGTGAAGACATATTAACAATTGCTCCACCAACTTTTTTTCTATTTTTAAGTTTAATCATTTTTAAAGTGCAAAGCTGAGCAAGATTAAATGCAGCAATAGTATTAACTTTTACCAAATACTCCATATTCTTTCTTTTAACTTTTGTAAAATGTTCTGGAATATTATTACCTGCATTATTTATAAGAATATCTATTCTTGGCTGTTTGTTAATAAAATTTTTTAAATGATCATAATTAGTTATGTCACAAACAAAAGATTTACATTTTACTTTTAATTTCTTAATTTTTTTTGAAACCTCATCAAGATCTTTCTTAGTTCTACTTATAATAATTAGATTACAACCTGCCTCTGCTAGAGCAATGGCACAAGCTCTACCAAGACCTTTACCAGCACCAGATACTAAAGCAATTTTATTTTTTAAATTATATTTTTTTAAAAACATTTTATAAAACAAGTATTTTTAAATCAGTATAAATCAAATCAATAGCCACTGCTAGTATAGCTATCAATCCAACCCATCCAATCCAAGTATATTTTTTTATCCATCCAGATATAAGTGTTGCAGCTGTTGCCATAAGAATTATTGACAATACTAAACCAAAAATTAATAAACCATAATGATCTTTTGCAGCTCCCGCCACTCCCAAAACATTATCTAAACTCATTGTAAAATCTGCTAAAAGAACTGTCCAAATTGCTTTTAAAAAACTGGAATTATCAACTTTAATGTTTTCATTTTCTTTTGAAGATTTTTTTATAACATCGACATAAAGTTTATAGCATATGTATAATAGTGCTATCCCTCCAATTAATCTTAAGCCTGTAATTTGTAGAAGATAAGCCGTTAATAATGTTAAAATAATTCTTAGAAGAACAGCTCCACCTATTCCCCAAAAAATTATTTTTTTTCTTTGTTCAGGAGGAAACTGAGATGCAACCATCCCAATAATAATTGCATTATCACCAGCAAGGACTAAATCAATAAATACAATTTGAGAAAAAATTAATATTTGTTCGCTCATGATAGATTATCTTCTAGTATCATGTCTGAAGCTTTCTCTGCAATCATAATAGTTGGTGCATTAGTGTTTCCAGATGTAATATTTGGCATAATAGAAGCATCAACTACTCTTAAATTTTCTATACCATGGACTTTTAATCTATCATCTACAACTGCATTTTCATCACTTCCCATTTTACATGTGCCAACTGGATGAAATATTGTCTGGGTGAAATCACTTCCAGCTTTTACAAGCTCCTCATCATTTTGAATATGTGAACCAGGCCTATATTCTTCAGGCTCATATTTTTTAAAAGTTTTTGTTTCAAGCATAATTTTTCTGACTAATTTTAGTCCTTGTGCAGCTACATACCGATCATCATCAGTTGAAAGATAATTCATTTTAATTTTTGGATTATCATTAATATTTTTGCTCACTATATTAATTTCACCTCTGCTTGTTGGTCTAACATTGGCTACGGTTGGAGTAATGCCCTCAAAATCATGTAGCTTTGTTGCACCAAGTATGTCAGTACTTATTGGCTGAACATGAAATTGTAAATTTGGTGTGGCTCTAGAACTATCACTTTTTGCAAAACCACATACTTGGCTCGCCCCCATTGTCATTGGACCGCTTTGATTGAAAATGTATTCTAAACCAATCAAAAAATTTCCAAAAAGACTATTAATTTTTCTATTTAAAGATTTAAGATTTTTTACCTTATAAACAGGTCTAAACATAAGGTGATCTTGAAGGTTCTTTCCAACACCTTTGAGATCTTTTTTAATATCTATACCATGCTTTTTCAGTTTTCGAACATCACCAACTCCTGAAATTTGTAATATATGTGGAGATCCAATTGAACCTGCTGATAAAATTATTTCTTTATTTGATTTTACCTCAAATATTTTATCTCCAATCATATAGCTTAAAGCAACCGCCTTTTTATTCTCAAAAATAATTTTTTGTACAACCGCATTTGTTATAATTTTTAGATTCTTTCTACTCTTAACAGGATTTAAATATCCTTTCGCAGAACTGCACCTTAATTTAAGACCAAACTTACTGTGTGATGTTGTAAATTGATAAAAACCAACTCCAAAATTATCCCCTGTGTTAAAATCATCAGTTTTTGGAATTCCACTTTCTTCAGCAGCATTTATAAATTCATCGAGCATTTTTAATTTAATCTTTTTATTAGCAACCATGATTGGACCCGAGTCACTATGATATTTACTTTTACCAAGCTCGTTATTTTCTGATTTTACAAAGTAAGGCAAAACATCATCCCATCCCCATCCTTTATTTCCTTGTTGTTTCCAATTATCATAATCATTACTTTGGCCTCTAATCCATAAAAGTCCATTTATTGAAGAACTACCACCCAAGGTTTTGCCTCTTGGATATCTAATTGATCTATTATTCATTGTCTCATCTTTTTCAGTATGAAAGCACCAATCCACTTTTGGATTGTGCATAGTTTTATAATATCCTACAGGAATATGTATCCATGGGTAGCTATCTTTTCCACCAGCTTCAATCAATAAAACTTTATTATTAAAGTTTTTTGACAACCTATTAGCTAGTACACAACCAGCTGATCCAGCTCCAACAATTATATAATCAAAATCACTCATAAAAATTATGTAAATCTCTATTTAACATATACTTTTTTATTAAAATTTTTGAAATAGTAACTTATAATAATAACATGAGTAATAATCTTAAAAAAATACTTATTTATTTATTTATTGCAATATTTTCTATTTTAATTCTTTTTAAATATTCAGTGTCCATTATCAAGAATGAAATTCTAAGCATAATTAAGTCAAACCAGTTTGACGCGTTTATTGTAAACATTTTTGATCAAAAATTAGAAAAACTTGCTGAAAGTGAATTAAGCGAGGAAAAAAAAATTTTTTATATAAAAAATTTTGAAAAAATAATTAAAAAATTTGAATCTAAATAATTTTATAAACAATATTAAAGATAGTAATAAATATTTTTATTCCATTATCTTTTTATTCTGTATTTATTCAATAATACTATCAAACTTCCAAGGAATATATATTTATGATGGATTCCATTGGGGTTTAGTTGCGTCATCTGCCAATGATTATCTTAACGAAAAAATTCCATTTAAAGAAACCTTTATTCACTATGGTATTTTAACCACAATAATACATTCCATACTTTATAGTTTGACAGACTCAGTTTATCCTATATTTTTTTTTACTTCTGTAATATATGCTCTTTCAATTTTTTTTACTTCTTTGTTAATTAAAAAATTTACTAATAATAATTACTGTTATTTTTTTTTATTCATCACTTTTTTTTTTCAACCATTCACAGTCTTTCCATGGCATACTTATTTACTGTTCTTTTTCCTATCACTTGGTTTGTATTTATATTTTTACAAAACTTATATCTCATATTTTATTTATGGAGTTTTAATTCAATCTATATATTTAATAAGTGACAGTTTTAAAATTTGCTCTTATTTAATTTTTTTTACAACAATTTACTTAATTTATCTCGATAATAAGAAGAAAAATTATTATAAATATATTTCTACATTTATAGGTGGTTTTTTTTTACCATTGTTAGCTTTTCTGACTTATTTATATTTCAAAGGAAACTTTGAATATTGGATCAGGCATGATATTTCAGATATATTTATTGAATTAACTGGCGGATCATTATTAATTTTGATAAAAAATTTTGTAATAGATCTAATTAAAAACTTTTATTATAGACCTCACTATATTTTGTTTTTAATAATAAATATATCTTGCATTACCTATATTCTTTTATTTTTAATCAAAAAACTTAATAACAATAATATTTTTTATATTTCTCTTATCTCTATTTTTTTAAATTATCTTTTAGTATTTAAATTTGAGGCATTTCGAGTATTTAATGGTATAATATTAGGTTTAATTGTAACTTTTTATTTACTTTATAAAATTAAAAAATTTCAAATTAAGCAATTTTTAATCTTAACTTTTATACTTTTTATTCCGTTTTCGAACCCTTTTGAAAAAGGACAAGCAAACAGAATTTTCTTGGTTAAATCGGAAAAAAAACAAAGTTTTAATAATCCTAACTTCGATCAATTTAAATATATGAGATTTAATAATGATGTTTGGCACCATTTTGGTGAATTAAAAAAAATTGTAAGTTCAGTTAAAAAAAATTGTAGTAATATAGAAAAATTTTACAATCTAACTAGTGACCATTACTATCATCTTCTAATAAGTGATTATTTTAAAAGTGGACAATTAATACCTGGATATGATGAAAGGGTTCTTAAGAATTATTACGATGGTTTAACAATATTAGATGATAATTTTTACAAAAATATTCAAACAGATGTATCCCAAGAGAAAGCTATTTTTATCAGAGAGGACATTAACTTAAATAAATTATTAATTAAAAATAAAAAAATTGATATAAATCATTATAATTTTAAAAGCTTACCATTGTCGTATTATAATAAACTCAGACGTGTATATTTACCAAAAAAATGCGCGAATAAGATTTTTTAACATATAAAGTAAATTTATTGATTTTTATGAGCTTTTTTTCATTTTGAAGCTTGTATATGGGTGTTTTTTTTGAGAGGATAATATTTTAATAAACAAAAGGGGAAAATAATGAAAAAAATCATTACATTAATGTTTTCTGCGTTTTTATTAGTTGGATTTGTATCTAATGCTAATGCAAAAACACTTAAATGTCAGACCGTCCTTAACACTAAAGCCGATGAGGTAAAAATGTTAAAAGACTTTACTGACACTGTAACGACTTTAACTGATGGATCACTAAAATTTGAAATTTTACCAGCAGGTGCAGTTGTTGGAGTAAAAGAAACACTAGATGCGGTTGATAAAGGACTTATAGATTGTGGTTTTGCTTGGACACATTATTGGTCAGGAGATCACCCAGCCGCTATGTTATTTGGTTCGCCAGTTGCAGGTGGTGGTGTAGGTATAGACAACTTAGCATTCTTATCATGGTTCCAATACGGTGGCGGTAAAGAACTTTACGACCAACTATGGAAAGAAATGGGAAGAGATATTAAAGGATTTATGCTTCAACCAGTTGGCCCAGAGGCTTTAGGATGGTTTCCTAAACCAATAAAAAATATGGCTGATTTTAGAAAATATAAATTTAGAACACCTCCAGGAATTCCAGGACAAACATATAAAGATATTGGAATTGCATCTGTAGCTATGGGTGGTGGAGATATTTTACCAGCACTAGAGGCAGGAACAATTGATGCAGCAGAGTGGTGTTGTCCAAAGCCAGATTTAACATTTGGTTTCCAAAAAGTTCTTAAACATTACTACCTACAAGGATTGCACCAAGTAGTTGTTAATGCTGACTTTTATATTACTGGAAAAACATACAATGCAATGACTGCCCATGAGAAAAAATCTCTAGAAGTAGCAGCAAATGCTTCACTAGCTAAATCTTTAAGCTACAGAATCTATGAAAATGGAAAAGCTTTAAGAGAACTTACTACTAAGCATGGAGTAATTTTAGAAGATACTCCAACTGACTATTTCACAGAATATATGGCTGCAGCAAAAGCAACTTTAAATAAAAATGCTGAGAAAAATGCATTTTTCAAAAAAGTTTATGACTCTATGAAAGAGTTTGCTGATGTAGCTGTACCTTTCTGGGCAGGTGCTCAAATGTCTAATGCGAAGCTAGGAATGGCTCACGCAGCAACATTAAAGTAATCAGTAATTAATCTTGATTTAATTAGAGCGGACTTTACAGTCCGCTCTAGTTTTTTATAAAAAAATTTATGTCAGAAGAGCCATCAAAACTAGATATATCAGATGAAATGATAGCCGAGAGGCGAGGTGGTTCTAATAAAATGCCAAATGATATGCCTAGATGGATGGCAAATTCAATAATTAAAATCGATAAATTTAGTAAGATAGTTGGAAATGTTGTTTGTTGGATTTTAATGCCTTTAATATTTGCGATGACTTATGAAGTCTTAGCAAGAAAATTATTCTTAGCACCTACTATATGGGCTTATGATATTAGCCGATTTCTTTATGGAGCTTTATTTATGCTTGGCGCTGCTTACGCTCTATCAAAGGGTGTTCATATAAGAGCAGACTTTTTATATAGAAATTTTAAAACTAAAACTCAAGGCCTTATAGATTTTTGGTTATATATTTTATTTTATTTTCCAGGATTAATTGTTTTTCTTTATATGACTATTGGATTTGTTGAAGAGTCAATTAGGAGAGGCGAAAGAGGGATGGATACTACCTGGATGCCTTTTATGTGGCCAATCAAGTCTTGTTTATTAATTGGAATAGTATTTTTATTAATTCAAGGATTTTCAGAACTTCTCAAAAGTTACTGGGCAGCAAAAAAAGGAGAATGGCCAGGAGATAAGAAATGATTGCAGAGTTTATTGATCCAGCAATATTAGGTTTTATTTTAGTTGGAGTAATGTTATTTGCGATTTTCGTTGGGTTTCCAATTTCTTTTACATTAATATTTTTAGGTTTTGTATTTGGATATTTGGGTTTTGGAAAATTAGTATTCTATTTAATGACGCTACAATTTTCTATGGTAATGACAGAGCAAACACTCGCCGCTGTACCGTTATTTGTTTTTATGGGAATTATGATGGAACAAGCTGGATTAATGGAAAGATTATTTTCTGCTTTTCAAATGATGTTATCAAGGGTTAGGGGTGCATTATATTATGCTGTATTATTTGTTTCAGTTATATTTGCAGCAGCTACAGGAATTGTTGGTGCATCAGTTACAATTCTTGGAATAATGGCAGCAAAGTCCATGAATAGGTCTAACTATGATGTAAAACTTGCAGCAGGAACTATAACTGCTGGAGGCACATTAGGAATTTTAATTCCTCCTAGTATTATGTTGGTAGTAATGGGACCAATAATGGAGATACCAGTTATCGATCTTTTTGCTGCAGCAATTATGCCTGGAATATTACTAGCTTCGTTATACGCAGCATACACAACAATTAGATGTATGATTAATCCAAAATTAGGACCAGTTTTGCCCGAAGATCTACGGGCAACAAGTATGAAAGAAGTATGGGTCGAATTTTTCTTAGGTCTGGTACCTCCAGCTGCGTTAGTTTTTGCAGCTTTAGGAAGTATTTTATTTGGTTTTGCAACGCCGACTGAGGCAGCAGGATGTGGTGCCATGGGAGCTTTATTATTATCTCTATGTTATAAAAAATTAACCTTGCCCAAGCTACAAGAAGCCTTGGTAAAAACTTTAGAAATTACTGCTTTGATCATGGTATTAGTTGCAGCATCAAACTTTTTTGGTGCTGTTTTTGCAAGACTGGGTACACCAACCTTACTTACAGAATTTTTATTAAGTTTAGAAATGAATAAGTATCTAATTTTAGGAATGATTATGGTGATGATCTTTCTTTTAGGTTGGCCACTTGAATGGGTACCGATTGTAATGATAATTATACCTATAATATTACCATTAGTAGAAGCTTTAGGATTTAATCTCACTTGGTTTGCAATCTTAGTAGCTGTCAATCTCCAAACCGCCTGGCTATCCCCACCTGTAGCACTTTCTGCATATTTTTTGAAAGGAGTAGTTCCAGAATGGGATTTAAAGGATATTTATCTTGGAATGATGCAATTTATGGTTCTTCAAATAATTGGATTGATACTAATCATTGTGTTCCCAAAAATTGCCTTATGGTTACCAACTCTCTTGTATGGACAGTAGGACTTTTTTGTTTAATATAAACATGTGAGTCAAGATTCACCTAAATTTCAGCTATCAAATTGGGAAATTGTTTCAGTAAATCCTATTGATAAAACCTGGTCCTGGAAAGATTATTTTTGTTTTTGGGCAAATACAACACAAAGTTTAATTGCATTCTCTTTGATTGCATCTCTTTATATATTATACGATTTAAATATAATAATTGTTTTTAGTGGAAGTATTTTTGCAGGTCTTTTAGTTTATTTCTTCTCAAATTTAATTGGCAAACCATCAAGTAAGCACGGCATTCCTTTTGTTGTATTTCTTAGAACCTCAATTGGTTTAAACGGTGCAAGGTATTTTGGAATACTTAGGGGTTTTGTTGGAATATTTTTTTTTGGAGTTCAAACTTATTTTATTTCAAAATCAATAGGTTATTTAATTAGAATTTCGTTATTCTCAATCGACAGTAGCTTTTTAGAACATGAATACCTTCTCTTATTCTTCATGGGTTTAAATTTAATTGATTGGATAAGTTTATTATTTACTTTACTTTTTCAGTATTATCTTTTTTCAAAAGGACATAAGTTTATGAGGTATTTTATAAATTTTTCAGGTCTTTTAGTTTATTTTGGTATTTTGTTTTTTTTTATTATTTTATTTGCAGAATATAATCAACAATTACAAGACAGTTTTTTTGAAATATTAGAATTTGAAAATATTTTTGTTGAAAACAATATTGTACCCTTTTTAACAATTACCAGTACAATGTTTGCATATTATTCAATAGTGATCTTAAACTTTGGAGACTTTTCAAGGTATGCAAAAAATGAGAAGGAACTGAATAAGGGAAATCTTACTTTACTACTAAATTTGATAATTTTTTCTTTTTTAGCAATTTTTATAACTTTAGGATCAGATATAGTAATTAATAAAGAACTTGCTGAACCAAATCGATTTCTTACAAATCCAACCGATATAATCGGTAAAATAAATAATACTTATTTAACAGTTACCTGTCTTTTATTTATATTGTTAGCTTCTTTATCCTCAAATTTAATAGCCAACTATGTTCCCTCTCAAAATACTTTAATAAATTTTTTTCCAGCAAAACTTGGGTTAAAAAGTGCTGGCATTATTATAATAATTTTAGGTTTAATAATAGGATCTCTTTGGTTAACATTTATAAGCCAATTAGGAATTTTATCATTTGTTGATACTCTTGGATCATTTTTTGGTCCATTATTTGGATTGATTATTTGTGATTATTATTTCATTAAAAATAAAAAGATTATTAATAAAGATATTTTTTCCTCAAACAAAGATGGTGCTTATTATTATTCAAATGGGTGGCATATAAAAGGTTTATATGCAGTTTTTATTGGCTTTATTTTTTCTGCGGCAACAATTTGGAATTCTAATTTAAATTTTTTACAATCTTATTCTTGGATAATTGGTGCAGTTGTAAGCTTTATAATATACTTTTTATTAGTTCCTAAAAATAATGAATAAATTTGATTTAAAAAATAAAACAGCAATAATTACTGGTGGTGCACAAGGATTTGGACTTGATATAGCCAAAAAATTTTTAGATTTTGGTGCAAAAGTCAGATTGTGGGATATTGACGAAAATGAGTTAAAAAAAGCCCAAAAAGAAATCTCGAGCATAAATCTTGAATATGATGTAGTCGACGTATCGAATTATAAAGTTGTAAACAACACTGTAAGCAATATTTCGAAAAAATCAAAAATCGATATTTTAATAAATAGTGCTGGGATTACTGGCTCAACAGCTGAATTATGGAACTATAATGTTGATGAATGGAAAAAAATTATTGATATAAATCTCCACGGAACTTTTTATTGCTGTAAAGCAGTGGCCCCTGTGATGATTAAAAATAATTATGGGAGAATTGTAAATATTGCATCAGTTTCAGGTAAAGATGGAAATGCAAACGCAAGTGCCTATAGTTCCTCAAAAGCAGGAGTAATAGGTCTAACCAAGTCTCTAGGCAAAGAGTTAGCCCAGTATAATATTGCAGTTAATGCAGTTACGCCATCCGGAGCAAAAACAAGAATTTTAGATCAAATGTCAAAGGAACATGTCCAAAGAATGCTTTCAAAGGTGCCTCGAGGTAGGTTTTTAGAGGTGGAGGAACTATCTTCTTTGGTAAGTTGGCTTTCCTCTGAAGAAAACTCTTTTTCAACTGCAGCTGTTTTTGATATAAGTGGCGGCAGGTCTACTTATTAGGCTTTTTTTCTGGATAAATAAAATTTTCAGCCTTTTTTTGATTTTCTTTAGCTATAACTGGTGCCAAAATCATTACAGACCAGTAAAGTAGAAGAGTTATTACGGTAAAAATCTTCATGAATTATCCCCGTTTTTTTCACAGTTTTCTTTGTTAATTTTTTTATCAAAATCGTTAACACTTTTTTTATCAATCAACCATATTAATGATTTTTCGTAAGTATTATCCGCAGCAAGTTTAGTACACCTTTTACCTAATTTTACTGTGTGTGTGCTACAATTTGTCAAAAATAATAAAAGGATTGTAAATGTAATTAATTTCATAGTTTATATTTACATACACATTTTGATTTTAGATTGTCTTAAAAATGTCAAAACTATGAAAATTGATTTTTTTTATTGTTTCATTTTAACCTTAATGTATATGAATTAATTATGAACATTTTATATAAAATATTTCTTATATTTATTATTTTAGGACTGCCAGCCAATGCAGATATAGTTAAAATTTTTCAATTTACCGAGGATGAATTTAAACAACTGAAAGTAAGAAAAGTAAAGGGTGAAACAAAATGGGGCTTAGGTAGCAATGAAAATGGAAACTATATAAGAGCTGAAGCTGAGGGTACAGGCTCAGGTCTAGGCAAAGAGGTAACAATAGATCTAAACAAAACGCCGTTTATTAATATCACTTGGAAAGTTGAGAAAAATTTGTCAGGAATAATTGAAAACTCTAAAAAAGGTCACGATTACGCAGCAAGAGTATTTGTTGTAAAAAAAACTGGATCAACAGCACTGTCTAATAGAGCAATTAATTACGTTTTTTCTAGTAATAATAATGTAGGTGAAACTTGGAAAAGCCCATATACCAAGAAATCTATTGATTATGTTCTAGCCACCACATTAAAAAATGATGATGAATGGATAACAGTAAAATCGAACGTAAAAGAAGATTTTAAAAAACTTCACGATTTAGATATTAGTGAGCTAAATGGAGTCGCTATAATGACAGATACAGATAATTCAAAACTAAAAGCAGTGGCTTATTATCAAAATATATTTTTCTCATCAGAGTAATTAAAGTTTCGTATATTTTTTTAAGGCTAGAGTTAATATAGATAGCAATATTGCAACTATTACATCTTCCAAAGGGCTAGCCTTAGGAACTCCAAAATTCCAAATTACAACACCTATAAGCCATATTATGTAAATATTCATATAAATAAGCCTTCATTTGTACAAGATATTTTAGTAATTTTATATTAATAATTATGATTACAGGGGAAATAAAAATTAAAATTTATTTTGAAGATACCGACTCTGGTGGAGTAGTATATTACGCAAATTACTTAAAGTTTTTAGAAAGAGCAAGAACAGAAATGATATCTTCATTAAATCTTTCAAATCGCAAATTATTGGATGAATATCAAGTATTAATAATAGTTAAGTCTTGTAAAATTGAATATAAGAAACCATTGATGTTGGAGGACTTAATAGTTGTTAAATCAAAGATTAAATCAATTAGTAAATCATCTTTTGTAATGGAACAATTAATAGAGAAAGATGGAATTTTAGCATCTGAGGCTGAAGTTGTTTTAGTAACAGTTAATCCATCTGGAAAGCCAGTTAAAATTCCAGATATATTAACTAAAAAATTAACCTAAACTAGCCTTAGAACCTTTTTAAATAAATTTGTCATTTTTTTTTCATCTATACGTCCAGTATTTACATTTCTAGGACTAGGATGATAACAGCCAACTAAAAGTATTTTATTCGTTAAATGATAGATTTTATTATGTTGAAACTTAATTTTATCACTAAAATTATAATTAGTTTTATAAAAAGATACACAAGCATCAAAAGCTATTTTGCCTAAAGCTACAATTACCTTTAAATTTTTAAGATTATTAATTTCTTTATCAAAGAAATTAAAACAATTATGTAATTCCTCACTGGTAGGTTTGTCCTCTGGGGGGACACATTTTAGTGCTGTTGTGATATAAGCATTATTCAATTTAAGACCATCGTAAATATGTGTTGAAGTAGGTTGATTTGAAATTTTTACTTTATGAAGGCATTTATATAAGAATTCAGAGGATTTATCTCCAGTAAATACTCTTCCAGTTCTAGTTCCTCCATGTGCTGCTGGCGCGAGACCTACAAATAAAATTTTTGCACTTTTATCACCAAATCCAGTTATTGGCTTTGCCCAGTAAGTTTGATCTAAGTATTGTTTTCTTTTGTTTTGAGCTATCTTTTTTCTAAACTCTACTAACCGTGAGCATTTGTTACATTTAATTATTGAATTATTTAAATTAGAAAACATTTAAACATCTTTATCTTTCTCAGCATAAAATAACGCAATTAAAAATATAGCTGTCCATCCAAGACCGAGAAGAGCTTTTTGAGGACTCGTCTCAGCTCCCCAAATATTCAGAAATAATGCTCCTATTACAAGACCAATTACATATATTATTATTACTAAGCTACTTCTACTCATAAAATATTTCTATTAGGAATACCATTTTTTTAATTTAAATTCATAAGATTCTTTAAAAGTTTTATACAAATTTCAATTTATACTATATTTTAACAATTAAAATATTATTGAGATTGGACAAATCATATCAATATTATATAAAGCAGCAGGAATTATGGGCGAGTGGCGGAATTGGTATACGCGCTAGTCTTAGGAACTAGTGCCGCAAGGCTTAAGAGTTCGAGTCTCTTCTCGCCCACCAAAAATTATGAAAGTAACAGTACAAAATAAAAAAGGTTTAAGTAAAGATCTAAAGGTTTTAGTAGATAAAAAAACTTTAGAAAAATATTTAAATGAAAAATATGAGGAAGTTTCTAAAACTGTTCAATTAAAAGGTTTTAGACCTGGTAAAGTTCCAAAAGAAATCCTAAAAAGACAATTTGGAAAAGCAGTATATGGAGAAGTTTTAGATAAAGTTCTTAAAGAAACCTCAACACAAGCATTATCTGATAATAAAATTAAACCAGCAGGACAGCCAAAAATAGATTTGAAATCTTACGGAGAAGATAAAGATTTAGAGTACATAATCTCAGTTACAGAACTTCCTAAAATAGATTTAAAACAATTAGAAAATATTAAAGCAGATGAATACGAAGTTTCAATTGATAGCAAAGAAATAGATAAAAGAATTGATGATATTGCTAAAAATCAAAAGAATTTTGTAGAGGTTGATCCAGCAAAAGTTGCTAACGAAGGAGATCTTGTTGCCTTTGACTATAAAGCTACAGTTGATGGAAATGATTTTAAGGGTAGCGAAGGTAAAAATACACAATTAGAATTAGGTAAAGATTTATTTATTAAAGGTTTTGATAAACAATTAATAAAAGTAAAAAAGGATGAAACTGTTGAAGTTGAAGTCACTTTACCTGAAAACTTTCCAGAAAAGGATTTAATTGGAAAGAAAGCTAAATTTGTTTGTAAAATTTTGTCAGTAAAGAAATCTAAAGAAGTGGTAATTAATGACGAGTTCGCAAAAAATCTTGGAGCTAAAGATTTAAATGATCTAAAATCATTATTGGATAAACAAATAAATGAGGAATATAAAAATTCTTTAGGAATGATAACAAAAAAGCAAATTTTAAATCAAATTGAAAAATTTAAAATTGAAGAAATTCCAGAAAACTTAGTTGAGCAGGAAATAAAAATATTATCACAAGGATTGAAAGAAGATGATATAAAATCAAAAAAAAAAGAATTTGAAACGAAAGCCAAACAAAGAATAAAAGTTGGTCTTATTCTTAACGAATATGGTGAACAAAATAAAATTAAAGTTGAAGAAAATGAAATGCAAGCTGAAGTTCAAAAGCAACTCAGAATAATGCCTGGCCAAGAAAAATTTTTAATGGAATATTATCAAAAAAATCCTTCAGCGGTTGCTAGCTTAAGAGGAAATATATACGAAGAAAAAATAATCAATTCAATTATCTCCAAATCTAAATCATCGAAAAAAAAAATTAGCAAAGTAGAAGCAGAAAGATTAATAAAGGAGCAAAATGAAAAAGATTTAAAAGAGGTTAAACAAGCTAATAAATCATCAAGCGAAATCAAAACAAAAAAAGCAGATATTTCAAAGAAATCACCTCAAGTAAAAAAGAAAACGACAAAAAAAGTTAGCAAAAAGTAATTACAAGTTGTATAAAGGTGTCGAATCAGTTTATGACATCTAAAATTTCAGAACATATGAACACTTTAATCCCGATGGTTGTTGAGCAATCAAGTAGAGGAGAGAGGGCATATGACATTTATTCAAGATTATTAAAAGAAAGAATTGTTTTTTTAACAGGTCCGATAAACGATCAAGTAGCATCATTAGCAACTGCTCAACTTTTATTTTTAGAATCTGAAAATCCAAAAAAAGAAATTTACTTTTATATAAACAGTCCTGGAGGACTAGTTACTGCTGGATTAGGGATTTATGACACAATGCAATATATTAAACCTGAGGTATCAACTCTGTGCATTGGTCAAGCAGCTTCAATGGGATCATTTTTGCTTGCAGCCGGAACTAAAGGAAAAAGATTTTCTTTACCAAATTCTAGAATAATGGTTCATCAACCATCTGCGGGATTTCAAGGTCAAGCAACAGATATTGAAATACACGCAAATGAAGTTTTGTCTTTAAAAAAAAGATTAAATGAAATTTATTCTAAGCACACAGGAAAATCTGTAGACGAAATTAAACAAGCCTTGGAGAGAGATAATTTTATGACAGCTGAAAACGCCAAAGACTTTGGTTTAATAGATAAAGTTGTAGATAAAAGAAGTTGAACAACAAGATATAGTTTATCCACAACCTATACTTGATTACCTAACGTAATCTGTAATAATGTATTAAAATTGATTCGTTTTAAAATTTATGAGCAACAACAAAAACATTCTATATTGTTCCTTCTGCGGTAAAAGCCAACACGAAGTTAGAAAATTAATTGCTGGTCCTACAGTATTTATTTGCGATGAATGTGTAGAGCTTTGTATGGATATTATCAAAGAGGAAAGCAAAGATACATTAGTTAAACACCAAGATGGCTTACCTTCTCCAAAAGAAATTTGCTCAGTTTTAGATGATTATGTAATTGGACAACATCATGCAAAAGAAGTTCTCTCTGTAGCTGTTCATAATCATTACAAAAGATTAAATTATGAAAACAAAACTTCTAAAACTGTTGAGTTGTCAAAATCAAATATTTTATTAGTAGGTCCAACTGGATGTGGAAAAACATTATTAGCTCAAACTTTAGCAAGAATTTTAGATGTACCTTTTACTATGGCTGACGCAACAACTTTGACAGAAGCAGGTTATGTCGGCGAGGATGTCGAAAATATTATTTTAAAGTTATTACAAGCTGCTGATTATAATGTTGAAAAAGCTCAAAGAGGGATAGTCTATATTGATGAAGTAGATAAGATAAGTAGAAAATCAGAGAACCCCTCTATAACTAGAGATGTTTCTGGGGAGGGTGTTCAACAAGCTTTATTAAAAATAATGGAAGGTACAATCGCAAGTGTTCCTCCACAAGGTGGACGAAAACATCCACAACAAGAATTTTTACAAGTAGACACAACAAATATTTTATTCATATGTGGAGGAGCTTTTGCAGGTTTAGATAAAATTATTTCCCAAAGAAACAAAGGGACAGCAATTGGTTTTGGTGCTGAGGTAAAAAGTTCAGAAGATAAAAAAACAGGTGAGTGGATGAAAACTTTAGAACCAGAGGATTTACTAAAATATGGCTTGATACCAGAGTTCATTGGACGACTTCCTATCATAGCAACACTTGATGACTTAGACGAAAAATCTTTGATAAAAATTTTAACAGAACCAAAAAACTCTTTAATTAAACAGTACCAAGAATTATTTAAACTCGAGGGAGCCAAGCTTAACTTTAAAGACAATGCAGTACGTGAAATTGCACTTAAAGCAATATCCAAAAAAACTGGTGCAAGAGGACTACGATCGATTCTTGAAAATATTTTGTTAAAAACTATGTTTGATTTACCAAGCTTAGAAAATGTAGAGGAAGTTATAGTGGACGCCGGTGCGGCCAAAGGTTCATCTCAACCGATTATAGTACATTCAAAAAATTCACAATCTAAAAGCAAATCTAGCAAAACGTCAGCGGCATAAATACATCGCGGCATAAATAGACGTTAATAATTGATAATTTTCTATTGCAATATCTATATTTATATCCATATTTAACATATGGATATCAAAGTAAATCTACCATTATTACCATTAAGAGACATAGTAGTTTTTCCTAGTATGGTAATCCCGTTGTTTGTTGGAAGAGATAAATCCATAACCGCATTGAATGAGGTTATGAAAAATGAAAAAAAAATAGTTTTAGTAACTCAAAAAAATTCCGAAGTAGATGATCCTAAAAAAACAGATGTTTTTACTTATGGATGTGAAAGTAATATTTTACAATTATTAAAACTACCAGACGGAACAGTAAAGGTTTTGGTTGAAGGAACAAAAAGGGTAAAAATTGTAGATTTTAAAGATGATAATAAATTTATAACTTGTACTTTTGAGTATCTAAACGATCAATTCGATAAGAATGAGGATCTTATGCCTTTAGCTACTACGGCAGTCAGAAGGCTAGATAAGCTAAATACTATAAATAAAAAAATTTCTAGCGAAACAATAAACAGTATTAAAGAATTAAAGGATCCATCAGCGATAGCTGACAATATTGCATCTCATTTAAGTACAACAATTTCAGAAAAACAACAAATTTTTGAGACAAGCGATGTCAAAAAAAGGCTTAATGCCGTCATTAAAATTATGGAAAATGAAACCAGCATTATAGGTGTTGAGAAAAGAATTAGAGGACGAGTTAAAACTCAAATGGAAAAAACACAAAGGGAATATTACTTAAATGAACAATTAAAAGCTATTCAGAAAGAATTAGGAGAAATTGAAGATGGAAAAGATGAAACATCGAATTTAAATAAAGCTATCCTAAAAGCAAAAATGCCAAAAGAAGTACAAAAAAAATGTATGGCTGAATTGAAAAAATTGAGAAATATGAGTCCTATGTCTGCTGAGGCTACAGTAGTAAGAAATTACTTGGATTGGATGATAGACATACCTTGGTTTAAAAAAGACAAAGTAGATATTGATTTAAACAAAGCTCTTAAAATTTTAGACGAAGATCATTTTGGCTTAGAGAAAATTAAAGAAAGAATAATTGAATTCTTAGCCGTGCAAAAAAGAATGGAAAAAATTAAAGGCCCCATATTATGTTTAGTGGGTCCGCCCGGTGTTGGAAAGACATCTTTAGGTAAATCAATTGCTAAAGCTACTAATAGACAATTCGTAAGAATGTCACTAGGAGGTGTTAGAGACGAAGCCGAAGTTCGTGGACATAGAAGAACATACATTGGATCACTACCAGGCAAGATTATACAAATGATGAAAAAAGCAGGAACTAAAAACCCACTTTTTTTATTGGACGAAATTGACAAAATTGGAAATGATTACCGAGGAGATCCATCTTCTGCATTACTAGAGGCTCTTGATCCTGAGCAAAATACAACATTTAATGATCATTATTTAGAAGTTGATTACGATTTATCCGATGTGATGTTTGTTACTACGGCCAACACACTAAATATTTTGCCACCACTTCTTGATAGAATGGAAGTTATAAGAATTCCTGGATATACAGAGGATGAGAAAATAAATATAGCAAATAAATTTTTACTACCCAAAGCATTAAAAGAAAATGGCGTAAAAGATGGTGAAATGGATTTACAAGAGGGAACATTTAAAGAAATTATTAGAAACTATACAAGGGAGTCTGGTGTTAGAAATCTAGAAAGAGAAATATCCAAAATTACTAGAAAGGTTGTTAAAAAGGTTGTTAATTCCGAAGAAACAAAAGTTAACGTTGATCCTAAAAATATTAATGATTTTCTTGGTATCAAAAAATTCAAGTTTGGAGAATTAGAAAACGAGGATAAAGTTGGTATTGTAACAGGACTTGCATGGACAGAATTTGGTGGAGAAATTCTTAAGATTGAAACAGTAAATATGCCGGGAAAAGGTCGTATGCAAATAACAGGTAAACTTGGCGATGTTATGCAAGAGTCAGTAAAAGCTGCAAAATCTTACGTAAGGTCTAAAAGTTTAGATTTTGGAATTATACCTCCAATTTTTGAAAAAAAGGATTTTCATATTCATGTACCTGAAGGAGCAACACCAAAAGATGGACCCTCTGCTGGTGTTGGTATGGTTACATCAATTGTCTCATCGATAACGAAAATACCTGTAAGAAGAGATATAGCAATGACTGGAGAAGTAACAATAACTGGTCAAGTTCTTCCTATAGGAGGTTTAAAAGAAAAATTATTAGCAGCTCATAGAGCGGGTATAAAAGAAGTTTTAATTCCAAAAGATAACGAGAAAGATTTGACTGATATTCCTGAAAAAGTAAAAAAAGATATAAAATTAACCACTGTTGAAATGGTAGACGATGTTTTAAGAATAGCTCTTACAAAAGAGTTAAAAAAAATTGATTGGGTTGAAGTAGAAAAAATTTCGGACGGAAAAAAAGACGACAAATCTCAAGCCAGTATTCAATAATTTATAATTTACTTTGTACGAACGTTGATGTATTAGTACCAAATATTTTGGGCGGTTAGCTCAGTTGGTAGAGCATCTCGTTTACACCGAGGGGGTCAAAGGTTCGAGTCCTTTACTGCCCACCAAAATGGGGGTGTAGCTCAGTTTGGTTAGAGCGATCGCCTGTCACGCGATAGGTCGCGGGTTCGAGTCCCGTCACTCCCGCCATTAAATTGATAACGATTCTCATTTCATGAATCGTTCAATAAATTAGGGCTAAAAAACGTGACCAAATTTCACTGTTATTATTGATAAAAACACCTATAAAAAAATCAAATTTAATTAAATTGATTAAATAATAGAACTTTAAATAGTTAAAAAAACAGATATTATATGATTCTTATCAGATTTCTCGTATTCTAAAATTTAATTAAAATATTATGCTCATAGAATTTTTAAAGGATTATTTACCTATCATATTGTTTTTAGTAATTGCACTGATTTTGAGTGCAGGTTTTATTTTAATTAATTTTTTACTATCACCCAATAATCCTGATCCAGAGAAACTATCTGCGTATGAGTGCGGGTTCGAGCCATTCAATGACTCACGGATGGAATTTGACGTAAGATTTTATCTTGTTGCAATACTCTTCATTATATTTGATTTAGAAATTGCATTTCTATTTCCTTGGGCAATTTCCCTTGGAGCAATTGGAGTATTTGGTTTTGTTTCTATGATGATATTTTTATTTATACTAACTATAGGTTTTATTTATGAGTGGAAAAAAGGAGCATTAGATTGGGAGTAATATGAATATATTAGATAGAGAAAAACAAATTCCTGATGAGTTTAAAACACTAGCTAAAGATTTCGCAGATAAAGGTTTTATAACAACTTCTATGGATAATTTAGTAAACTGGGCAAGAACAGGATCACTTCATTGGATGACTTTTGGATTGGCTTGTTGTGCAGTTGAAATGATGCAAACATCAATGCCTAGATATGATTTAGAAAGGTTTGGAGCCGCGCCTAGAGCCTCACCGAGACAATCAGATGTTATGATAGTTGCTGGAACGCTTACAAATAAAATGGCACCAGCGCTTAGAAAAGTCTATGACCAGATGCCAGAACCAAGATATGTTATTTCAATGGGTAGTTGTGCAAATGGAGGTGGATATTATCATTATTCGTATTCAGTTGTCAGAGGATGTGACAGGATAGTACCAGTTGATGTGTACGTTCCAGGTTGTCCACCTTCCGCAGAAGCTCTCCTATATGGAATTATGCAATTACAAAAAAAAATAAGAAACCATGGATCAATCGAAAGATAGTTATGGAAAAATTAATTAATTTAGAAAAAAAAATAAACTCCGAGCTAACTACAAAAATAAATTCTTCCAGAGTCAAACATAATCAAATTTATTTATCGATTGATAGCAATGATATAATTGATGTTATACTTTTCTTGAAAACTAATGAAAATACAAAATTTAGACAATTAATTGATATAACTGCTGTTGACTTTCCTGAAAAAGAGCAAAGATTTAGAATTGTATATTTATTGTTAAGCCATGAATTTAATACGAGAGTGCTTATTGAATTTGATATTTCTGAAGGAGAAAAAGTTCCATCTTTAACAAAAATTTTTCCTTCAGCCAACTGGATGGAAAGAGAAGTTTTCGATATGTACGGAATAGATTTTAAAGATCATCCAGACTTAAGGAGAATCTTGACTGATTATGGTTTTAAGGGATATCCTTTAAGAAAAGATTTCCCAATAACTGGACATAATGAAGTTAGATATAGCGAAGAGTCAAAAAAAGTAATTTATGAGCCAGTAAAACTTGAACAAAATTATAGAAATTTTGATTATGAAAGTCCATGGGAGGGAACTAAATACATCAAAAACCAAACGAAAGAATAATGGCAAAACAAACTAAAACTTTAAATTTAAATTTTGGCCCTCAACATCCAGCAGCACATGGTGTTTTAAGATTAATCTTAGAATTAGATGGAGAGGTAGTTGAAAAAGCTGATCCTCATATAGGTTTGCTTCACAGGGGAACAGAAAAGTTAATAGAGAATAAAACATATGCCCAAGCAGTCCCTTACTTTGATAGGTTAGATTATGTGGCACCTATGAATCAAGAACATGCATTTGCTCTAGCTATTGAAAAGATATTGAAAATTGAAGTTCCTATTCGAGCTCAATTTATAAGAGTGATGTTTTGCGAAATTGGTAGAATTCTTAGCCATATTTTAAATATAACAACACAAGCATTAGATGTTGGAGCGCTTACTCCATCTTTATGGGGATTTGAGGAAAGAGAAACTTTAATGACATTTTATGAGAGAGTTTCTGGATCTAGATTACATGCAAATTATTTTAGAGCTGGTGGAGTTCACCAGGATATGCCTAGAGGACTAGACGCAGATATCTTTGATTTCACAAAAAAATTTCCTAAAATTATTGATGATTTAGAGAGTCTACTAACAGAAAATAGAATTTTTAAACAAAGAAATGTTGATATTGGTGTTGTATCAAAACAAGATGCATTAGATTATTCTTTTTCTGGCGTTATGTTACGTGGATCAAATGTTCCTTGGGATTTGAGAAAGTCACAACCTTATGATTGTTATGATCAAATGGATTTTAAAATTCCTGTTGGTAAAAATGGTGATTGTTATGATCGTTATCTTTGTAGAGTTGAGGAAATGAGAGAAAGCGTAAAGATTATTAATCAATGTTTACAAAAAATGCCCAAGGGCCCTATTAAATCAACAGATGGCAAAATTTCTCCACCCCCAAAAAAAGAGTTAAAAGAGTCGATGGAAGCATTAATACATCATTTTAAACTTTTTACCGAGGGTTATAGAGTTGAAAAAGATGAAATTTATACAGCTGTTGAGGCACCAAAGGGTGAATTTGGAGTTTATTTAATTTCCGATGGCTCTAGTAGACCTTACAAATGTAAAATAAGAGCTCCAGGATTTTCACACCTTCAAGCAATGGATTACTTAATAAAAGGACACATGCTCGCTGACGTACCAGCAGTTTTAGGATCATTAGATATAGTTTTTGGGGAGATTGATAGATGAGTCTAAAAAAAATTTCAAAAGACCAGCCAGAAAAATTTGAGTTTAATGATAGAAATATCGAGCTAGCAAAAAAAATGATTAATAATTATCCTGAAGGCAAACAACAGAGTGCTGTTATGTCATTGCTTTATATAGCTCAAAGACAAAATAATAACTGGATTCCATTAGCTGCAATGAAGTACATAGCAAAGTTTTTGAGTATGCCATACATAAAAGTTTATGAAGTTGCTACATTTTACTCAATGTATAACTTGACACCAGTAGGTAAATTTTTTTATCAGGTTTGCACAACAACACCATGTATGCTCAGAGGTGCATATAAATTGGTGGATGTATGTAAAAAAAAAATTTCAAATAAAGAAAACGAAATATCAACTGATGGAAATTCTTCTTGGATGGAGGTGGAATGTTTAGGTGCTTGCATAAATGCTCCAATGATTCAAATTAATGATGAGTATTATGAAGATTTAGATGAAAAAAAACTAGAAAATATTATCGAACAAACAATGAAAGGAAAGACACCAAAACCAGGATCTTATAGAGGAAGAGTTAATTCAGAACCTGAAAATAACAGAACAACTTTAGTAGGTATTAAAAATGCTTGAGGATAAGGATCGAATATTTCAAAATTTATATAATGACTTAGGTGAGGACGTAGAGTCATCTAGGAAAAGAGGAGATTGGAAAGATACTAACGAAATTATTTTAAAAGGAAGAGATTGGATAATAAATGAAATAAAATCATCTGAATTAAGAGGCAGAGGTGGAGCAGGTTTTCCAACAGGACTAAAATGGTCTTTTGCTCCAAAAGAAGTTGGTTCAAGACCGCATTATTTAGTAATCAATGCAGATGAATCCGAGCCAGGGACTTGCAAAGATAGAGACATATTAAGATTTGAACCTCATAAACTTATAGAAGGGTGTTTAATTGCTGCTTATACAGTAAATGCACATGTTTGTTATATTTATATCAGAGGAGAATACTATAACGAGGGACAAAAACTGCAGAAAGCAATCGATGAGGCATATTCACAAAAATTGATTGGCAAGAATGCCTCAAACACAGGTTGGGATTTTGATATTTATATACATTATGGAGCAGGAGCATATATATGTGGTGAGGAAACGGCTCTGCTTGAAAGTTTAGAAGGTAAAAAAGGTCAACCAAGACTTAAACCTCCTTTCCCAGCACTCATTGGACTTTATGGATGCCCAACAATTATAAATAATGTCGAGACGATCGCTGTAGTCCCAACAATATTAAAAAGAGGTGCAAAATGGTTTTCAAGTTTAGGTAAACCAAAAAATACTGGTACTAAAATTTTCTGTATTTCTGGAAATGTGAATAGACCTTGTAACGTAGAAGAGGAAATGGGTATTCCATTGAAAGAACTAATAGAAAAACATGCCGGTGGTGTTATTGGTGGTTGGGAAAATCTTAAAGCTATAATACCTGGTGGTTCCTCAATGCCTATGCTTCCAAAAGAAATTTGTGAGACAATTAAAATGGATTTTGACTCTTTAGTTGAACAAAAAAGTGGCCTAGGAACAGCTGGAATTGTTGTTATCAATAAAGACCAAGACATTATTCAATGTATGGCTAGAATTGCAAGGTTTTATAAACATGAGAGTTGTGGACAGTGTACTCCATGCAGAGAGGGGTCTGGCTGGATGTGGAGAATGCTTGAGAGAATGGCAAAAGGTGAAGCATCAAGAGAGGAAGTTGACATGCTTATGGACGTCACAAAACAAATTGAAGGACATACAATTTGTGCTTTTGGAGAGGGCTCATCTTGGCCTGTCCAAGGTTTGTTAAGACATTTCAAAAAAGAAATTATAAAAAGAAATAATTTTAATCCACTTGTAAATAAAGATAATAAAATTCCGTACCTTGTTGATCAACATTTATTAGAGAAAGACAATGCTGAAATTAAAAGTTAATGACAAAGATATCGAGATAGAAGAAGGCTTAACGGTTTTACAGGCATGTGAACAAGCTGGGGTAGAAATACCTAGATTCTGTTATCATGAAAAACTGTCAATAGCAGGTAATTGTCGAATGTGTTTAGTAGAGATGGAAAAATCACCAAAACCGATTGCTTCTTGCGCGATGCCCGCTGCAGAAGGAATGAACATTAAAACAAATACACCTCTGGTGGAAAAAGCAAGAAAAGGTGTAATGGAGTTCTTGCTAGCAAATCATCCATTAGACTGTCCGGTGTGTGATCAGGGTGGGGAGTGTGATCTACAAGATCAGTCAATGTATTATGGAATTGACAAGTCAAGATTTAAAGAAAACAAAAGATTTGTTCCTGAAAAATATATGGGTCCTCTTATTAAGACACAAATGACAAGATGTATTCATTGCACAAGATGTGTAAGGTTTGCTACAGAGGTAGCCGGCATTCCTGAACTTGGAGCAATAGGAAGAGGTGAAGATATGCAAATTACTACTTACCTCGAAAAAGCAATGGAGTCTGAACTCTCTGGAAACGTAATCGATCTTTGCCCTGTTGGAGCACTAACATCTAAACCTTATGTATTTGAAGCAAGACCTTGGGAATTAAAAAAAACTGAAACCATAGATGTTATGGATGCAGTAGGATCAAACATTAGGGTAGATACTTACGGATGGGAAGTGAAAAGGGTATTACCGAGAATAAATGAGGAAATAAATGAAGAATGGATTTCTGATAAAACACGTTATGCATGTGATGGTTTAAAAAGTCAAAGATTAGATCACCCTTTAAAAAAAATTAATAATGAATTTAAAAAAATTTCTTGGAAAGAAGCTTATGAAATCATCGCAGAAAAAATTAAAATTACTTCATCTGATAAAATTGCAGGATTTGTTGGAGATCTAACCAATATGGAAACAATGTTTGTGACAAAAGAGTTTTTTGAAAAAATAATTAAATCAAAAAACTTAGAAGCAAGAGATGATAATACTTACATTAATACTGAAGAGAGGACTAATTATTTATTTAATAGTCAAATTAACGGTATAGAGGAAACAGATTTTATTCTATTGATTGGAGCAAATCCAAGACTTGAAGCGACAATATTAAATGCAAGAATTAGAAAAAATTATGTAGCAAACAAAACAGAAATCTATTCATTTGGTGATATAGGAGATCAAACATATCCATATAAAAAACTTTTAGCAGAAACAAAAATTATTAGAGAAATATATGAAAATAAATCTGAAATAAGTAAAAAAATTTTAGACTCCAAAAAACCTTTGGTAATTATTGGAAAATCAGCTTTAAATTCAAAATCTGGAAAATTTATATTTGAAAATATGAAAAAATTTTTGATTGATAATAAAAAAATCACAGATGAATGGAATCCACTTAATATACTCCCAGTTAATGCATCATCTGTAGGTAGTTATGATCTAAACTTAGTGAACAATGAGGAAAATCTAATATTAAAAAAATTACAAGAAAATGATTTTGAAATAGTATTTTTGATTGGTCAAGATAACCTTAAATTTAAAAAAAAAGATGAATTTATAGTTTACATTGGAAGTCATGGAGATAATGGTGCTGAAATTGCAGATGTAATTCTTCCAGGTGCTACTTATACAGAACAAGACGGATTTTTTACAAATTTAGAGGGAAAATTACAGAAAGCTTATAGAGCATCATTCCCGCCAGGTGAAGCAAAAGAAGATTATAAAGTTTTAAATGAATTGTCTGAACTTTTGAAGAGAAAAAAACTATTTCAAAATAAGGACGAACTTATTGATAATCTTCTTAACTATTTAGATTTAAATCAAAAGAAAATTAAATCAAAAAACTTTTCCTCTGTAGATTATATAGATGAAAAAATAATAATTAATCCAATAGATTACTATTACTCAAATGTTATAGCTAGAGCGTCAAAAACAATGTCAGAGTGTAGAAGTATTAAAACTAATCTAAAAAAAACAGGCACAGAAGGATAGATGCAAGATTATTTTATAATTTTAGCCTCTGAAATTTACAAAATTTTATTTTTATTGATTCCAGTTCTAGTTACCGTAGCAATGATTGTTTGGCTAGACAGAAGAGTGTGGGCATTTGTTCAAAAAAGAAGAGGTCCTAATGTAGTTGGTCCGTTTGGACTACTACAATCACTAGCAGATGCTCTTAAATATATATTTAAGGAAATAATAATACCTGCAAGCTCAAATAAAGTAATCTTCATATTAGCACCAATTGTTACAATGACTTTGGCACTTATAGCTTGGGCAGTAATACCTTTTAGTGATGAATTTGTTTTAGCAGATATTAATGTCGGAATATTATATATCTTTGCTGTTTCCTCACTTGGTGTTTATGGAATAATTATGGGAGGTTGGGCCTCAAATTCAAAGTATCCTTTTTTAGGCTCAATAAGATCAGCAGCACAGATGGTATCTTATGAGGTATCGATTGGTGTTATAATAATTAACGTATTGTTATGTGTTGGGTCCCTAAATTTAAGTGACATTGTTTTAGCTCAAGAAAAAATTTGGTTTGTCATACCTTTGTTTCCAATGTTCGTGATTTTTTTTATATCAGCACTTGCAGAAACAAACAGACCTCCATTTGATTTACCTGAGGCTGAGGCAGAACTTGTAGCAGGTTACCAAACAGAATACTCAGGAATGATGTATGCAATGTTTTGGTTGGGGGAATATGCAAATATACTTTTAATGTGTGCATTAGGTTCTATATTATTTTTAGGTGGATGGTTATCTCCAATAAATATGTACCCATTCAATATAGTACCCAGTCCTTTATGGTTAATTCTCAAAATTCTCTTTTTATTTATATTATTTGCACTAGTTAAAGCTATCGTACCAAGATATAGATATGATCAATTAATGAAGTTAGGTTGGAAAATATTCCTTCCATTTTCATTAATTTGGGTGGTTTTAACTGCAGGGTATTTAATGTATTTCGATTTATTACCGACGGTTTAATTATGAAATTAGGAAGAATATTTAAAACAGTATTTATGGTTGACTTCATTACCGGTCTATCAATGGCTGTTAAAGAATTATTTAAAGAGAAAAAAACAATCAATTATCCTTTTGAAAAAGGAAAAATAAGCCCAAGGTTTCGGGGGGAGCATGCTTTAAGAAGATATCCTAATGGTGAGGAAAGATGTATTGCTTGCAAATTATGCGAAGCAGTTTGTCCAGCTCAAGCCATAACTATCGAGTCAACCGAAAGAGTCGACGGAAGTAGAAAGACTACCAGGTATGATATTGACATGTTAAAATGTATTTATTGCGGTTTATGTGAAGAGTCGTGCCCTGTTGATGCGATTGTTCAAGGACCAAATTTTGAATTTGCTACAGAAACAAGAGAGGAACTATATTATAATAAGGAAAAATTGTTAGAAAACGGAGATCGTTGGGAGAGTGTATTAGCGGCAAACATTAAGGCTGATAATCCCTATAGATAATGATAGCTCACGCAATTTTTTTTTATATATTTTCTTTTATAGCCGTTATTTCAGCAATTATGGTAACTGTTTCAAAAAATACAGTTCACTCAGTTTTTTTTTTAATTTTAGATTTTATTAGCATTTCATGTTTATTCATTATGATTGGTGCAGAGTTTTTGGGAATGATTATGCTTATTGTATATGTTGGTGCTGTTGCAGTATTATTTTTATTTGTTGTGATGATGTTAAATGTAGCACATCAAAAAAATACATTTTTTAAATCAACTCATGGATCAAGACATATACCAATCGGACTACTAGTAAGTTTAATTATTTTTTTTGAATTAGTAATAGTAGTTGGTGGCTGGAAATATAAGCCTGATTTAATAAATAGTATATCTTTAAAAATAAGTGAGGTCTCAAACACTCATTCAATAGGATATGTTCTATATACAGATTATATACATTTATTTCAGCTCTCTGGTATGATCCTGTTAGTTGCCATGATTGGAGCAATTATTTTAACTTATAGAAAAAGAGAAGGTTTAAAAAGGCAAAGTTATTTTAGTCAAATTTCAAGAGAAAAAAGTGATGGCGTAAATCTAGTAGATGTTGAGAAAAACAAAGGAGTAAAAATTGATGTTTGAAATTGGTCTTGGTCATTATTTAACACTTGGAGCAGTTATATTTACTATTGGAGTAGTTGGAATTTTTTTAAATAGAAAAAATATTATTGTGATTTTAATGAGTATTGAACTAATTTTGCTATCAGTAAATATAAATCTTGTTTCATTCTCAATTTTTATTAATGATTTGAGTGGTCAGATATTTACATTATTTATCCTGACTGTTGCAGCAGCAGAAGCAGCAATAGGACTTGCAATTATAGTTGTATACTACAGAAACGCTGGAACTATACGTGTAGAGGAAATAGATAAATTAAAAGGTTAAAATGGAATACCTAATATTATTTTTACCATTGATAGGTGCAATCATATCTGGTTTTTTTGGAAATAAAATTGGAGATAGATCTTCAGAAATTCTAACTAGCCTATTTACAACAACGGCAGCAATTTTATCTATTATTATTTTTTATAATGTTATCTTTAAGGGGTATGAAAATAATATAGTATTATTTAAATGGATTTACTCTGGTACTCTAGATGTAAATTGGTCCATAAAAATTGATGCTTTGTCATCAGTAATGCTGGTGGTTGTTACTTTTGTATCATCATTAGTTCATATTTACTCCATTGGTTACATGTCTCATGACCCAAATAAACCGAGGTTTATGTGTTATTTATCCTTATTTACATTTTCAATGCTAGCACTTGTTACTGCAGACAATTTTTTACAATTATTTTTTGGTTGGGAAGGAGTAGGTTTATGTTCTTATTTACTGATTGGATTTTGGTTCAAAAAAGAAACTGCGAATAATGCAGCAATAAAAGCTTTTTTAGTAAATAGAGTAGGTGATTTTGGTCTTGCTTTAGGTGTTTTCTTAATTTTTTATTATTTTGGTACTGTAAATTTTGATGTTGTATTTGATCAAATTCCGCAAATTGACAAAACAAGTATTAATTTTTTAGGGGTAAATTTTAATGCAGTAGACTTAATATGTTTGTTACTATTCATTGGAGCAATGGGTAAATCCGCCCAAATTTTCTTACATACTTGGTTACCCGATGCCATGGAAGGGCCGACACCCGTATCTGCACTTATACATGCAGCCACAATGGTAACAGCTGGTGTTTTTTTAGTTGTTAGATGTTCACCAATTTACGAATATTCCGAATTAATTTTGGCATTTATAACTATAATTGGTATGACAACCGCAATTTTTGCAGCAAGTATAGCTTTAGTTCAAGATGATATAAAAAAAATAATTGCTTATTCAACCTGTAGTCAATTAGGTTATATGTTCTTTGCTGCTGGTGTTGGTGCATATAATGTTGCTATGTTTCACCTATTTACACACGCTTTCTTTAAAGCTTTATTATTTTTAGGATCAGGTTCAGTTATTCATTCTTTTAAAGATGAACAAAATATAAACTTTATGGGAGGTGTATGGAAAAAGTTGCCTGTAACATACTCTTTAATGATTGTTGGGACATTAGCATTAACAGGATTTCCTTTTTTGTCAGGATTTTATTCAAAAGACGCAATTATTGAGTCTGCTTATCTAAGTGGGAGTAATGTTGGATATTATGCAGCAACAATTGGAATACTTACAGCTTTATTGACATCTATTTACTCTTGGAGACTGATATTTAAAACATTTCACGGAACTTATGAAAATAAAGATATAAAAATAGATGAGATACATGAGTCGCCTTTAGTGATGATTGTGCCTTTATTTATTTTAGCTTTAGGTGCAATTGGCTCAGGTTACTCATTTAAAGAGCTTTTTATAGGCTATAATAGTTCAACCAATTTTTGGGGAAACTCTATTTTTTTTTTAGAGCCCTTAAGTCAAAATCATCCACCCAAATGGTTTATTTTGCTTACACCAATATTAGTTGTCTTAACAATTCCGTTTTCATTTATTTTATTTGTTAAAAATAAAGATTTCCTAACAAATTTCATTTCTACGAATCAACCACTCTACCAATTTCTAAAAAATAAATGGTATTTTGATGAGTTATATGATTTTTTATTTGTAAGATTTTTTAAATTTATCGGAAAATTCTTTTGGAAAAAAATTGATGGAGCTGTAATAGATAAATTTGGACCTGACGGTATTTCAAATGTAATAAAATTTTTATCAAATAAAGCTGTCAAATTTCAAACTGGTTATGTATATCAATATGCTTTTGTGATGCTAATAGGGTTTTCAATTTTATTAACAATTTTAATTGTAAAATAATGAATATACCGATTTTATCGTCTTTAATACTTCTACCTACAATTGGAGCAATATTTATCTTCTTTTCTAGATCTAAAAATGAAAAATATAATAGTAGCAAATATGTTGCATTATTTATAACTATAGCGAATTTTTTTCTCTCTATATATTTGTGGTTAATTTTTGATCAATCAACATCAGATTTTCAATTTGTAGAAACTAGAGAATGGATCCCTGGCTTTATAAATTACAAAGTAGGTGTTGATGGTATTTCTATTTTATTTATTATTTTAACTACATTTATAACACCTATATGTGTTATATCAGTCAATAAAACTATTAAGTCACGTCTAAAAGATTTTTTAATATCGATTTTACTTCTTGAAACTTTAATGATCGGAGTTTTCTGCTCTCTTGACTTAGTAATTTTTTATTTATTCTTTGAAGGTGGATTAATACCAATGTTTCTAATAATAGGTATTTGGGGTGGTGAGAGACGAGTGTATTCTGCTTTTAAGTTTTTTTTGTTTACACTTTTAGGATCTGTTTTGATGTTAGTAGCAATAATATCTATTTATTGGCTAACAGGTACAACAGATGTCGAGAAACTTTATGAAATTGGTATTGATGCAAAATACCAAAATTTATTATGGCTTGCTTTTTTTAGTTCATTTGCTGTTAAAACTCCAATGTGGCCCGTGCATACATGGTTACCCGATGCTCATGTTGAGGCACCGACAGCTGGATCTGTTATATTAGCTGCAATTCTTCTAAAAATGGCAGGCTATGGATTTATAAGATTTTCAATTGGATTATTTCCAATTGGGTCAGAATATTTTGTACCATTAGTATACATCTTAAGTTTGATAGCTATAATTTATACATCATTGGTAGCTCTAATGCAGGAAGATATGAAAAAATTAATTGCTTATTCTTCAGTAGCACACATGGGTTTTGTTACATTAGGCATATTCACGATTACTCAACAAGGTTTAGAAGGAAGCATTTTTCAAATGGTAAGTCATGGATTAGTATCAGCAGCTTTATTTCTTTGTGTAGGTGTCGTGTATGAAAGAATGCATACAAGATTGATAAAAGATTATGGTGGCTTGGTATCAATAATGCCAAAATATGCAATTGTTTTTATGATATTTGCTTTAGGTTCTTTAAGCCTTCCTGGTACAAGTGGTTTTATCGGCGAGTTTTTAATTTTAATGGGAGCTTTCAAAAAAAACTTTTTGGTAGCAACGGTTGCAAGTGTTGGTGTAATTTTAGGCGCTGCATATATACTTTGGTTATATAAAAGAGTTATATTTGGAAAAATAAAAAATCAGGAAGTTACAAAAATGCTAGATTTAAATAAGCATGAGATATTAATTCTTTGGAGTTTAGCAGTACCAATTATATTTTTTGGTTTTTATCCTGAACCTTTAATTAATACCATGGAGGTTTCAATTAATAATTTAATTGACACGTATAATTCAAATTTATCAAATAATATTGTAATGAGCAAATGAATATTGATTTAAATCTCATATTACCGGAAATATTCTTATCACTATCTATAATGTCTTTATTAATGATTGGGGTTTTTAAAAAAAATAGTTCTAATCTTATATTTAATTTATCAATATTAACTTTATTTATTCTTGCAGCTTTAATTTTAAATTTATCTTCAGTAAATAAAATTTTAATTTTCAACAGTAGCTATGTGATAGATGATGTAGCAAATTTTATGAAAATATTGACAGCTATATCAGCAATTTTTGTTTTATCTATTTCGACAGATTTTTTGAAGAGTTTAAAAATCTACCAAATCGAATATCCAATTTTAATTCTTTGCTCGATACTTGGCATGATGGTTATGATAAGCTCAAATGATTTGATTGTTTTTTATATTGGCCTGGAACTTCAATCTCTTGCTCTATATGTTCTTGCTGCCTTTAATAGAGATAACGTTTTATCTTCTGAGTCGGGGTTAAAATACTTTGTATTGAGCGCATTATCCTCTGGTTTATTACTTTATGGCTGTTCATTAATATATGGTTTTACAGGTTCAACAAATTTTAATGAAATAGCGAACAACACAAACCAAGTTCCTTATGGTTTAACATTTGGAATCGTTTTTATATTGGTTGGTTTAGCATTTAAAATTTCAGCCGTGCCATTTCATATGTGGGCACCTGACGTCTACCAAGGTTCACCAACATCTGTTACATTATTTTTTGCTTTAGTACCAAAAATAGCAGCCACATGTGTATTTATAAGATTTTTATACGTACCCTTTGTTAATATGATTGAACAATGGCAAATGATAATAATATTTATTTCAATAGCCTCAATGATTTTTGGAGCTGTAGCTGCAATTGGCCAAAAAAATTTGAAAAGACTTATAGCTTACAGTTCAATAGGGCATATGGGCTATTCACTTGCAGGGATTGCTACAGGAAGTAGTGAAGGTGCACAAAGTTCAATAATTTATATAACAATTTATGTAATTATGAATCTAGCACTGTTTTGCTGTTTATTTATGTTAAAAAGAAATAATGAATATTTCGAGAATATTGAGGATCTGTCTGGTCTTTCTAAAAATCACCCGATTTTATCACTATCTTTGTTAGTCATATTATTTTCATTAGCTGGAATTCCACCATTAGCAGGATTCTTTGCAAAATTTTATATTTTTATAGCAGTAATAGAGCAATCAATGTTTTTTCTAGCAATAATCGGTTTATTATCAACAGTTGTAGCGGCTTTTTATTATTTGAGAATAATTAAAATTATATATTTTGATCCAAGCAAAGAAAAGTATGACTCCAATCATAGTTTAGGATTAAGAATATCATTGATTGTGTCTACTATTTTTTTAGTTTTTTACTTCACATATCCAAATAGCCTTTTAGGAATAATCTCAAAAATTAATATTATTTAATGGTAATTAAGAAATATTATTTTAAAAAAATTAAAAGCACTAATGATCAAGCAATTAAAATGATCAAAAGAGGCTTAAATAAAGGCATTATAATTACTGAGGAACAGACCGATGGTAGAGGACAGCATGGGAATAAATGGATTTCATTAAAGGGAAATTTGTTCATGACAATTTTTTTCGAAATCAACAAAAAAAGAAAAATTTCTGAATTTACCAAATTTAACTTAAAAATAATAAAAAGAGTAATACAAAAATACATAAAAAAAAAATTAACAATAAAACACCCAAATGACATACTTGTTAATGAAAAAAAAATCTGTGGGATACTTCAAGAGGTAATTTTTTTTAAACTTAAAAAACTTATGATTGTTGGAATTGGAATTAATATAAAAAAATCTCCGAGGATTAATAAATATAAAACAACATTTTTAAATGAGCATACTATAAAAAAAATTGATAAAATAACTGTTATTAAAAATCTACAAAAAATATTTGAAAAAAATATAGGATTTTACAAATGTATTTAATAGGTGATATTGGGAATACAGAAACCAAAATTTTTTTATTTGATCAAAATTTTAAAATTAAAAAAAAATGGAACCTTCCATCAATTAAGATAAGTAGAAGATATCTCCATTCAAATATGCGATTTTTGATAAGTAAAAGATCGAAGGTTAAAAAAATTATATTTAGCAGTGTTGTTCCAAAATCATTTTTTTTAATTAAAGAATTTTTAAATAAAGAGATTAAAAAAGTAAGTGTTATTGAATTAAAACAGATTAATTTAAAAAATCTAATAAAATTAAGGGTAAACAGAAAACAAGTTGGATCTGATAGACTAGCAAATGCTATTGGTATTATGAAAAAAAATAAAAATTATATAGTAATAGATTTTGGAACTGCGACAACTTTTGATGTCATAACTAATAATATTTATTTAGGAGGAATTATAGCCCCAGGTGTTAATCTTTCTTTAGAAAATTTAATTAACAAAGCTTCTTTGATCCCTAGAATAAAGTTAAATAAAACCTCTAATATTATTGGAAAAAATACGTCTGATGCTGTTAAATCAGGTTTTTTTTGGGGATACTCAGGTCTAATTGACAATATAATTAAATTGATTAAAAAAAATACACAAAAACAATTTAGAGTAATTCTTACAGGTGGTTTATCTCATCTTTTTAAAAATTCTTTAAAAGGCAAACCATTAATAAAAAAAGATTTAACTATAAATGGTTTAAAAAAAGTAATTTTAAAATTAAAAATATGAAAGAAGAGCTATTATTTTGTCCATTAGGAGGATCTGGTGAAATTGGTATGAACATGAACCTTTTTGCTTACGGAAAACCCGATAATCGGAAATGGATAATTGTTGATATTGGAGTTACATTTGCAGATGATAGTGTTCCGGGTATAGATTTAATATATCCTGATCCAGGCTTTATTGTTGATAAAAAAGATGATTTATTAGGAATTGTCTTAACACATGCACATGAAGATCATATTGGTGCTATCGCACATATTTGGCCAAAGCTAAAATGTAATATATATGCAACCCCATTTACAAGTGTTTTAATTTCAGAAAAATTTAAAGAAAAAAAAATAGATATAAGTCCATTTTTAAAAATAAAAGAGCTTAATAGTACATTAGAATTAAATCCATTCAAAATAGAGTTTATAACACTTACGCACTCAATTTTAGAACCAAATGGTTTAAGAATTGAAACTCCTGCAGGTAACATCTTACACACAGGAGATTGGAAGGTAGATCCTAATCCGTTGATTGGAGGTGATATAAATTCAAAAAGGTTAAAAGAAATTGGTGATGATGGTGTTTTAGCAATGATTTGCGACTCAACAAATGTTTTTAGTGTTGGAAAGTCAGGATCAGAAATGGATGTTAGAAAAAGTATTCTTAACATTATGCAAAGATTAAAAAAAAGAATAATTGTAACATCATTTGCCTCAAATGTAGCTCGTATGGAGACAATATTCTTTTGTGCTGAAAAAACTGGTAGGCAAATATCATTAGTTGGAAGATCCATGCATAGAATTTATAAAGCTGCAAGAATGTGTGGATATTTAGAAAATACTATTGAACCCATCGACTCTAGAGATGCAAAAAATATATCTAGAGACAAAATTGTTTATTTGTGTACAGGAAGTCAAGGAGAGCCTATGGGAGCCATGACAAGAATATCAAATTATACTCATCCAGATGTATTTATTGAAAAAGGAGATACAGTAATATTTTCATCAAAAATTATACCCGGAAATGAAAAAAAACTTTATAAATTACATAATCAGCTAGTGAGAGAAGGTATTGAGGTAATCTCAGAAGACAACGAATTTGTTCACGTATCAGGTCATCCTAATAGAGAAGATTTAAAAGAAATGTATAGTTGGGTAAAACCAAAATGTGTAATACCAGTTCATGGAGAACATCGTCATATGATAGAACATATTAATTTTGCTAAAGAAATGCAGGTTGCTTGTCCGGTACAAGTAGAGAATGGAGATATAGTTAAACTTTCTCCGGGTACAGCTCCAGAAGTTTACGATAAGGCGCCAAGTGGAAAACTTTTTTTAGATGGAAAAATGAGTGTAGAGGAAGATTCTAAATCGATTAAAGAGAGAAAAAATTTATCTATTAACGGTTTTTTGGAGGTAACAATTCTCATTACACAAAAGGGAAATATTCATCAAAAGCCAATTCTTTCATATAAAGGTCTACCACTTAATGAAGATAGTGGATTTACATATGGTTTAGAGGAAGAAATTGAAAAAGTTACTAAAACTTTTTCCTTAAATAATACCAAACAAGAAGCAAATTTAATAGACACACTCAAGAGTATTTGTAAAAAATACTCAAGAGATAAAACAGGAAAAAAACCTTTAACAAATATTAATTTAGTGAGAATATAATTGAGTTTAACAGGTTCCCTAATAATATATGTATTAATATGGTGGATAGTATTTTTTGCTTTACTACCAATAGATGTAAATAGAGAAAAAAAACAAAATATCATAGGAATTGACTCTGGAGCTCCAGAAAACCCCAAAATAATAAAAAAGTTTGTTTATTCTACTTTAATTACCTCTATAATTTTTATAATTATATTTTTGTTAGTAAAATATGAATATTTAAATATAAGAAACCTAATAAGCTAATGTATTTTTCAAAATCACTGATACCAATTTTAAAAAATAATCCAACAGAAGCCAAAATTAAATCGCATCAACTAATGTTACGCATTGGTATGATTAAGCAATCAGCTTCAGGAATATATTCTTGGCTACCATTAGGATTTAAAGTAATGAAAAAAATTGAGCAAATTGTAAGAGAAGAACAGGATAATATTGGTGTACAAGAAATGCTAATGCCAACGATACAGTCAAGTGAAATTTGGAAAGAAAGTGGAAGGTATGAGGATTACGGCGAAGAAATGTTAAGAATTACAGATAGACAAAATAGAGAAATGTTATACGGACCAACAAACGAGGAACTCATTACAGATATTTTTAGAAACTCAATAAAGTCGTATAAATCTTTGCCTCAACTTTTATACCATATACAATGGAAATTTAGAGATGAATTAAGGCCACGATTTGGAATTATGAGATGTAGAGAATTTTATATGAAAGATGCATACTCATTTGATATAAGTGATGAGGAAGCATTATTTTCGTACAATAAATTTTTTCTGTCTTATTTAAGAACCTTTAAAAGATTAGAGTTATCAGCTATACCGATGGCCGCCGATACTGGACCAATAGGTGGGAATCTTTCCCACGAATTTATTATCCTTGCCGAAACAGGTGAAAGTAAAATTTATACAGATAAAAGAATCTTTGATGTTCAAAGCGATAATACGAAACTTAATAAAAAATCACTATCTGAATTGAGAGAAAAATTTGAAAAGTTTTATGCTGTTACAGATGAAAAATATAACAAAAAAGAATTTGATAACAAGGTTCCAAAAGAACATAGGTTAAATACCAAAGGAATCGAAGTTGGTCATATATTTTATTTTGGTGACAAGTATTCAAAACCTATGAATGCATCTGTTGACTTACAAGGCAAGAAAGAATTTGTTAAAATGGGGTCATATGGTGTAGGTGTATCAAGATTGGTTGGTGCAATTATAGAAGCTAAATTTGACGACAAAAATGAAATTATGAAATGGCCAATTTCTGTTGCACCTTATGAGTGTGCAATCATACCTTTAATTAATAAAAATGATAAAAGCAATTTGGAAAAGGCAATTAATCTTTCAAATGAATTAAGTAAAAATAACATTGAATTTATTATAGATGATACAGATGATAATTTTTCATCTAAAATAAAAAAATTCAATTTAATTGGAATTCCATTTCAAATTATGATTGGAAATAAAAATGATGGCACAAACTTTGAATTTAGAGAAGTTGGTCAGGAGCCTAAAAGCTTACCAATTGATAAAATAATAGAACAAATTAAAATTAATAAGAACTAAATTGATATCACAACTCGAAAGACAGATTGTATTTAGATATTTAAAAACCAAAAAAAAAGACGGTTTTTTAAATGTAATATCTATTTTTTCATTTATTGGTATATCTTTGGGTGTAGCAGTATTAATTATTGTGATGTCTGTTATGAATGGGTTTCGAGCAGAACTTGTTGATAAAATAGTTGGATTTAACTCACATATAATTATTCAAAGTAATGATATAAAAAATGATTTAAAACTTACAAATTCAAAAAATATTAAAAATCTTTCATCAAGTACTTTGGAATCGTCTATGGGTGAGGTTGTTTTAATCAATAAAAATTTTACAAAAGGTCTCTCCCTAAGGGGCTATAAAGTCAATGATTTTAAAAAGTTAGAGATTTTTAAAAATATTGATTTTAGTAAAAATAATAAAATTTTTGATAAAAATAATATATCAATTGGTAAAGAGCTCAGTTTTGATTTGGGACTTAATGTTGGAGACAATGTTCTTTTGATGTCACCAATTGGTGAGGATACAATTATAGGTAATTTACCAAAGCAAGAAGTTTATAAAATTTCATATATATTTGATAGCGGCTTACTTGAATTTGATCAAAATGTTGCTTTTGTAAATATTAACTCTTTAGCAAATTTACTTAATCAGGATACAACAAATCGTAATATAGAAGTTTACCTTAAATCACCTTTAGAAATTGAAAATGCAAAAATAGAATTTCAAAAAGTATTTACTAAAAACCTTATTTATACATGGGCAGACCTAAATAGGTCACTTTTTTCAGCTCTCAAAGTTGAAAGAAATGTCATGTTTATTATACTTTCTTTAATAATAATTGTTGCAGCATTTAATATAATATCCGGTCTAACAATTTTAGTAAAAAATAAAACCAAGGATATTGCTATATTAAAATCTATCGGTGTTTTAAATAAATCAATATATAAAATTTTTTTTTTAATTGGTTTTTATATTGGTTTAACCGCTACAATATTCGGAGTTATAATTGGAGTATTATTTTCAATATATATAGAGAACATAAGAACTTTTCTAAGCCAAATATTTGATATTTCTCTATTTCCAGAAGAAATTTATTTTTTAAGTAAAATGCCCTCCGAAATAAATATTCAATCCATAATATTAATTTCCTTTTGCTCGATTTTAGCAACTACTATTGTATCAATATTTCCGGCAAAGAAAGCGTCAAAACTAGATCCAATCAAGGCATTAAAGTATGAGTAGTTTTATAACATTAAAAAAAATAAACAAAATTTTTGATTTAAAAAATAAAGTTAGAGCACTTAAAAATATAAATCTTGAATTTAATCTTGGAAAAATTTATTCAATCGTTGGTCCATCAGGATCAGGTAAATCTACTTTATTAAATATGTTATCTTTAATCGATAGCCCAACCTCTGGACATATAAAAATTAATAATCAAAATATTATTATAGGAAATAACAATGAAAATGATATTTTAAGAGCGAGCTTAATTGGAATAATTTACCAAAATTATAATCTTCTGAATGATTTTACTGCTATTGAAAATGTTACACTTGCAGGACTCGCTTTAAACAAAAATAGAAGACAGATACTTTTAGATGCAAAAAAAATTATGAATAATTTGGGACTATCAAAAAGATTTGATCATTTTCCATCAGAACTTTCTGGTGGAGAGAATCAAAGAGTTGCTATCGCAAGAGCATTGATTAATAAACCAAAAATAATATTAGCAGATGAACCTACTGGAAATTTAGATATTGCATCGGCTAAAAATGTTTTCAAAGTATTAATTAATTTAAAAAAATCAAATAGAATAATTATATTTGCAACCCATAATAGAGAATTTGCAAACATGTCTGATTGTAAAATAGAAATGATTGATGGTAATATAAAATCAATCAATGGACAATTATAAAAATTTCAATCACATAAAAATTCATACTCAATATTCAATTTGCGAAGGAGCATTAAAAATAAATGAATTAGCTGAATTTTGTAAAAAAAATAAAATCAAGGGTGTAGGTCTTTCAGACACATCAAATTTGTGTGGAGCGCTAGAATTTTCAGAAAACTTATCCAAATCAGGTACCCAACCAATAATTGGAACTCAAATAAATTTTAAATTTAAAGATATTATTGGGTTATTACCTCTTATAGCAACTTCAGAGAAAGGTTATCAAAATATTATAGAGTTTTCATCCAATTCATATTTGAAAAATAACAATAAAGACGAACCTCATTGTAATTTCAATGATCTACTATCTACTGTTAATGATATTATAATCTTATCTGGTACTATAAATGGTTTAATTGGAAAATTGTTCGTTAAGGGTAGAATTGAACAAATTGAGGAAATTTACTCAAACTTAAAAAAAAAATTCAAAAATAATTTTTATATAGAAATTCAAAGACATGATGATGAAAATGAGAAAGCTTTCGAGCAATTTAATTTAAATCTTTCAAAAAAAATGGATATACCGATTATTGCTACAAATGAGGTTTTTTACTTAAGCAAGGATATGCATGATGCTCATGATGCTTTAATTTGTATAGGAAATAAAACTTATCTTAACGAAAAAAATAGAGTTAAATATTCCAACAATCATTATTTTAAATCAGATATTGAAATGGAAAAAATTTTTTCTGATCTTCCCGAAGCTTTAGAAAATAATTATAACTTAATATACAAATGTAATTTTAAGCCAAGTTTTTCAAAGCCGGTATTACCAAATATAAGTTCAGATAAAGGTAGAAATGCAGATGAAAATCTTATTGAGGATTCAAATTTGGGATTAAAGGAAAAATTTTTAAAAATATTTAAAATTGATGAAAATAATCTTTTTCAAAATCAAGAATTTAAAAAATATAAACAAAGACTTGATCATGAAATTAAAATTATCATAGAAATGAAATACTCTAGTTATTTTCTTATCGTTGCAGATTATATTAAATGGGCTAAAAATAATGAAATTCCAGTGGGTCCCGGCAGAGGTTCTGGTGCTGGTTCTTTAGTTGCATGGTGTCTATCTATAACTGATGTTGATCCAATAAAATTTAATTTGATATTTGAGAGATTTTTAAACCCTGATAGAATATCTATGCCTGATTTTGATATAGACTTTTGTGAAGAAAAAAGAGATTTAGTTTTTAAGTACTTAAACTCAAAATATAAAGATAGCGTTGCACATATTGTTACTTTTGGAAAATTAAAAGCAAGAATGGTAATAAGAGACGTTGGTAGAGTTTTAGGTCTTTCTTATGGTTTTGTAGATAGTATATCTAAAATGATACCATTTGATCCCTCACGACCCCAAACCTTAACGGAGTGCATTAATAATGAACCAAGACTAATTAAACTCATTAAAGAAGACACAAGAGTTAAAAAGTTGATCGACCTATCTTTGAAACTAGAAGGTTTGAATAGAAACTTTGCTACTCATGCTGCAGGTGTTGTAATAGCTGATAAAAAACTTACTAACACTGTTCCCTTATACAAAGATATGTCTACCAATTTACTTTTACCATCTACACAATTTGATATGTATTCAGCAGAAAATTCTGGTCTTATTAAATTTGATTTTTTAGGTCTTAAAACATTAACAGTAATCAATAGAACTCAAAAATTAATAAATAAAAAATTAAAAGCTTTTACAATTGAGAATATTGACTTTGAGGATCAAAAAGTTTTTGAAATGTTGTCAACTGGCAATACCGTTGGATTATTTCAGCTTGAAAGTGCAGGTATGAGGGAGGCTTTAATAAAAATGAAACCTAACCATTTAGAGGATATCATCGCTCTTGTTGCACTATATAGACCTGGACCAATGAGTAATATTCCAACTTACAATGATTGTAAACATGGTAAACAAAAGCCCGATTATCTGCATCCACTATTGGAAGAAATATTAAAACCCACTTATGGTGTAATAATATACCAAGAGCAAGTTATGCAAATAGCACAAAAACTCTCAGGTTTTACTGCTGGTGAGGCAGATATATTAAGAAGAGCTATGGGAAAAAAAAAGAGAGCTGAATTAGAAAAACAAAAAATGAGATTTATTGATGGAGCTGTTAAAAATGGTATTAAAAAAGATGTTGCTGCGGGAATTTTTCTAAAAATAGAACCTTTCGCCGAATATGGTTTTAATAAAAGCCATGCCGCAGCTTATGCAATAATTGCTTATCAGACAGCTTTTTTAAAATGTTATTATCCAAATGAGTTTTTCTCTGCATCAATGACAATGGACATTTCAAGTCAATCAAAATTAGGAGAGTTTTACGAGGAATTGAATAGGTTGGATATAAATGTTGTAAGACCAAATATTAATAAATGTTACGCAGATTTTAGATCTGATAATGAGAATTTTTATTATGCATTAGGAGCTATAAAAAATGTAGGTTTTGAGGCAATCTCTAGTATAGTCGAAGAAAGAAAAAAAAACGGTGAATTTAAATCAATAAACAATTTTATTGAAAGAATTAATCCTAAAAATCTTAATAAACTTCAATTGGAAGGGTTAGTAAAAGCTGGAGCTTTTGATAACCTTGTAGATAACAGACAATCTTTATATGACTCGATACCGAGCTTAATCCTAAAATCAAAAAATATTTTTGAAAATAAATCAGTAAATCAAACTAATTTATTTGAAGAAGAGGAAATTATTGAAGAAGATTTATTAAAAAAAATTGAAGACTGGAAATTCGAGGATAGATTATCTAAAGAATTTGAAGCTGTAGGATTTTTTATATCTGATCACCCATTAAATCAATTTAGAGATAGTTTTGAGGACTACAATATAATTAGTTACATAGATTTTAATAATAATGAAATTAAAGAGGCTAATATTGCAGCTACTATATTGAAGATCCAAGAAAAAAAAACTCAAAAGGGGAATTCCTATGCAATAGTTAAATTAACAGATCTTGGATCAGTTTTTGAGCTTTTTCTTTTTTCTGATGTTTTAGAATCTAATAGAGATATACTAATTGAGGGTAATTCAATCATTTTAACTCTTACAAAAAATAATTTAGAAGATGATAATCGTTTTAAGCGTATTAACGTAAGAAAAGTTGCATCTTTAAAAAATCTCTATGAAAAACCTATAAACAACATAGAAATTCTTATTAAAGATGAGAAATACTTAAATCATGTTCAAAAAATATTAGAAAAAAATGGCCAAACTCAAGTCATCATTAAAATACTAGATAAGGATAATAAGTTAGTATTTAATTTAAAAAATAGGAGGTTAGTTGATAGAAAAAACCTAAACCTGCTTAAAAACCAAGGTATTTCCACCAATATTTTTTAAAAAAATACTTGTTAAATTTTAAATAAGATTGTAAATAAGGCCAAATTAACACGCACACAGTTAGTGGTTGTAAAACCTCCGGTCCTTAAATGGAAATAACTGTGGAGGCATAACCGGGAAAAACTATGAAATTACCTGAACTAAGTATACAACAATTATTAGACGCTGGCGTTCATCTTGGTCATAAAACCTTGAGATGGAACCCAAAAATGAAAAGATATATCTTTGGAAAAAGAGACTCAATTCACATTATTGATTTAACACAAACTTTAGAACTTACTAAAGTTGCTTTGGAAAAAATTTTTGAAGTAATTAAAAATAATGGAAAAATACTTTTTATCTCAACAAAAAAACAAGCATCCGAAGCAATTGCAGATTTGGCAAAAGAAACGAACCAATATTATGTTAATTACAGATGGCTTGGTGGAATGCTTACAAATTGGGGCACAATATCAAATTCAATTAAAAAATTACAAAAATTAAATACCGATTTAGTTGCAGAAAATAGAGGATTTACAAAAAAAGAGCTCTTAAAGATGAGTATACAGCGTGATAAGTTACAAAGATCGCTTGGCGGTATATCTGACATGAAAAAAGTCCCAGATTTAGTATTTATTATTGATACAAATTATGAGTCATTGGCAATTAAAGAGTCTATTAAATTAAATATACCTATAATTGCTATATTAGACACAAATTCAGATCCAGATGGTATAAATTTTCCAATTCCTGGTAATGATGATGCAAGAAGATCAATTGATCTATATTGTAAACTGATAAAAGAAACAATTGAAAGTGCTAAACTTGAAGCCCCATCACCAGCCGAAGAAAAAAAATTAAAAGATCTAGAAACCCTTAAACAACCAGAAAATAAAGCGTCACTAAAACCAAAATCTAATTAAAATGAGTGACATTGAGAAGATAAAGCAATTGAGACAATCTACGGGTGCAGGTTTTAAAGATTGTAATGCCGCAATACAAGAGTCGGGTGGAGATATCGATAAAGCAATAGAAATATTGAGAGTTAAAGGCGTTTCAAAAGCATCAAAAAAAATGTCTAGAGAGGCTAAAGAAGGAGTGGTTGCTTTGAGTGGTAATGAAAAAAAGTTCTCGATAATAGAGGTAAATTGTGAAACAGACTTTGTAGCAAAAAATGAAGATTTCATTAATTTTGTAAAAGAATTAAGTGAAATAAATTTATTGAACAACTCTGATGTAGAAAAAATCAAAAAAGTTAAAATGAAAAATACAGATACTGTAGAAAATAATCTTGTATCAATTATTGCTAAAATCGGTGAAAAAATAACAATAGGTCGGGCTAAAACAATATCGAATGATAATTCACTAAATTTTAGTTATTTGCATACAGTGGTTAAAGATAATTTATCAAAACTTGCAGTTGTAGTCTCTATAAATACAGAAGAAAAAAATGAAAAAATTAATATTTTTGGAAAACAGCTTGCGATGCATATTGCAGCTTCTAGTCCAATAGCACTTGAATCTAAAGATATTCCTCAGTCAATTATTGACAAAGAACAAGAGCTAGTAACTGAGGAACTTAAAAATTCTGGAAAACCTGATGAGATTATAAAAAAAATTAGCTTAGGTAAAATAAATAAATTTAAAGAAGATAATAGTTTATTAAGTCAACCATGGGTTATGGAACCAAAAAAAAAAGTAAAAGATGTTTTAAAAGAATTGAATATATCAGACTTAAAAATAAATGATTTCTTCAGACTAAAAATTGGAGAATAGATGTTTAAGAAAGAAATTTATAATCAAAAAATGCAAAAGACTTTAGATGTCTTTAATAAAGAACTTGGTGCTTTAAGAACTGGACGTGCTAATGCAAATATGTTGGATCTCATCAAAGTTGATGTCTATGGGCAAAAGATGCCTATTAATCAACTAGCAACAATAACAACACCGGAACCAAGGACAATAAATATTCAGGTTTGGGATCTGAATAATGTAAACTTAATTGACTCAGCAATAAAAAAATCTGAGCTAGGATTAAATCCTCAAATTGATGGACAGCTAATTAGACTACCTATTCCTGATCTAAGTGAGGAGAGACGTAGTGAAATGAAAAAAATAATCAAATCAATGGGTGAAAAATGCAAGATATCAATTAGAAATATAAGAAGAGAAGCAAATGATGATTTAAAAAATTTGCTTAAAAAAAAAGATATTTCTGAAGATGAGGAGAAAAA
>CACOFY010000004.1 GCA_902626575.1 uncultured Pelagibacteraceae bacterium | reverse complement strand
AAGAAAAATTGTATTTGATCCATCAACTAATTCTTTTAATTCCTCAAATTCAATCGATGAGGCATGATCAGGTCCTTTAGATTTTTTATTTAAAGTAAAATGTTTTTCTATTAAACAGGCTCCTAAGGCAACAGCACCTAAAGATGTATATATAGAATCTGTGTGATCAGAGAGTCCAATCGGCACACTAAATTTGTTCCTATATTGAGTTATTACTCCTATATCTGAATATTCATAAGGACATGGATATATAGACGTACATTGTGTAAGTATAATTTTTTTATTTATTTTATATACCTGATCAAAAGTATACTTTACTTCCTTCAGTGTTGACATCCCAGTTGAAATTATAGTGGGCAATTTCTTTTGCGCTATGAATTTTTGAAGTGGTATGTTAGTTAATTCCCCCGATCCAATTTTGAATACTTTAACTTTTACATCATGAAAAAGAATATCAGCTGATTTTCTCGAGAAAGGGGTACAAAGATAATCAATATTATTAACTTTGCAAAATTTCTTTAAATAAATGTGCTGTTTGGTATTAAAATTAGTTCTATTTAAAGCGTCATACAAACTCTCATCAAAGTTTGAGGATTTTGGTGTCGTCCTCAACATTTCGTCATCTAAAACATGCATTTGAAATTTTATAGCCGATGCACCTGCTTTAGCAGCCAATATAATCATTTTTTTTGCAAGTTTCATATTTCCCTCATGATTAATGCAAGCTTCAGCGATTATATATGGCTTATGATTGGGGCTAATTATTTTATTACCAATTTTAAACATTAAAATTTATTATAAATTAACTTTGTTATAAATAAGTCTTCATAATCATTAATATCAATAGACTCGTACTTATTTGTAACATAATAATTCCATTTATTAGAGGATATTTTCTTTTTTTTTCTAAAATAGTTTATATCTAAAAAATAAAACATACCATTTTCAATATAGTAATCTTTTCTAGATTGTCTTCTTCTAGAATTATTTTTTAATTCGGTTCTAAAATATTTTTTATTAAAGCTGATATGATCATTAAATTTAGATACTGATAAGCAATTTTTGAGTTTTTTTCTTACACAGTATCTCACAAATTTTCTTATGGTCGATATTCTTCTTAAAGGTGATGTGACTTGTAAAATTACCAAATAATTAAAGTTTTCTTGTAAATTTTTTAGATAATCAATTACTGCAAGATCTGTCTTTGAATTATCTTTTGAAATTTTTTTTTTCCTTTTTACCGATTGTACATTTTTTATTTTTTTTCCTATTTTAAGTATTTTATCACTATCAGAGGACAAAATAATTTTGTCGAAAATTTTGGATGCAATTACTTTTTTAAGAGTTATTTCTATTAATGTAGATTTGTTGATTTTTTGTAAATTTTTGTTTTTAATTGCTTTTGATCCTCCTCGTGCAGGAATAAAAGCAATTATTTTTTTGTTAAGATGCATTCATACCTATATAATACTTAAATATAATTATGCAAAATAAAAATAAAATTCCTGTCTGCTTAATTGGCGCCGGTAGAATTGGCTTAACACATGAGTTTGACAAAAAAAGAATTAAACCAGCATCGCATGTAGGAATGTGGACGTCTTTTAAGAAAACAAAACTTTTGGGTATCTGCGATAAAAAAATTGACAATTTTATTCTTTCAAAAAAAATAAACAAAAAAATTAAATACTTTGATAATCCAATTAAGATGATTAAAGAAATAAAGCCAAAAATAGTGTCAATAGCGACTTGGAAAGATACACATTATAAAATGACAAAACTTTGTCTTAATTTAGGTGTAAAAGTAATTGTCCTAGAAAAACCATTAGCTAACAATCTTTATCAAGCAAAAAAACTTATAAATTTAATGAAAGCAAAAAAAGCAAAAATAATTGTAAATCATAGAAGAAGATTTGACGATGAAATCATTAAATTGAGAAAAAAAATTATAAAAGGGGAAATTGGAAAAATTCTTCAAGTTTCATCTTATTATGTTTATGGATTACTAACAACCGGAACCCATGTGATTGATACATTAAGATTTTTATTAAATGATATTGCGGGTGAAGTTAATAAAGTGAGTGGTTATACAAATAATTTTAAAGGTTATCACTCAAAAGATGATAAGAACTACGATGCAATAATATTTTTTAAAAATGGACTTAAGGCTACAATGCAGTCATTAAATATTAAAAAATACGATATATTTGATTTTCATATTTATGGAACCAAAGGAAAATTATTAATTACAGGAATTGGAAGATCAATTTTTAAATATAAAATCATAAAGTCTCCTGAGCATGAAGGCTTTGAAGAATTGAGCTTAAATCCACAAAAAATTTGTGCATCATTACCAAGAAAACAATTTTTAAAATTAGCAAAAAATGCAACTTTGTGTCTTCAAAATAAAAAAATAAAACCTCTTTGTAGTGCATATGACAGTTATGTGGATATGGAAGTTATTGATAAGATTGTTTTAAGCGCAAAAAACGGCTCTGTTATTAAAAAAATAAAGTTAAAATAAAAAAAAATTATGTGTGGTTTAGCCTCTATTTTTGGACCAGATAAAAAAGAACCAAAAAATATAAAGGATATGATTAGTTCTATTTCACATAGAGGACCTGATCATGAAGGTTTCCTTTATGATGAAAATATAATAATGGGCTCGTGCAGATTGAGTATTTTTGATTTATCTAGCAGAGGTAATATGCCAATGAAAGATAAATCAGGAAGATATTTTATAATTTACAATGGTGAAATTTATAATTTTCAAGAACTGAAAGAAAAATATAAAATTTCTACTTTCTCAAATAGTGATACCGAAGTATTATTAGAATTATTTGTTAAAACTGGGGAAAAAATTTTTAATGAAATTAATGGAATTTATGCGTTTATCCTTTTTGATAAAAATAAAGGTAAAGTTTACTGTGTTAGAGATAGACTAGGAATCAAACCATTATATTATTATAAAAAAAATAATAATTATTTTTTTTCATCAGAAATAAAAGGAATTTTAAAAATTTTTAATGAAATCACAATCAATGAAAAGATAGTAAAATTTTATTTACAAAGCACTTATTATGATTTTTCTGAGGAAACTTTTTTTCAGGATATAAATCAAGTTAGTCAAGGAACTTATCATGTTTATGATTTAAAAACTAAAGTTTCAAAAAAGATAAAATATTGGGATTTAAATAATAAGAAAGATTATAATGAAGATTTTAATTTAATTAAGAAATATTTTTTCAATAGTTTTTCCCTTCAACAAAAATCAGATACAAAAATTGGTCTTAATATAAGTTCCGGCATTGATTCAAATTTGATGATATCTTTTTTAAACCACATAAATAAAGGACAAAAAAATATTTTTGCAAATAGCTATTACTTTAAAGATAAAGAATTTAATCATAGTGATGAAATTTATGAAATGTCAAAATATTATAATTGGAAAATAAATTTGTGTGAAATAACCCATGATGACGTAATTAAAAATTTTGATAATATTTCGTATTTTCAAGATGAGCCGATGCCCGGGCTAGTTACTGTCGCCAAACATTTGCTGATTAAAAAATCCTATAACAATGATTGTAAAGTAATATTAGAAGGACAAGGAGGTGATGATATTGCCGGTGGATACAAATATATTTTTCCATTATTTATTTTAGATAATTTAAAAAAAATTAATTTGAAAAAGACACATCTTGAAATTCAAAGTTTTTTGAAGGAAGAAAATATGAATTTCTATGAATTTTTTAAATTTTTTTTGAATTCTTTTAAAAGTTATTTAGGAGGAGGAATTTCAGCTGATGGAACAGTTTCAAGTAATGATGATTTATTTAATTTTGATAAAAGTTTAAACAAAAAGATCTATAAAAAAATTTTAGAAAATTTAAATGACAAAAAAACTTTATTGAAAAAAATTATTTATAGAGACTTATTTTTTTGTAAGTTACCAAGAATTTTAAGAAGTTGTGATAGAGCATCAATGGCGCACGGAAAAGAATTGAGAGTACCTATCTTGGATCATAATATTGTTGAATATTTTTACTATCAAAAAAATGATCGATTTATAAAAAATGGAGTACTCAGACATGGTTATAGAGAAGTTTATTTTAAATTATTTGAAGATCTAAATTTATTAAAAAATAATAAATTTATGAGAAGAAAAAAAAAATATGTATCAGACCCACAAACTAAATGGTTAAAAACAAAACTTTTTGATTGGATGTATGAGAAGTTGATGTCCTCTAATTTCAATTCCTCAGGATTTGTTAACAAAAATAGGTTAAAAAGTTTTTTATTGAATTTTAGAAAAAATGAAAGTGTTGTGAATTCCAATCTTGTCTGGCAATTACTAAACTTAGAAAAACTTTATTCTAGAAAAAATAACTAAAAATTTTTTATAATTTCCTTTTTTAAAAGATTTATAGAGTCATTACCTGAGCAAAGTATATAATCTTTTTTTCTTTTATTAATATTTTTTTTCAAATTATTAAAAGTTTTTGTATTACTAAGCAGATCAATTATTTTTTTTTTAGCTGAAGTATAGTCATTACAGAAAATTCCTAGTTTTTTTTCAATAATTTCCTTATAATTTTTTCTCACATTCGGATAGCAATTTATGTAAAAGGGTATCTTACCAAAACTTATACATTCATAGGCAAGAGTAGAGGAAATTGTACAAACGATCGATATATTATCTAAAATTTTTTTAAAATCATCATCAAATTTGTTGATTATTATATTGTTTAAATTTCCAGTATTATTTTTTATGAGACTAAGATATTTTTGATTCATATGATTATGAGGCCTTACATAAATTCTTTTTTTTGGAAATCTTTTTCCTACCCAGTTTGCAAATTGTAACAATTTTTTAATATCATCCTCTGAATGCCATAAAAATTCATAAATTGGGCCTAGAGCAAATAGTATATCTTTTGAGGAATTTTTTTTAAGATTAAAAGAAAAATTAGGATTTCCTATAATTTTATAATTTTTAATCTGATTTCTTAAATTTAAATATTTTACTACTTTTTTTCCCCAAGACAAAAAAATATATTTTTTAAAATAATTTTTAAAATCAAACTTATCATAATTATTAAAATTTAGATAAGGAGGTCCCAATCCCCATTCTAAACAATAAATTTTTATAGCACTTATTTTTGCTATTTCTGCTAATACACTGTGAACAACTGAATCACCTTCGATTACAATTATAATTTTAGGTTTATAAAATTTGATTATATTTTCATAGACGTTGAATAAATTAGAAAATTTATATTCAACGCTATTAAAATTCATATTCTTCTCAAAATTAAAAAAGTTTTTTTTATTAATAAAAAAAATATTATCTTTGTTATTTTCTTGATATTTTTCAATATCTCTTACTACCCCAAAGTTTAGTTTTGGACATTTTTTTGCAATCCTGTAAAATAAGTTAAATTTCCTCTCAGAATTTGTGTAAACTAAAACATCAATATCTTTAAAATTGCTTTTGACTTTATTAACTTTTAATAAGTTGAGAATAAAAATTATAATATCGTAACTTTTTATGTATGATATGATAGAAAAAAAGATGTTTTTTTTTTTAACAATTTTTTTTTTTAAATTATGTTTTTTATTTAAATATTTAAAAAAAGAATATTCTATTTCATCTTCACAAGTTATTATCTGATATTTTTCATTTTTTTTATTAAAAATGTTGTAAAAATTTTCTGTATTTGTAAGCCTTATCCACAAATATCTTACAAGAATATCTTCAAGATCATAATTTTTATACTTCAATTTTTTCTTATTAATTTTTATAAAATCTTCTATTGCCTTGTGCCTAAGCTTATTGAATTTAACATAAGAAATCATAACTGGTAGAAATCATGTTTTCTATTTAATCTTCCTCTGCAGTCAATAATAATTTTCGCATTTTTAATAATCTTTTTATAATTGAATTTGTCATGGTCTGTTACCAAAACAACACAATCGAATTTTTTGATATTTTTATCATATAAATCTATACTTTTTTTTTTTACACCATTAACTTTTTCGTTTTTCACAAAGGGATCTGAAAATTCAACTTTAATATTTTTTTTCATTAATTCGCTGATCATTTTAACCCCTGCAGACTCTCTTGTATCTTCTATATTTTTTTTGTAAGCAATACCAAGTACTAAAACTTTTGGATTTTTAAGCTTATATTTTTTCAAAATCTTAATTATATTTTTTAAAGTCCACAGAGTCGTTTCAATATTTACTCTGCCTGCGATTTCTATGAACTTAGAATTTTGATTAAACTTTTTTGCACGCCAGTATAAATAGTATGGATCTATCGGTATACAGTGACCTCCAATTCCCGGACCAGGCAGGAACTTTGTAAAGCCAAAAGGTTTAGTAGAAGCTAATTTTATTACTTCATTAATGTTCAAATTCATAGATTTACAAATAATTTTTAACTCATTTACAAGACCAATATTTACAGATCTATAAATATTCTCTAATAATTTTGTCATTTCCGCTTCTTCAATAGAGTTTGCTTTAACGGTTTTTTTTACTATTAAATCGTAGAGTTTTTCAGATAAGTTGGTACATCTTTTAGAAAAACCAGATAAAACTTTAGGAATACTGTCAAATTTAATTTTTCCTCCTGGATTTTCTCTTTCAGGGGAATATGCAACAAAAATCTCTTCACCTAAATAAAATTTTGCTTTGAATTTTTCTACAATTTCTTCTCTAGTTGTTCCAGGATAAGTCGTGCTTTCAAGAATTATTAATTTACCTTTTGAAATGTTACTTTTAATTTTTTTAATAAAATTTGTAATATTACTTAAATCAGGTTGTGTATTTTTTTTTACGGGAGTTGGCAAACATATAATTATAACGTCACATAAATTAATTCTTTTGTAGCTAGAATCAAACTCACTAAAATTTTTTGAAAATTTCAAATCTTTCTTTTTTAAATAGGTTATTGGGGATAAATTTTTTTTTAGCATATTAATTTTTTTAATGTTTGTATCAAAGCCAATTGTATTAATTTTATTTTTATTAAATTGAATTAGAAGATTAAGACCTACATAACCCACGCCAATAATTCCCACTAAACATTTTTTTTTTGTAATTTTTTTTTCAAGAATTTGGTAATAGTTTTCAGATTTCATGTTTATTTTTAATTAAAAAATTATTTATATCATTTACAATTGTTTTAACTTTTTTGTTGATAACAACTTTATTTTTAAAATTATTTTTCTTAAAAAATAGTCTTCTATTTATTTTTTTATTTATCATGTTAAGAATTTCTTTAGAACCTAACTCTCTTTTAAATTCAATATTTTTCATTATTGGATGTAAAGAGTTACTATAATATTCTTTAAACAATTCAAGATTATCCATTTTAATTTTATTTGAAATAAGTTTGGACAATTTTATTACGTCTTCAATAAAATTTTTTTTGCCTAAATTATTAATAATCAGATTAGGCCTTTTAGATGACTCCGAGTTTGGAATTGCTTCGTGAAACAATATTGGTGAATTTATAATTTTTATACCACCTATGATAATATTATTTAAATCTATAAAGTGGTCTTTTAATTCAATATTAAAATGAAAATGTTTGCTTGACTCTTTATAACACTTAATTAAATTTTTTCTGTTCATTATATAGTGCATAGTACTCTTAAAATTTTTAAGAAAATATTTTACCCTGGTTATTTTGCTTGATTGATTAAAATTATTTCTTAAATAAAGAGGTTTTACATCTGATAAATAAAAATTGGATTTTAGATCTCTCTTAAGAGAAAAATTATAAATTGTCCCACCAGCACCATTTAACTTTTTATCTTTTTTCAAAATTCTCATACATTTATACAAAGTGGGATAAATTAAAAAATCATCGTTACATGCAAAACAAACAAACTTTGTTTTGACCATTTGCAAGGATAATAAAATTTTTTTATGATATATTTTGTAATTCTTATCCTCTCTAAACTTTCTATAAGTAATCTTGGAATTTTTTTTTATTTTATTAAGTATTTTAGGTTCTAATTTCCTTTTACTGCCATCAGAAATGAACAAATTATAGCCTAAATTATTTTTTAAATAATACTCTATAAACCTAGATGTATAACTTTGTCTTTCTTTCAAAAGTAATATAATGGTTAACTCAGGTTTCATAGATAGGTAGTTAAATATCGCATATGTTTGAATTAGTATATATTAATTATGGCAAAATTTTTTTTATTAAATTAAATAATGAATAATAGATTAAAAAGTTTTTTAGAGGGTTTCAATAATTTTATAAAATTTAAGAGATATAATTATTTTGAAAAAAAGAACAATTTTAGTAATTTTTTAAGCAAAAAAAAAAACAGTGAAAACTATAAACAAATAATAAAAGATTTAAAACGAAATGGATATTATGTAATTAAAAATTACCTAAGCGTTGATAAGTGCAAAGAAATTAGACTTATTATTGATAATTTTATTGAAATGTATCCGAAAAATATTTGGGTTGATGAGAATAAATCTGATCATAGAATAATGGGAGCAGAAAATATTTCAAAAGTAATAGAAAGTTTGGATCTAAACTTATTTACTAAAGAAATAGGTTCCCAGTATTTATCACAAGAATTAGAACTTTTTATGATAATGGCAAACAAAACTATTTTTAAAAATGATAATTTAGGATCAGGTGGAGGGTGGCATAAGGATTCACACTCCAACCAATTTAAATCAATTTTATATTTAAATGACGTTAATGAAGAAAATGGTCCATTTGAAATAATAAAAAACTCTAATAAAGATGTCACTAATTTAAAATTATTTACAAAATTAAAAAAAAAATTTCCTGATACAAGATACTCTAGTGATGATATAAATAATATTACTGATACTAATAAAACTAATATAATAAAAATAACAGGAGAGGCTGGAAATTTATTATTAGTTAATACAAGTCTCATACATCGAGGCTCCCCTTTAAAAAGTGGATGCAGATATGCAATGACAAATTATTTTTACTCAAAGAATAAGTTACAAAATTACAAAAATCATTTTCCAAAAAGAATTATTGAAAAATTCTATTAATGATAAAATTATTCTTATCAATATATTCAAAAATTAACAAAAATGAGAAGAGAAAGTTTAATATAATTTTCTTATTTACACTTCTTTTACTTATTTTAGAGCTTTTTTCGTTAGTTCTTATATTGCCGATAATAACATTAATTATAAATGATAATTTTTACTTACAATTTGCCCAATTTTCAATTTTTGATGATTGGACAAAGAATCAGCAGATTTTATTTTGTTTAGTATTTTTAATAATAACCTTTTTTATAAAAAATCTTTTTTATGCATTTATGGTATTTTTCAAAAAAAAATTTTTAGCAGATATACAAATTGATTTTACAAGTAGAATTTACAAATCTTATGTGAGTCAATCATACTCATTTTACTTAAAGAGAGATAAATCAAACATTATCAGAAATTTAAGCTTTGTTGGTGAATATATTAATGTTATTGAAAATTTTTTTAATGCTTTTCTTGAACTTTTGATTTTAGTTGGAATACTTTCAATCATTTTTTTTAGAGATGCAGTCGCAGGTATTTTTATCTCACTTTTATCAATTCTTTTCATTATAGTTACATTCTCATTTTTAAAAACAAAGCTGAAAAAATACGGAGAATTGACAAATTTACTTACCGAAAAATTAATTAATAATTATATTAATACTTTTAGCAGTATTAGAGATATCATTTTACAAAAAAAACAAAATTTTTTTTTAAATGAATTTAGAAAAAATTTAAGCAAGCAGGCAATTACAAATGTTAAAAATAGTTTTTTTACAGAGTTACCAAGATTAGTAATTGAAGTTTTGGTAATTTTATGTATAAGCACAATAGTTTATTTCTTATTTTCTAAAAGCAACAATACTACTGATACATTAGTAACTTTAACATTTATTACAGCACTAATTTTTAGAGCAATTCCATCAGTATCTAGAATTACAAATCAATTGAGTGGGTTAACTTTTAAAATTGATATAATAAATAAAGTAAATGAATTAATTTCAAATTTTTCTGATGAAAAAAATATCGAAATTAAAAAAAACAATTTAAATTTTGAAGAACTAGAGTTGACGGCAGTCAAATTCGGTTATGATGATAGTAGTTTTGTGTTTAAAAATATCAATCTCAATATAAAAAAAAATGAGACTATCGGTATTATTGGTTCCTCTGGTAGCGGAAAATCAACATTAATTGATATTGTGACTGGTATGTTACAACCTAATTTTGGGAAGATAGCTTTAAACCATAAAAACTTTGATAAGAATTTAATACATGAATGGCAATCTAAAATCTCTTGTATTTCACAAAAAAATTATCTTTTAAATTCATCACTGAAGAACAATGTTGCATTTGGTGAGATCGAAGATGAAATAAATTACTCAAAAGTAGAAGAATGTTTAAAACTATCCCAAATTTATTATTTAGCCAGTGAAAATAAAGAGGGATTAAATTTTCTAATTGAGGAAGACGGAAAAAATCTGTCAGGTGGTCAACGACAAAGAATAATTTTAGCTAGAGCATTATATAGAGAGTCAGAAGTTTTGATCTTTGATGAGGCTACCTCAGCCCTAGACGAAAAAACTGAAAAAGAAATAATGAATGATGTAAAAAAAAATTTTCATGGGAAGAAAACAATAATTATAAGCACTCATAAACACAATCTTTTAAATTTTTGTGATAAGATTTATAACGTTGAAAAATTTTAAAAAAAATATTTTTATTTATCAATGAAATCTATTTTTTTTTAAAAATTAATGTTTTTGTGGTTTTTAGTCTATATTTTTTTTTAAAATTCTTCATTGGTATTTCTTGTCTTTTTCCTAAGTATGTATCAAGATAGTCTGAGCTAAAGATTAAATCATATTTTTTTTTAAAAAGGGAAGCTAAATATTTTTCATCAAAAAACCATGTAGGTATTTTATACTTATAAAATTTTTGCAATGTTATAAATTTTTTAGTTTTATTAATTCTTGTACTATTGATTATAATATATTTACTTTTTGACTTTATAAAAAGTTTAATTAATTTCTCTGGTTTATTAATATAATGCAGTGTATTTGAAATATATATTACATCATATTTTTTCATCTTAAAATTATCAAAAAAATTACACTTAAAATAACTTGAAAATTTTATTTTTTTGTAAATATCAAGAATCACTGGCAACTCAACCATATCAAGATAAATTTGCTTTGATTTTTTTTTATATTTAATATTTAAATTTTTTAAAAGAGCATTCAATTCAAAATAAACATCCATACTTCCTGAACCGTAATCTAGAATTTTAAATTTTTTTTTTAAAAATTCTAACGAAAATAATAATGGCAATATTGAGGAAGAAATTACTAATTTAAAATTCTTTTGATTTTTCCTAATTTTTTTTAGAACTATTTCTTTCCAAATTTTATTGTTTAAATTTTGGATATTAATTTCCTCTAAATTTTGACCTTTTAAAACTTTATTAAATATTTTCATTAAAGTACTTATATTCTTTTTTTTGATTTTAGATTTAAAAGTGAACTTAAAAATCCACTTATTCTTATTGATCGAAAACTTATTTTATCTAAATTAAGTTTAAATATGCTCATTATTAGTATCGCTATATCCTTAAAAAAAAATGGTAAACATTTTTGTAATGCTTTTAACAATGAAAAATTTTTTTTATAAAAATAAAATTGAGACCACATATAGTGCCATTCTCGAAGTAGATTAATTTTTTTTATGTTACCAACTTTTTTCTCATCTATACTTGATGCGTTATTATGTTTAAATTTTACTTTAGGTATAAAAAAAACATTTAATCCTTTCTTTAAACAATTAAAAAAGAAATCTATTTCTTCAAAATATAAAAAATAGTTTTCATCAAACCGAACTTTATTATTTATAGTTTTTTTGTTTATTAGCATAACTGATCCCTCTATATCCCACTTTTTTATAATTTCTTCTTTATAAATTTTGTTTTGTCCATTTGGCACTAGAACACTAAAATTATTGTGTTTTTTTGAGTAATTTAGTAATTGTTCTAAGCTACTGTTATCAAATTCAACATCGATATCTAAATACAAGGCTAAATTAGTGTTACAATTATTTAAGCATCTATTTATTCCAGCACCATTTCCTAAATTTTTTTCAGCATCTATAATTTTTAAGTTGTCTAATTCGTATAAATTTTTATCTAATTTTTCTTCAGAATTATTTACAATGATGATTGGATAGTTTGTATTAAATTTACAAATTAATGATTTCAATAAATCTATTTTAGGTTTATAAGCAACCATTATAATTGTTAAAGAACTTGTATGCATAAAAAAAAAATAATTACATATACTACATTCAATAAGAGGAAAGAAAAATGGAAAAAAAAATTGTATAAAGATAAAAATATACAAAAACTATCACAAAAACTTTTTATAGAAGCAGATAAATTACATTTTCATTATTTACAAACCTGGAAGGGAGAAACTATGATTCAAACTCCAGATGATATTTTGGCTTTTCAAGAAATTATACACAAAACAAGGCCTGAAGTTATTATTGAAATAGGAATAGCATGGGGTGGGTCAATGCTTTTTTATGAGACATTATCTAGGAACTCAACAATAAAAAAAATTATAGGGGTAGATTTATTTATACCAAATGATTTAAAAAAAAGAATAAATCTTAAATCAAATAAATCAAAAAAAATATTTTTAATCGAAGGCTCTTCACTTGATAATAAAATTATATCAAGAATAAAAAAAATAACAAAAAACTATAAAAATTTTTTTATTCATTTGGATAGTAATCATACATCAGAACATGTTCTTAAAGAATTGATGATTTATTCCAAATTTTTGAAAAGTAATAATTATATCGTTGTAGGAGATACAGTATTGGCTGATATTCCTAATCAAAAACATAGACCAAGAAAATGGTCAAAAAAAAACAATCCCATGTTTGCCCTGAGGGAATTTTTAAAGATTAATAAGTCATTTCAAATTGATAAAACTATAAATTTCAGACAGTTATTTTCAAATCAGCCAAGTGGTTACATAAGAAAAAAATAGACAGATTGTGTTTCAAAATAAAATTAACTTAACTGAAAAGCAAAGTAAAAAATTAAAGATTTCATTCAAAGTAAAAAATAAAAAAGTATCCATAGTTCCAATGGGTGCTTGGATATTGAAAAATAAAAAATTTATTAAAACTCTCAATTCTAAAAGAAAAAAATATAATAAATTTTTTTTAAATGAAATTTCAAGTGATCTAGGAAAAACACGCAATTACTTAAAAAATATTTCAGTCAGTTTTGATATTTGTTTTTTTCTAATTAAATCAAGTGAAACAAATATTGTAGGTATCATAGGTCTAAAAAAAAGAATTAAAAAATTTGAAATTTATTTTGTTTTAAAATTAGCTCAAAATTCATTTATGAACCTATCAATGATTAATCTAATTAAGTGGTCTTCAAAAAAATATAAAATTAAAAATTATATTGTAAAAGTATTTTCAAATAATAAGAATGCAAAAAAACTTTATGAAAATATTGGATTTAAATATTATTATAAAAATTATTTAAAAAAGAAAAAAATAAATAAATTTTACAGACACTTTATAGTTAAGAATAAGTTAAATTCGAATGTAAATTACTCTTACCAAACACTTAAATTAAATTTATAATTTTGAATTATCAAGAAATTTTAATTGTATTAAAAACATTTATAAAATATGATTAAATTAGCTTGTTTAAGTCTTTTCTTTTTAGGAATGTCTGAAATTTAAATTTCTAGAGTATCAAAAAATATTTATAGTTATAATTTCAACTAAATATTAACAAATTTTATAATGTAAGAACACACTTTTTGAATATCGTGTTTGTTTAAGTTGTAATGTGAGGGCAAAACCAGTGTATTTTTAAATAAACTGTATGAAATTTTGTTCTGTTTTGCTATTTTATTACTTGTAAAATTCTTATATCCCGGTTGAGATGATAAAGGCCTAAAAAACTCTCTCGAATATATCTTTTTTTTTTCTAAAAATCTTATTAATTTAGGAATATTTACTTTATATTTTTTATCAAAATAAATTACGGTTGCCCATAAACCATTTTTAACATTCTTATTATCAGTATTAAAATGAACTTCAATTTTTGATAAGTTTTTTTTATACTCATTGAAAATATTTCTTTTTATACTTAAAAGTTCTTTTAATCTTTTAAATTGGCCATATGCCATTGCTGCTTGGATATTTGATGGCATAAATTTAAGACTGGCTACTTCAGCTATGTATGAATTTTTTTCTGATCTACCTAAGTCTCTATATAACTTAGCTTTTAAAAATAATTTTTTGTTGTCAGTTAATAAAACACCACCTTCTCCCGATGTAATAGTTTTAGTTCTATGAAAACTATGAAAACTTACATCTCCAAATTTTCCAGCTTTGACCCCATTAAGTTGGCTACCAAGAGCCTCAGCAGAGTCTTCTAAAAGTAAAATTTTATGTTTTTTTGATATAATTTTTAATTTTTCCATATTTGGCATATTTCCAAAAAGATCTACAGCAAAAATAGCTTTTGTTTTTTTTGATATTTTTTCAATAATTTTTTCTGTATTTATGCACCAATCATTTTTATTAACATCAACGAAAATAGGTTTAGCCCCTAACTCAACAATAGGGCTTACCGTAGCGGTCCAAGTAACATCTGGAACAATTATTTCATCATCTTTTTTTATATTTAAAGCCTTTAAACTTAAATAAATGGCCATTGTACAAGAAGGTGTCATAAGGCAAAATTTTCTTTCATGGTAATTGGCAAATTCTTTTTCGAATTTTTCAACATAATCATAATTATCCCATCCAAATCTCATCATATCGTCAATTATTTCTCTTTCTAATTGAGTTACCGAGGGTCCAGCTGGGTATATTATTTTCGAAAAATCAGATTTTGAGTTAGTCATCTTACTAAAATTTTTACGATTTTTATTTTTAAGAACTTTTTGTAATTTATTTATATTTACTGAGCTATTTACAGGAAAATTTTTAACACTTTTCACACTTATTGGCTTCACATTAGGTTGAGTTTTTTTTGCGAAAGAGTAAATGCTCTCAGATTTATTTGATCCTATATTTATTATTCCCTTTTCATCAAGAAGTTTTGGTAAAATTCTAATTACATCTTTTCTATATAAAAAATTATTTTTTGCATCTTTAAAAGCTTTATCATGAACAAATGGAAACTCAGTCATTGAAAGTCTCAATATTAATGAATTTTCATATAGTTTTACACTCGCTTCGCCACCCAACTTAGACCAAGCATAATTATTTACGGGTTTTAAAGCATCATTTTCTCTATAATTTCCTTTATCTCCAGGATAAACATAGTTGGTTGAAAAATAAATCAGTTTAATATTACTCTCAAAACACTTTTTTACAATATTAGCTGTACCAATAATATTTGCATCTATACTCGAGCCGATATCTTTCTCGTGAATTATCATAGGTCTTGATAGCGATGCCAAGTGAATTAAATATTTTGGTTTATGCTTTTCTAAACATTTTTCAATTGATTTAATATTAAGAATATTTAGATCTTTTCTTGTGGTGTATATTATATTTTTTCCACTAAAAGATTTTTTTAATTCTTGGCCAAATCTACTATTTCCACCAGTTATTATAATTCTTTTATTCATAAATGAGTTATCCATTTCCCGCCATTTTTAAGATATTTTTTTTCTTTTTTTTCAATTTCTTTTCTATGGTTCCAGGCAAATAAAAATGAGTAATCATAAAATTTTCTTTTAAAGTATTTATGATCGATTATTGGTATATGTTTTCCTGGTGAAAATTTACCAATTTTATCTGGCGTAGTATCAAATATACAATCAATTAGATTAGGCCCTATGTCACAATAATTTAAAATTGTGGTGCTTTTAGATGTAGCACCGTATCCACAAATTTGTTTTTTTTGTTTTTTAATTTTATATATCTTCTCAAGCAATTTTTCTTTTGATAATTCACAATTTTTTTTGAATCTTAAAGCACCCTCTATACTATCAAGATGTTTTCTTTTTTCATTTTCTAACATGGATCTAATTTTTTTATTAACTACCCTAGAACGCTTCCTTTGCAAAACATATCTCATTGACCCACCATGAGTTTTTTGCTGAATTGCGTCAATTAATTCAAAATCAAATAGATCAAATATTTTTTTAATAGATGTGATTGAAAATATAAATATATGTTCATCATAAATTTGATCATATGAAGTTTTATTATACATAGAACCTAAATAAGGTTCTTCAAAAATAATCTTACCATTATCATTTAATAATAAGTCTGCGGTTTTAATGAATTCAGCTAAATTAGGTATGTGACAAACAACATTTGCTCCAAATATAACGTCTGTTTTGCCAATAAATCCCTCACATTCTGATAAATTTTTTCTATTAAAAAATCTATTTAAACTATTAATTCCATTTATTTTTGCTAAATCAGATACATTTTTTGAAGGTTCAAAACCCAAAACATCAAATTGATTTTGATTAAAATTCATTAGAAATGTTCCATCATTTGAACCAATTTCAACTATTTTACTCTTATTTTTTTTCAAAAATTTCTTTTTGGCCCAATCTGAATATTGCTTAAAATGCATTTTCATATGATTTGAGCTTGAAGTATAAAAGGGGTAATGAGTGTGAAACATTTTTTTTGGACTCGGGTGATCATCCAATTGTAGAAGTGAGAGCTTTTCAGAAAAAGATACACTTAAATTAAAAAAAAATTCATTTTTGAAATCTTTTTTTTTTAAGAAACCATTGGCAATTGGCATTTTACCAAAGTTAATTACTCTATTTATTTTTTTTTTAGTTATTTTACAAAATGCCTGGTTCACAATATTACCTTTTTTTTAAAAGTTTTAGTGTTTGTTTTATATTTTTATCTAATTTAGAGTTTAGATGAAGGCCTAATTTTTTTACTTTTGAGGAGTCAACTTTATAAGACAATTGGTTCATAATTCTATCATTTACAAATTTGATCTTTGTTTTTTTATATTTATTTATAATATTAATAATATTTTTCACTGTAAGATTTTTTGACACAATATTATAAATTTCTCTATCATAATTTTTTTTTATTAAAAAAAAGTTTAAAGCTTTAAAAGAGTCATCTATTGTCAAGTAGGGCCTAAATTGATTAAGAGCCGTCCTCCAAATATCTAAAGGTTTATCCAAGTATGCTTGCATGCAAAATTTATTGACAGCAGTATGGAATCTCATACCTGATGATGGACCAACTATAGTACCAAATCTTAAAGTAACAAATTTAAACTTTTTATTTGTTTTTTTTAACTTTTTTTCTTCACTAATTTTTACATCCGCATAAGGACTTTGTGGAAATAACTCTTGACACTCTTCATTAACATATAGCTCTTGAGATCCGTATACGCTTGTCGAAGAAATATGGATAAGATTAATATTTCTTTTTTCACAATATTTTAAAACATTTTTAAAACATCCTAAATTATTTCGTATTACCTCTTTCTTATTATTGATACTTGCAGCAGCATTTGTTATTGATGCTAAATGTATAATTGTATCTATTTTATCTTGGTACATATTTATTTTTTTTAAACTAATATCTTGATTTATAAAATGAATCTTTCGTTTTATTTTTAGATTTAATAGACTCAATATTTTTTCACTTAACTTCTCTATAACATATATTTTTTTGACATTTTTCAGTTTATGAGAGTTCGTTAAAAAATAGGTCCCAATATGTCCCAAACCGCCAGTTATAAGTAAATTCATTAATTACCTCAGAAATTTTGAGAAGTTTTTAAATTTTCGAATATATTCTTTTTCAGAAAAATTTATATCACATAAAACAATAACCACACAATTCTTGTCTAAGAACTTGATTTCGCACCAAGTAAGTGGAGGGACCTTTATTATTTTTAATGCGTGAGGATTCAAAATTAACTTTTTCTCACTCTTTTTGATTAGTTTTAACTCTGTCTTTCCTCTTATAGGTATAAAAATTTGTGTACATTTTTTATGCGCATGTTTTCCTCTTATTGAATTTTTTTTACCGAAAAGAATAAAGAACCTTTTTATATTAAATTTTGGAAATTTATTTAAATAAATAGGCACTAAACTTCCATTTGATTTTGTGTATTTCTTAATTTTAAAAGACTTAAACATAAAAAAATAAGACCCAATAACTATAAATTATAAAACGTTTCCTTTTAGTAAGTTTTATATTAGAAATAGTAAAAATATTCATCAAATAATTAAAAATTAAAAAATTAATTAATTTATATATTTGTAATTTAGAGATGAAAAATCAAAAAAAAAAATTACTTGAACCCGCACCAGTGTTATTATTTGTTTATAAGAGAATATTAACTTTAAAGAAGGTAATAAAAAGTCTTAACGAAAATGAGCCATTTTATAGAAATGAACTATACATATTTTCTGACGGCCCAAAAAATAAAAGTGAAAAAATTCATATTAAAAAGCTAAGGAGTTACTTACTTAAAATAAAGGGCTTTAAAAAAATAAAAATTTTTTCTCAAAAAAAAAATATTGGATTAGCATCAAATATTATTGAGGGCGTATCTAAAATTATCAAGATTAAAAAAAAGGTTATTGTTATCGAGGATGATCTTGTTTTAAGTAAAAATTTTCTCAAATATATGAATGACAATCTAGAAAAATATAAAGATCAAAAAAAAGTTTGGCATATATCAGGTTGGAATTGGAATTTTAATTTTCCAAAACACAAATACGACTTTTTCTTTATGAGATATGCCACATGCTGGGGATGGGGCACATGGAATGATAGGTGGAAATATTTTGAAAAAAATCCAAATAAAATAATTAGATCTTTTAGTAAAAACAGTATAGGGAAATTTAATTTAGACAATTCTTATAACTTTTGGTCTCAAATAATTAGAAATAAAAAAAAAATAATTAATACTTGGGCTATTTTTTGGTATGCAACAATTTTTGTTAATAAAGGTCTTTCAATTAATCCACTTATTCCTTTAGTAAGAAACATTGGTAATGATAGCTATTCTACAAATTTGAAAGGAACAATAACAATTAACAATAAAATCTTTAAAAATTATTTACCAAAAAAATATCCAAAAAAAATACAAGAAGACAAAATTTTACTTAAAATAATTAAGTCTAATCTAAATCCAAATTTACTAAATAAAATCTTAACTAAACTTTTTAGATAGAGGAAACTTTGATTTTTCAATTAAGTTTTAATAAATTTATTGAATTAGCATATTTTGAATATCTAATTTTTTTGAAAGGAAATAAATTATTTATTTCTTGATCTAAGTTTAAATTGTTTGTCTTAACTTCAACAATACATTTATTCAAATCCCTAAGGAAAATACTTTTCTTAAAAACACCATATTTAATATTTTTATCAAATGTTATTCTAAACTTATCAATTTTAAAATATTCTCTTTGATAATTTACATTTACAATAGGTTTACAGAGCCCATAAAGTTCATCAAAAATTCCATATTTTATTATTTTCTCATAATTTCTAATCTTCTTAGAAGTTTTATATTTTCCATCATAAGAATTTATTTTTTTTTCTAAATGAAAATCATTTATAATTTTTGGATTTTCCGAGCCATAATATCTAATTCTAATCTTTTTTCTTGGCACAGTTCCTTCTTCAGAGTTTAGAAATGAGTCTTTATACTTATTATCAAAATAAATTGAATTAACTTGTCTATTAACGAAGATTCTTTTTGCATTATTTGATTTTAAAAAATTGTAAAAAACATTTAGTTTTTCTATGGAAATTTCATATTTATTTTCAATTCTAAAACTCATATTTATTTTATTTTTATACCTAGTCTTTTATAGTGTTTTGATGCTTTTAATACTAGATTATAGGCCTCCTCTTCCGATCCATATCTAATAAATTCTACAAAATTATTTTTCTTGTAATTTGTAAACCATGTTTTCAAATCTGATAATATTTTTGGATTATCTTTTCCTAAATCCTGAATATTTTTATATTTATAATATACAGAATTTTTAGATGTGAGTATTATTTTGTCGTCATTTTCATCCATATCTCTCATTTTCATAACTCCAATTATTTTTCCTTGTATAATTGACCCTCTTGGCACTTGCTCACCTAATAAAATGGCATCCACTGGATCACCATCTCCTCCGAATTTTAAGGGTAAAATAGTCCTTGGTATCATTCCATAATTAACGATATAAACTTTATTCTCGATTACTCTTGGTCTACCTTGAAAAAAATCATGCTCTAATGATCCATCAGTTTTTGATACCTCCCATTTTTCATTTGTACCTTTCGGAATTTCAACAACAACATTGACGACATTTTTGCTTTGGAATGTCTTGAAATCTTCAAGAAAATTTTTTGGACCAACAATTTTGTAATCATCAATTTTTCGAAGCCCATTTGCTAGATCTGCTGATAAAAGTATATTACTGAATAGAGAAAAATATATTAGAAGAAAAAAAAATTTCATTTAGTTTTCATTATTAATTGTAATGTTCGAAAAATTATCTTGGATTTTTTTTTTATAAAAATTACTGCAAAAAGAATTTTGGATATTTATAGCTGCCCCATCAAATTCTTGCTTTTTATTGTATGCAGCAAAACATTCTCTTACATTTTGAATTGAAGCGATTATTACATCCGTTTTTGAGGAGTCTTTGCTAGCAATACCAGTGTTGCTATTTGAAATAAAAATTTTATTAAAATTCATCTGTGATTTTTCACCTACTGATGCTGCTTTATCGCCACAATTTATGAATTCTGAAAATTTAATATTATAATTTCCGTAAGAAAAATCTGCGCAGTCGTTAAGAGTTTCTCTCACTGAAATATTTTTAATTTTTAAAAATGAAAAATCTGCGTCCACACCATCTGAAATAGCATTATTTATATCAATATTTTCAATATCACCCTTAGATCTAATAAAATTTAAAGTATCCTCACAATAAAAATTAGACCCAGATACAGTTAGGTTTGAAATTTCAGAATCAATTATTGTTAAACAACCAGTTAAACCATTAATCTTCTTAGAGAAGACCTCATTAGTTTTAGATAAATTTTGCATATTAATTTTTAAATTTACTAATTTTGATTTATATATAATTACCCTAGACTTATTGCTAAAGTAGTTAATATTTAATTCTCTTTTATTCTCATTAAAAAAAATTTTAACATCATTTGAGAAAGCAACATTTATTTTATTATTAAATTGAATTAAATTAAATTTATTATTAAAAATATCATTTTTAGCTTTTAAGTTACCCATAACGTAATCTTTTTTTGGTAAAGCTAAAAAAATAACATATTTTTTTCTAAATTCTTTTTGCTCTAATAAAAGGTTAATTTCACTTTCATCTATTTTGAAAATTTGACAATTTTTTAAGTCATAATTACATATTTCAATTTCAAATGTACGTTTTCCATTTTCATTTAAAATATTATTTAAGAATACAAGATATTTATTGTAATCAAGACCTTTCATGTTTTTTTTATATTTTGCAAATATATTTCCTTCTACAGGATTATCAAACTTAGATATATTTGCATTTTTAATTAAATTAAGTCTTTGAACTATAAAATTAAGTACAACTTCTAAATTTTTTTCATCAAAATTAGATAGTCCATTTTTTTTTAAATTTAAAAGTAGTTTTTTTTTATTTATATTTTTAATTTTATTAATTGCATGATTTGAGCCAAAAATAGCACTATCACTAACATAATTAGTGTATAAATTTGGATCGTAGTCGTTGTCATCATAAAATAATGGTTCTGGACCCAAACCTTTCCCCAATTGAATCTCATATCTCTCTGTTTTTACATTATATCCAATTTTTGAAAGTATTTTTGACATACCATCATAATAAATTGGCTCAAACACTGAATAAATTGGATCATAATAAAATCTTCTATCATCAAAGGTTAATCCATGCCACATATCAAGAGCAAACATAAGCGCGTCAAAAGTCGAAAGATGTTTATATTCGTCTTCAGAGAAAAAACTTTTTTGATATCTCAAAATATGATCTTTTCTAATATTTTTAGTATAATTGAATGAATGCAATAAAATCTTATTTTGTTTTTTCATTGCCTCTATTGTTGACATCAAATTAGATTTTTCCATCTTAATCCATTCTTTATTTGTGATCCTGCTCATTTGTAAAATTTCAGGGTTAATCCAAAAATCTTCATTTTTTTCAACTATAGGCCCCTCTATTTTTTCGTGAAATTCTAAAAATTCTTTTTTTAAATTTTCTTGAAAAATATATTTATTTGTTTTTCCACTTACTTTTACATTTATATAAAAACTTCTAGGAGACAAGAATCCTAAATTGTTTAATAAAGTTGTAACAAAAATTTCATTATCTGAGTTTCTTGATTTTGGTCTGAATAAAATAAATTTAGTTATATTTTTTATGTTACCCTCTCTTAGATTAACTCTTAAACTAGAGGTGGGAGTTCCGTCTATCAAATCAATATGATCTGCCTGATCTCCATGAGCTCTTATAGTTGAGCGAAACTTACATATTGCCCCATCTTTATAATTTATAATTAATTCAGATTTATACTTTTTTTTTCTATCAAAATTTTGATATTCTTCTTTATGATAATTAATTAGCTTCCTACTTATTTCTGTTAAAAAACCTCTCTCATTATTAATTTTTATTTCTAGAGATTTTATGTCTTTTGAAAAAGTATCTTTTTTTAAATTAATACATTCCGCAATAGAAGTTTTTGAAAAAATTATTAAAAATAATAATATTTTAATTAGAATATTGGACTTCAATGTTTTTTATACTTTTGTTGTCTTTTAAATCATCAACAGTTTTTTTTAATTCATCTTTATTTTGAATACCCAGCTTGTAATGATTTATATTATCTGATTTTGAAAAATAAATTAAGTGTGGACTGTTGTCGAGTATACTTAATGGTATATCAGTTTCTACTTCTAAAATATTTACACTTAAACCATCGTTGGAATTAAATGAATATTCAAATAATCTTAAATTGGTTTTTTTTAAAATTTTATCAAGATAATAAGAAAATAATAAAATTAAGATTAACATTATCTCGAATACAATGCTCCAAAAATGATTTACACCCATTGCAATACCAATAGTTATTAATGAAAAATACATTACCAACTCCAAAGGGCTTTTTACAGGGTTACGAAATCTCACTATAGATAATGCTCCTATCATTCCTAATGATAAAGCAAGATTATTAGCTATAACTTTTGTTATAACATAAGTTGTTGCGGGTAATAATAAGAAGGTAATAAAGTACGACATAGTATTTACCCATTTTTGTTTGATGTAAATTAATGTTACAAAAACAAGAAAACCAAAAAATACTGTACCAGTAAATTCAAGAAAAGATTGAGATAGTAATAAATTCATCTTTAATTTTAAAAATAAGTTTTGTTGATTAGGCTAAACTCATAACATATTTTGTCAACATGAATAATTTTTTTTGATATTTTAAATAATTTACCAGGAAATTTAATCTTTTTTTGCAATTGCTAAAATCTGATATTGAATATTATCAAATCGAGACCAAATCCTGCATAAAAAATGAAAAACTGACCAGCTCATATATTTCTTTAATCTGTATCTGAATGGAAACCATCTAGATCTAAATGGTTTAGTTTCAAGAACTTTGAAACCGACAGTAAAAAGTATGTTACCTAAATTACTTGGAGACCAAGAATAAAGATGTTTGTGTACATCATCTTTATTATATTTATATTTGATATTATCACATGGAACACAAATACAAATTGTCCCTTTGGATTTTAAAGATCTGTACAACTCTTTTAGTTCTATAAAAGGATTATCACAATGCTCTAACGCATGGTTAGAGATTATTGTGTCAAAGTAATCACTTGGTAAATCTTTTGACGTTTTATAAATTTTAAGTCCGTTTTTTTTAGCAACATCACTTGCAACATCATTAATTTCCACACCAAATTTTTCTATATTTTTATATGAAGATAGCAAATAACCTCCGCCACAACCAAAGTCTAAAACTTTTTGATTTTCTTTAATAAAATTATCAAATTTTATTTTATTTGCTTCTCCACCAAATTGACCTACAAGTTTTTGCCAACTAAAGTATTTTTCATCATAATGTTCCTTAAAAGACATTTCGTATTTATATTTATTAAATATATTTTTTCAATAAAAAATAATATTTGCGGTATTATTGCCACAAACATATTATAATGATCCCAAAATAATAATTATAAAAAATTTTATAAAGTTTCAGAATTACAAAAATAAAATGATTAGACTTAAAAAAGTAATAACATTATGAAAGTTTTAATTACAGGCTCTGAAGGTTATTTAGCAAGAAATCTTGCAAGAAATTTGAATCAAAAAAAAATAATTTGTTATGGAGTTGGAAGAGGTAATTGGAAAACAAAAAATCAGTATGGAAAGTGGGGTTATAAAAAAAATATAAATGGCAATCTTAATAAAAGGTTATTGAATAGATTTAGTAATTACAATTTTGATTATGTAGTACATTGTGCAGGAGGAACTTCACCTATAACAAATCAAATAAATTCGATATCAAAAACTCAAGATTATAAAAAAAATGTTTTAAGTATCAAATACGTTTTGGATAATATTTTAATAAATAAAAAAAAAACAAAGGTTATTTTTATTTCGTCAGCAGCAGTGTATGGCAATAACAATTTAAAAAAAGTAACTGAAAAAACAAAGATTAGACCAATATCCAATTATGCTAGAAATAAATTTTTAGCTGAAAAATTGTGCTTTAATTATTTTAAAAAACATCAAATAGATATTTTAATTTTGAGAGTAACCACAATTTTTGGACCAGGTCTGAACAGACAATTTATACATGATGCATGTATCAAAATTATTCAAAATAAAAATATTTTTTTTGGAACTGGCAACGAAATAAGAGATTACATTTATATTAGTGATTTTTGTGATTTAATAAATAAAGTTTTGAATAAAAAATTTAAAGGTTTTAAAATTATAAATGTAGGCACGGGAAAAGGAATAAAAATTAGAGAAGTTATTTCGTATATTAAAAAAAAGTTAGATATTAAGATATCTCCAAAGTTTAATAAATTTGGTTATAAAAATAATCCAAAGAGAATGGTAGCAAGTAGTAAAAATGTTAAAAATTTCAATTGGCAGCCAAAAACAAAATTTTACGATGGTTTAGATAAGTATATTAAATGGTTTAAGTCAGATTATTATAATGGTTAGACTTGCTTTTTTTATACACTTTAATAGGACATGGCTTGGTGGAGTAAATGTTATATTAAATTTGATAAATTCGCTCGCAAAAAATAAAGATATTTCAACAAAAATAAAGATTGTAATAATTACCAACTCAAAAAAAGATATAACAAAATTTTCATTAAACAAATTTATTGAAATTATAGAGAATAAAGATTTTTTCAACAGAAGTATTTTCTGTAAAATTTTAGATAAAATTTTACTAATACTAATAGGAAAAACTTATTATTTAGAAAAGTTTTTAATTCAAAATAAAATTAATTTTGTGTCACATACAGATATAGCAACAGGTTTCAATAGCGTTTCAAAAAGTATTGTGTGGATACCTGATTTTCAATTTATTCACCTTAAAAATTTGTTTTCTTTAAAGTATAAGTTTTTAAGAAGATTAAATATATTTTTATATAAAAAACACGCATATAAAATATTATTAAGCAGCAAAAGTGCATATAACGACTTAAAAAAAATTTTATACATTCCACAAAAAAAAATAATAATTAATAGTTTTAGCTTTGTATTACCTAGTCCAAACAAATTAAGAAGCTTTTCTTACTTAAAAAAGAAATATAATTTAAAGAAAAATTTTTTTTACCTGCCAAATCAATATTGGGTACATAAAAATCATAAAGTAGTGATTGATGCACTGAAATATTTAAAAATTAAAAACAAACTGAATAATGTTCATATCTATTCAACTGGATCTAAACATGATTACAGAAGACCTAATCATTTTGAAAATTTAATGAAGAAAATTAAACAAAATAGGCTTCAAAAAAATTATGTATATTTAGGAACATTGCCATTCATAGATGTAATGAGTTTAATTTATCATTCAAAGGCAATTTTAAATCCATCTTTTTTTGAGGGATGGAGTAGTACAGTTGAGCAAGCAAAAGCTTACAATAAAAAGATCATTTTATCAAAAATCAGTGTACATTTTGAACAAAAACCTGATAATGCTATTTTTTTTGATCCAAAAAATAGTAAGAATTTATCAAAAATTTTGACTAAAGTGCTAGAGGAAAAAAAATTTAAAATCAGAAATATTTCTTTTGAAAGAAATCAAAAAAAATTAAGTTTAAAAATTGAAAAATATGAGAAAAAATATATTGATATAATCAATTAATTTTTATTTAAAATATTAAAAAAAATGAAAGTAAAATTTACAAATTTATATAAACTAGCGCCACAAAAGAGACAGATTTTAAGCAAAATTAACACTTTGGTCAAAGGTTCAAATTTTGTTGGCGGTAAAGAGGTAGAAAAGTTTGAAAAAAATTTTGCAAAATTTACTAATGCTAATAATTGTATTTCTTTAGCTAATGGAACTGATGCTTTAGAAATTGCATTAAAGTCACTAAATTTAAAGAAAGGATCAGAAATAATCGTTCCAGTAAATACTTGGATAGCTACTGCTGAAGCAGTTGTAAACAACGGTCATAAATTAGTTTTCTGTGATATTAATTTAAATGATTATTCAATTTCCTTAATAGATTTAAAAAAAAAAATCTCAAATAAAACGCGAGCTATTATCGCTGTTCACTTATATGGAATTCCAACTAATGTAATAAAGATAAAAAAATTAATTAAAAATAAAAATATTAAAATAATTGAAGATTGTGCTCAAGCACATGGTAGTAAAATTGGAAAAAAGCATGTTGGAACATTGGGTGATATAGGAACTTTTAGTTTTTTTCCTGGCAAAAATTTAGGAGCTTTTGGTGACGGTGGAGCTATAGTTACTAATTCAGATAAGTTAAAGAATTATTGTTTAAGAGCTAGAAATCATGGCGCACTTCACAAATATGATCATAAATTTCCTGGCAGAAATTCAAGACTTGATACAATACAGGCTGGTATATTGAATATAAAATTAAAAAATTTTAACAAAGTTTTATTAAGACGAAATTATTTAGCTAAGATATACTATAAAGAACTTAAAAATTTAAATGAAATAAAACTTTTTAATTTAGAAAAAAATATTTCTTGTGCTTATCATCAATTTGTAATTAGAACAAACAAAAGAGATAGATTAAGAAAATATCTAAAAAATAATAAAATTGATACCATGATTCATTATCCATACATGTTAAATGAACTTAATTTTTTTCCAAATGGAAAAAAATTAGCCAATAGTGACAAATTAGGAAAAAAAATTTTAAGTTTACCTATTTCTGAGGAACATTCTGAAAAAGAAATATTACATATATCAAAAAAAATTAAACAATTTTTCAGAAACTAAATGAAAAAAATTCTAATTACTGGGAGTTCGGGGTTTATAGGCTTTCATATCTCTAAATTTTTAATAAAAAGAAAATATATTGTGATCGGGATAGACAGTCATAATAATTATTATTCAAAAAATATAAAAAAAAAAAGATTATCAATATTAAAAAAGAACAGAAATTTTTTTTTTAACAAAATTGATATTAATAATAAACAAAAGTTAAAAAAAGTTTTTCAAAAATTTCTTCCTAATGCTGTAATACATTTAGCTGGGCAACCCGGTGTTTTATACTCTTTTAAAAATCCTAAAAGTTATTATGTAAATAATACAAATGCTACAAAAACATTATGTAAAATTTCTAAAGATTTTAAAATTAAAAAGTTTATATTTGGATCATCAAGCTCCGTTTATGGAGATCAAAAAAACTTTCCTATTTTAGAAAATGCTAAACTAAATCCAAAAAATGTTTATGCAAAAACAAAATTAAAATCTGAAGGAATTGTAAATAAAACTTTTCTTAGAAGTAGAACAAATTTTATAATTTTTAGATTTTTTACAGTATTTGGTCCTTATGGACGACCCGATATGTTTATTCATAAATTTCTAAACCATATAAAATTAAATAAGTTAATTAATATTCATAATAATGGTTTAAACTTTAGGGATTTCACCTTTGTTGATGATGTTGTGAAAATTTTAGAAAAATCTCTAAAAAAAGAAATTACTAATACGATAATAAATCTTTGTAGATCAAAACCAATTTTAACAAAAAAGTTAATAAGAATTATATTGAAACACTATCCAGCAAAAAAAAATTTATTAAAAAAAACAATGTTTGTAAAAGGGGAAATGTATAAAACTCATGGAAGCAATACTAAATTAAAAAAAATTTTTGGAAAAATTAAGTTTACAGATTTAGAAAATGGTTTAAAAAAAACAATTAACAACTACATTAAAAATAAAATATAAATGAAAAATTTAAATTTAGACAAAATTTCTAGTCCCATAATAATTAAGCAAAAAATTTTTTTTGATAAAAGAGGTTTTTTTCAAGAGATTTTTCTAAAAAAAAAATTCAACCTTAAAGTAAAATTTACAGCTTTAGCAAAATCAAAAAAAAACGTTATCAGGGGATTACATTTTCAAATTAAAGATAAACAAACAAAATTTATCTATGTTGTTGATGGAAAAATTCTAGATGTTGTAGTAAATTTAAAAAAAACTTCTCGAAACTTTGGCAAAGTCTCCAAATTTATTTTAAATGAAGGAGATGCATTATTTATTCCAAGTCATTATGCTCATGGTTATGAATGTTTATCAAACAAATGTTCTGTTTTATATCATTTGGAGAAGTATAGAAATGCAAAATATGAGAGCGGGATTAAATTTAATGACAACGGATTAAAAATAAAATGGATGACAAAAAGGCCTATTTTGTCGAAAAGAGATAAATCACATCAAAGCTTTGAAGAATTTAGAAAAATTCAAAAAACATTGTAAAAATTATTTAGAGTTTAACGAAGAAAAAAATTTATATGGTTTTTTTATTATCTTGAAAATGTATAGCATATAAACAAAAATTTTATTTTGATTATTATTTAATCTAATTTTATTTAAATCATCTAAATGTGTAATATAATTTATTTTTGATGAAAATCCTCCTTTTGAAAATTCACCTAAAACTTCCTCTTTCTTTGTAGATATCCCTTTCAGCTTAAAATTAACAATCATTCTGTAAAAAAAATCTAAATCAGAACTTAGATAATTAAGATTGTATTTACCGACCTCGATGTGCCTTTCTCTTTTGATAAAAAAACCTACAGAATGAGATGTATAAAAACCAAAACTAAATTTGATTTTCCATGGTTTATATCCGTGTAATAATTTATATTTTTTTACACTACCAAATAAAAAATCAATTTTATTATTAATAAAATAATCATTTACTAAATTTAGAGCATTTGGATAATAGAAGTCATCCGCATTTAAAAAACCTATAATATCTCCATTTGCAATTTCTATCCCTTTATTCATAGCGTCCCAAATACCTTTATCTCTCTCAACAATTATTTTATCAATTTTTTCTTGATATTTTTTTATAATTTCAGAAGTTTTATCAGTTGAACCACCATCTAGAATTATATACTCAATGTTGTCATATTTTTGGCTTAATACACTTTGAATGGATTTTTCTATTGTTTGCTCAGAATTTTTTACAACAGTAATAATTGTAATTAAATTATTTTTTAAATTTTGCATTCGTATAAGAATAAAATATATACATAATAAGTCTGAAATATGAAAAAAATATTTTTTTGGTCTCCCCATATCTCAAATGTCGCTACCATTAAAAACGTAATAAATTCAGCAATGTCATTAAAGCGATATAACAAAAAGCCATTAAATGTTTCGATAATTGATGCTGTAGGAGAATGGAGAAAATATTTAAAAGAATTAGAAATGTCTAATATTAATTTATTTGAATTACCAGGTCTAAATTTAAATAAATTGTTCCCAATAGAAGGTTTTTTCAAATCTAGAATAATATATTTTTTAATTTTCTTCTTAAAATATAATTCCTTTAAAAAATTAATTAAAAAAGAGAAACCAGATTATCTTATAATACATTTAATATCCTTTTTACCATTATCACTACTAATTTTCTCAAAATTTGAGACAAAGTTTATTTTAAGAATTTCTGGATTACCAAGATTAACATTATTTAGAAAAATATTATGGAAATTAATATCAAAAAAAATATATATGGTTACATGTCCATCGAAAAAAACAAGAGACGATTTAATAAGAAAAAAAATTTTTTTAGAAAAAAATGTAAAAATACTTTATGATCCTATTATAGAGGTTAATAGAATTAATAAATACCTAAAAGATAAAAATACAGATGATATCCTAAATAAAAAATATTTTTTGAATATAGGCAGACTTACCAAACAAAAAAACCAAATATTATTGATTAGAGCTTTCTCAAAAATTTTAGATGATAATATAAATTTAAATTTAATAATTGTGGGCGAGGGTGAGAAACGAGTTTATCTCGAGAAATATATCAAGAATAAAAATTTAGAAGATAAAGTTTTTTTAATTGGTCATATCAAAAATGTTTATCCAATTATCAAGAATTCTTTAGCAGTTATCTCAACATCATTATGGGAGGATCCAGGTGCAGTAATGATTGAGGCATCTTATTGTAATAAAAATGTTATTTCATCAAATTGTCCAAATGGACCAAAGGAGTTCTTGTCTTCAAAGGAAGGGAGCTACCTTTTCGAAAATAATGATATGAATTCTCTAATTGATAAAATTAATTTATTTTTAAAAGAAAGCAAAAATAAAAAAAATGCACAAATTCTTTCTTGTAAAAAAAAAACAAGGAATTACACAATTTTTAAACACTATAAAACTTTGGGTTTATTACTGAATTTGAATTAGAAAAGGATATGTATATAAATTTTTTATTATTTTTTGTAATTTTCTCTGCTCTTTCAATTTATTTTTGCAGAACAAATAACTTTATTGTGGATTATAAAATTGAAAAACATAAAAGATTTTCTTCAAAATTAAAAAGTAACTCAATAGGTGGTATTTTTTTAATCATTTTTTTGTTTTATGAATATATACATGTAAATCAGAATGTTTATTTGTTTCTAGCTTTATTTTCTCTTTTTTCTATTGGTTTTCTTTCAGATATAAAAAAATTAAATAGTGTAAGTTTAAGATTTTTTTTACAAACAATTTTAATTATTTTTTTTGTAAATATTATCGGACTGGAGATTATAAATACTAGAATAGAATATCTAGACACTATTTTATCAAATAAAATCGCCAATATAATTTTTGTTAGTTTTTGTCTAATGGTATTAGTGAATGGTAGCAACTTTATAGATGGTTTAAACGGTTTATTATTAAAATACTTCTTATTAATTTATTTACTAATATTATTTAATTTCAATGAAACATTTTATATAGAAACTGATTTTTTAATTAATCTAATCCTAATTTTATCAATAATTTTATTATTCAATCTATTTGGCTTAATCTACATGGGGGACTCAGGAGCATATTTATTGTCTATATTTTCAGGTATTTACTTGATTAACTTTTCATTCAATAATCAGCACATATCTCCTTTTTTTATAATTGTCTTACTATGGTATCCATGTTTTGAGCTTCTATTTTCTATGATTAGAAGGTATATAACAAAATCTGAAACCTATAAGCCAGACACGAACCATTTACATCAACTAATATATTATTTTTTAAAAAAAAGTTTAGATTTAAAAGATTCTGTAATACATTTTTTGACTTCACTTTTTATTAATTCTTTCAATTTATTAGTTTTTATATATGCCATAAACTTTATTTATAGTTCAAAAATGTTAATTCTTACAATTATAGTAAATATATTTACATACATTTCATTGTATGTTTTTCTAAAAAAAAATATTAAATGGAAAATTAACAAATAAATACATGGAGTTTCTCAAGTTTATATTTATTTATGCTGTACTTACAATATCAATAATTGGATATGGATTAATTTTTTCAAAAAAATTTACGCGTTACAACAATTTTCAATATGAAAATATTTCTATAGGATATGTAGGTATTTTTGGAATTTTTTTTTCAATAATAATATCTTATCTAACAAATCTTTTTTTTCCCCATAATAATTTACATAATCTTATTTTTATCATTATTGGAATAATTTTTTTTCTTAGTCTTCGTAATTATGCAAATAAAAAGTTATTTTCAAAGTATTTCATATTTTCATATTTAATATCTTTATTTGCTATCTTTTACTTTAAAAGTCATGACGATTTTCCATACTATCATTTTAGTTTAATAAATAATATTACAGAAAACAAAATTGAATTTGGATTATCCCACTTTGAGATAGCTTTTAATCATGTATCTTCATTATTTTATTTTCATTCTTTATTTAAAACATTATTCACAGGTGATTACTTTTATCAAATTGGACAACTAAGCATTGTTATATTTGTAAACACAATCTTACTTGAAAGCATATTTAGAAAAAATCTTTCAAAGCCTTTAAATATTAGCTTTTTTTTAAGTCTATTTTTACTTATTCTAATAAATATTTTCTTTTACAGATTAGCTGAGCACGGCACAGATAGATCAGCTCAAATATTATTTTTTTTAGCTTTTATTTTAGTAATTAATTTAATTGAGCAAAATAAAGTTGAAAAACGTATTTTTGAACTACTAATCATTATTTTCAGCCTTATAATATCTATTAAATCTTTCTACATATTATATTCAGTTTTATTTTTAGTAATTTTTATTAGATTTTTTAAACTCAAAGAAACTTTAAAAATTTTCACACTTTTCCCTGTAGTATATCTTGGATTATTAAGCATATGTTTAATGATTATAAGCAACATAGCTGCATCAGGATGCTTATTGTATCCAGTGTCTTTTACATGTTTTGAAAGTTTTTATTGGGGATACGGGAAAGATAAAGTTGTTGGTGCTATGCAATGGTATGAAATATGGTCAAAAGCTGGTGCAACTCCAAATTTTAGAGTAGATGATTTTGATGAATATCTTGCTAATTTTAATTGGATTTCTAATTGGATAGATAAATATTTTTTTAATAAGTTTTTTGATTTTTTTATGGGATTAATATTCTCAATTTTTATTATATATTTATTTTTTTTTCCAAAAAAAATAAGTTTTAAATATTTTAAAAAATATTTTTTCATATATTCTATAATAATATTATTATTAATTGAGTGGTTTTGGAATCATCCTGCACTGCGATATGGTGGATTTGTTCTTTTTTTTATATTCATGACCTTTCCATTTGCAGTTTTATTTGCAAATCAAAACTTCCAATACAAAAAAAAACTTCAACAAATTAAACTAATATTATTAATTATTTTTGTTATATTTTCTGCTCGAAACGTCAATAGACTAATTAACGAATATAATATTTATAATTATAATTTTCTAAAAAATCCAAATTATTTAATTGATAGTAATTTTTATACTATGAAAAAAGCCAAGAGAAACCTTTTTAAGGATCCAAGTAGGTGTGATGAAAATAATTCTTTAAATAAAATTAAGTGTAAAAAAATTTTACACTATAATTTTTATTATAAGTCTAAAAATTATTAAATTTTTCTTTTGATAGAATTTATCCCTAATAAAAAAAGATAATATAACGATTTAATAAAATTGAATCTTTCATATATCATGAAAACTTTAAGCCCATCTGATAGTTTTTGATAAAAGTTAGATGATAATGAGTTTTTTGTCTTGTTCCATATAACTAAAGTTTGAGGATAATTGTACGCATTTATATTATTTTTGGTGATTTTAAGCCATGCAACATAGTCTTCTTTAGTTTTAAGAGGTGGAAATAGTTCTTCTAAAATAATTTTTTTATTTAGTTGAACAGTCGATAGTCCTATTTCATTTGAACTTAGTAAATCATTGTAGTTTAAAACAGATTTAGAACTTTTTACTTTGATAGTTTTTTTGCTAGAGATTACTTTATCGTAATTACAAAATGTAAAATCATAATTATTTTCTTCCATAAATTTAGTCTGTTTTTCTAACTTATTTGGCATCCAAAAGTCGTCAGAGTCCACAAAAGCCACTATTTTTCCTTTAGCATGTTTTATTCCAATATTTCTAGAAATTCCAGCACCTAAGTTTTTTGTATTTTTTACAATTCGTATTTTAGAATTATTTTTAAAATCATTTTCAATAACAGATAAATCATGTAAATCTTCGTCATCGTATACCAAAATAATTTCAAAGTCTTTGAATGATTGGCTTAAAATAGAATTAATAGTTTTTTTTATATAATTTATTTTTCTATAATAAGGTAATATGATACTAACAAATGGCATTATTTAATAAGTTAATAATGAAATACTATTATACATCATAATTATATTAAATAGTAATAATGAATGATTTAACCTTAATAATACCAGCAAAAAAAGAAGCTGAGTCACTTCCAATTTTCTTAAAAGAAATAGAAAAATACAAATGTAAAAAATTAATAGTACTCCAGAAAGAGGACGTGGAAACAAAAAAGTCAATTGAAAATATTAAAAATATAGAAATTTGTGAACAAAAAAAAAATGGATATGGAAGTGCTTTAATTGAAGGTATTAATTCTGTTAAAACAGACTACTGTTGTATAATAAATGCTGATGGCTCTATGGACCCAAAATATCTTGAAGATATGAAAAAACAATGCACGAAATTAGATTTTGTTTTTGGTTCAAGATATCAAAAACCAGGTGGTGGTAGCGAAGATGATGATATTATAACATCAATTGGTAATTTTATATTTACTTTGACAGGAAATATTTTATTCAATTTAAAAGTAACAGATATTTTATATACCTATATTTTAGGAAAAACTTCCTCTTTTAAAAATTTAAATTTAAATAATTTCGATTTTAGAATTTGTGTTGAAATTCCAATTAAGGCTAAATTTAGAAAAATGAATTATATATGTACACCTAGCTTTGAAAGAGTAAGAATAGGTGGAAAAAAGAAAGTGAATGCATTAAAAGATGGATTGCTTATCCTTTCTGAAATTGTTAAATATTTTTTGAGACTAAAAAAATAAATATTTAAAATGAAAAAAGTTGCATTAATCTTTGGTATTACTGGTCAAGATGGATCATATTTAGCTGAATTTCTATTAAAAAAAAAATATATAGTTCATGGAGTAAAAAGAAGATCATCATCAATTAATACTGGAAGAATTGACCATATTTATCAAGATCCACAGATTAAAAAAAGAACATTTATTTTACATTATGGGGACATTACAGATTCTTTATTAGTAACAAGATTGATTAAAGAAATTAGACCTGATGAAATTTATAATTTGGCAGCGCAATCGCATGTGCAAGTGTCATTTGAGTCACCGGAATATACAGCAAATGCAGATGCTTTAGGAGCACTTAGAATACTTGAGGCAATTAGATTCAATAAATTAGAAAAAAAAACAAAATATTATCAAGCAGGCACATCAGAACTATATGGCAGAAATGAAAAAACTCCTCAAAATGAAAAAACAAACTTTCATCCCGCAAGTCCATATGGTGTTGCAAAACTTTATGCGCATTGGATTACAATCAATTATAAAGAAGCCTATAATATATTTGCTTGTAACGGTATTTTGTTTAATCATGAAAGCCCAAGAAGAGGAGAAACTTTCGTCACTCAAAAAATTGTTCAAGCTTTATGCAGAATTAAAAAAAAAAAGCAAAGAACGTTATATCTTGGTAATTTATATGCTAGAAGAGATTGGGGGCATGCAAGAGACTATGTTGAGGCAATGTGGCTTATGTTACAACAGAAAAAACCTATTGATTTAGTAATATCAACTGGCAAGCAATCTACTGTTAAAAATTTTGTCAACAAGGTTTCAAAAAAACTGAATATGAAATTAAGTTGGAAAGGTAAAGGAATATATGAAAAAGCAGTTGACCAAGATGGAAAAACTATAGTCGCTTGTAATAAAAATTATTATAGGCCTTTAGAGGTAAACAACCTTCTAGGAGATTCAAGAAAAGCAAAAAAATTACTTAATTGGAAGCCAAAAACTGGACTTGATGATTTAATTTCTGAGATGGTAAATTTAGAAATAAATAGGTTTAATTCTAAATGAGTATTTTTTTAGCTGGACATAAAGGTCTAGTAGGTTCAGCGATTTTAAGGAAGTTAAGAAAAAAAAATTATAAAAAAATAATCACAATAAGTAAAAAAAATCTTGATTTATTAGATCAAAAAGCTGTAAGTAATTTTTTAAAAAAAAAAAAACCTAAAATTGTTATTATCGCAGCAGCAAAAGTTGGTGGAGTTTACCATAACAATACTCACGGTGCTGATTTTATTTATGAGAATTTGCAAATACAGAATAATTTAATACATGGAAGTTTTAAAAATAAAGTAAAAAAAGTTATTTTTTTGGGATCAAGTTGTATTTATCCAAAAAAGTCTAAGCAACCCATTAAGGAAAAATACCTTTTAACAGGAAAATTAGAGGAAACGAACGAACCTTACGCTATAGCAAAAATAGCCGGAGTTAAAATGTGTGAAGCTTATAATAAACAATATAAAACTAAATATTTGAGCCTAATGCCAACGAATACTTATGGTCCCAACGATAATTACGATACAAATAACTCTCATTTTTTCCCCGCATTAATTAAAAAAGCTCACGAATGTAAAATTAAAAAACAAAAAATATTTAAAGTTTGGGGTAGTGGAAAGCCATTAAGAGAATTAATTTTTGTCGACGATATTGCCGACGCATGTATTTTTTTTATGAACAAAAATATAAAAGACACAATAATAAATATTGGGACTGGTAAGGATATGAGGATTAAAGATTATGTTAATTTTTTAATAAAAAAATTGAAACTTAAAGTGAATATTAAATATGACTATAAAAAGCCTGATGGAGTTTTTAGAAAAGTTCTTGATGTAAATCTTGCAAGAAAACATGGATGGAAATCTAAAATATCTTTAGAAAAAGGTTTTGATATTACATATAAAGATTTTGAAAAAAACTATAAAAAAAAGCAATGAAAAATATTCTTGTTGTAACAGGTGGTGCAGGATTTGTAGGATCAAATTTAATAAGTTATTTAATAAAAAAGACAAATCATAAAATTATCTCGATAGATAATTATAGCTCTGGGTCAAAAAAAAATCATATTAAAAATCCTAGAGTTAAATATTTTTCATCACATACAAAAAATATTTCTCAGATATTAAAGAAACCAAAAAATATAAATGCAATCTTTCACTTTGGTGAGTTTGCAAGAATTTATCAAAGTTTTTTAAAAATGGATCAATGTTTAGACTCAAATACTATAGGCACAAATGCAGTATTTAATTTTTGTTTAATTAATAAAATAAAACTTATCTATAGTGCAACTTCAGCATCACTGGGGAATCGTGGTAAAGATAAAAATCTTTCCCCTTATGCTTTTTCAAAATCTCAAAATTTAGAGTTGCTTGAGAATTTAAAAAAGTGGTTTAAGTTTAAATACGAAATAATTTATTTTTATAATGTATATGGTCCAAAACAGATAAGCCTAGGTAGTATGGCTACCGTTATAGGAATATTTGAAAATTGTTTCAAAAAAAAAAAATTTTTACCAGTTGTAAAACCTGGTACGCAAACTAGAAGATTTACTCACATAGATGATACAATTAAGGTTTGCTACCTTGCTTGGAAAAATAATTTATGTAGACATTATAGTATCTCTCACAGAGAAAGCTATTCCATCTTGCAAGTAGCAAAGCTTTTTAAAAAAAAAATAAAATTTTTACCAAGAAGATCTGGTGAAAGGTATGCATCTGCATTAACAAACATGAATCTTTCAAATCGTGTCTATAAATACTTTGGTAAGAAAAAATTAAAGGATTATGTAGAAGATTTTATTAAAAACAATCAATAATTTATTGTTGATTTTAAGTTTTTTTTAAATATAAATTCTATGCCTGGTGATTATTGCGAAGGTGTAATACCCGATCCCATTCCGAACTCGGAAGTCAAGCCCTTCTGCGCCGATGGTACTTTGTCTTAAGACATGGAAGAGTAGGACGTTGCCAGGCTAAAAAATCACATTAATTATTTTTGTAATAAGATAGTCTAAGTTAATGATGTTTTTCTTTTTTAAAAAAAAGTAGTATTCAATTTGCATTTCTCGTCTTTTCCAAAACGAAACAGATATTAAATTTGAGAAGGTTTTGTCTAAATTAGTATTATGAATTCTCTTCATAGTTAATTTCTTTTGTAGTGAAATCAAATCAAATTGTGTGTGCGCAAATAATATTAATTTTATATCTATAGCTAAATAATTCCAACAAAAAGGTTTTCCTTTCTTGAAAAATTTATAGAGTATTTCTCTACTACAAGATATCGTACTAGTTCCAAAAATTTGTGGCCAACTAATTAAAATTTTCTTAAAAAAAACATTATCTTTGTAGAATTTAATTTTACTTTTTTTTTCCAAGGTATTTGAAAATAAATACGGAACATCTTGAACAATTTTATTTTTAGTTTGACCAAATATTTTTGATAAATTATTTAATTTTAAATTAGAGAATTTATCGTCACCGTCTAAGAGACATATATATTTTCCTTTAGACTTAAAAAATCCATATTGAATTTGATACATTTGATTTAAAACAGGAAATTTTTTAAATTTTTCTTTAATATGAAAATATTTTAATTTTTTTGTATTTTTATATTTATCTTTCGAAGGTCTTTTCGAAGTGTCAACAACAATTATCTCATAACTAGAGTAGTTTTGATTTAAGCAAGTTTTTATACATTCATCCAAGTACTTTGACTGGTTATGTGTATTAATAATTATACTAAAGTCCATTTGTTAAATTATTCAGTATTTTATATGCTGATGCAACAATTCTTTTATTGACCAAATAAATTTTAATAAGTAAAAGTTTTGAAATTATGAAAATAAAAAGTTCATTAAAATCATTAAAATCCAGGGATCTTAACTCTAAATTAGTAAGAAGAAGAGGGCGAGTTTACATAATTAATAAAAAAAATCCAAAATTTAAAGCAAGACAAAAATAAATGGATAACGAGAGTCATAAAAAAACCTGGGACAATTTCACAAAATTTGTGCTTTGGGGAACTATAGCTGTAATTGGTGTATTGGTTCTTATGGCAATTTTTTTATTGTAAAAAAATACATGATTATAGGATCTATTTCAGAAAATAAAGACTTAGAAAAGAGAATTTCGTTAGTGCCAGACGTAATTAAAAAATATAATACTCTTGGACTAGAGGTGAATATAGTTAAAGGATATGGTGAGCATATAGGTTTTAGCGATGATTCCTTTAAAAACGCTGGTGCCAAAATTCTTTCATCAAAAGAAGAAGTAATGAAAAGTTCAAATATTTTAATTCAGTTAGACTTGATTAATGAAAATGATTTTTCAATTTTAAATAAAGAAAAAATTTTAATTGGTTCTCTAAACTATTTTCAAAATAAGGATAAAATTGAAAAATTAAAATCTAAAGGAGTAAATATATTTTCTTTAGAATTACTTCCAAGGATTACAAGAGCTCAATCAATGGATATTTTATCATCCCAAGCAAATCTTGCAGGTTATAAAGCTGTGATTGAGGCATTTGCTTTTTTTGAAAAAGCGATCCCGATGATGATGACAGCAGCTGGAACTGTTCCTGCAGCAAAAGTTTTAGTGGTTGGTGCAGGTGTTGCTGGATTGCAGGCTGTCGCTACAGCAAAAAGAATGGGCGCAGTTGTTTTTGCAACTGATGTGAGAATGGCCTCTAAAGAACAAGTGGAGAGTCTAGGAGGCAAATTTTTAATAGTTGAGGGATCGGAAAACCTTGAGACGGAAGGTGGTTATGCTAAGGAAGCGTCTGAAGAATTTAAAAAAAAACAAGAAGAACTTTTAACTGAAACTTTAAAGAAAATTGATATAGTTATTTGTACTGCTCTAATACCAGGAAAAAAGGCCCCAATAATTCTTAAAGAGGGTATGATTGAAAATATGCAATCCGGTTCAATTATTTATGACTTAGCTGCTATTCAAGGTGGAAATACAGCATATACAAAAGTTGGTGAAATAATTGATAAAAATGGCGTTAAAATAATGGGAGAGAAAAATATACTTAACAAACTTCCAGTATCATCGTCAAATCTTTATGCAAAAAATTTATTTAATTTTGTCTCAAATCTTTATGATAAAGAGAATAAAAAAATTAATATTAATTTAGAGGATGAAATTATAAAAAATACATTGTTAAAATAGGTTATTATGGAAATAGATCCTTTTATATTCAGATTAAGTATATTTATTCTATCTATATTTGTGGGTTATTATGTTGTTTGGAGTGTTACTCCATCTCTTCATACACCTTTAATGTCAGTAACAAATGCTATTTCATCAGTAATAATAGTTGGTGCTATAATTGCATCATTAGCTGGAAATTCTAACCAAGTTTTTGATACAGCCAGTATATTTGGTTATCTAGCTATAATTTTAGCAGCAGTAAATATTTTTGGTGGCTTTTTGGTAACTCAAAGAATGTTAGCAATGTACAAGAAGAAGAAAAAAGATAAATAATCATGTCAGCAAATTTATTAGCAATTTTTTACTTAATTTCTGGAGTATTATTTATTTTAGCTCTCAGAGGACTTTCATCACCTGAAACATCAAGACAAGGTAACTTATACGGTATCATTGGAATGATTATTGCAATAAGTGTTACTGTTATCTCGGTGGGAAATTTCTCAATTGGATTTGTATATTTAATTATTTTTTTAATAGCAGGTGGAACACTAGGAGCATTTATTGCATTTAAAATTCCTATGACTGCCATGCCAGAGTTGGTAGCAGGCTTTCATAGTTTGGTCGGTCTAGCAGCAGTTTTTGTTGCAATTTCTGCTTTTTTAAATCCTGAGATATTTAATCTTGGTTATCCAGGAGATATTAAAATTGCAAGTTTAATTGAAATGTCTTTGGGTGCAGCAATTGGTGCGATTACATTTACTGGATCAATTATAGCCTTCTTGAAATTGAGAGGAATAATGTCTGGCTCGCCAATTACATTTGTTGGACAGCACTTTTTAAATCTTGCATTAGGACTCTTACTGATCGGGTTGGTATTCTATTTATGTAAAACGCAATCTGAAAGTTTATTTTGGTCTCTAATAGTTATATCTTTTTTAGTTGGTATATTACTAATTATCCCAATTGGTGGAGCTGATATGCCAGTCGTTATTTCGATGCTAAATTCTTACTCTGGCTGGGCTGCAGCAGGAATAGGTTTTACTCTTGAAAATACAGCTTTAATTATCACTGGAGCTTTAGTTGGTTCATCAGGAGCTATTTTATCTTACATAATGTGCAAAGGAATGAATAGATCTTTTTTTAATGTTATATTAGGAGGATGGGGAGCAACAGACGAAACTTCAATTAAAAAATCTAGTGAGCAAAAGCCTGTTAAAAGTGGAAATGCGGACGATGCTGCATTTTTAATGAAGAATGCCTCATCAGTAATTATTGTTCCAGGGTATGGTATGGCCGTGGCGCAAGCACAACATGCACTAAAGGAAATGGTAGACTCACTTAAGAAAAATGGAGTTAAAGTTTCTTATGCAATTCATCCAGTTGCAGGAAGAATGCCAGGACATATGAATGTTTTATTGGCTGAAGCAAACGTTCCTTATGATGAGGTTTTTGAACTTGAAGATATAAATAACGATTTTGCAAACTGTGATGTTGCTTATGTAATAGGTGCAAACGATGTTACAAATCCTGTTGCCAAAACAGATCCACAAAGTCCAATTTATGGAATGCCAATTTTAGATGTCGAAAAATCAAAATCCGTATTATTTGTAAAAAGAAGTTTATCACCAGGTTATGCTGGTATAGATAACGATTTATTTTATAGAGAAAATACATTAATGTTATTTGCTGATGCAAAAAAAATGACAGAAGAAATTACAAAAAGTTTGTAGGAAAAATTGAGTACAAAAATATTTTGTGACATAGCTGATATCAATCAGATCAAAAAGTTTAATAGAAAAAAAATAGTTAAAGGTTTCACAACCAACCCAAGTTTAATACGAAAAGCAGGTGCAAAAGATTACCTCTCTTATTGTAAAAAAATTTTAAAAGCTTGTCCAAAAAAACCTGTATCCTTCGAAGTTTTTGCAGATGATCATAAAAATATGATTAATCAAGCATATAGAATAAACTCACTAGGAAAAAATGTTTATGTTAAAATACCTTTTTGTAACTCTAAAGGTAGTTTTTGTGGAGAGATTATTAAAGAATTAAATAAACAAAATATAAAATTAAATATTACAGCTGTATATAGTTCATCTCAAACAAAAAAAATTCTTAAAAAAATCAATAAAAAATCAAAAATCATTATATCAATTTTTGCTGGTAGATCAGGCGACACAGGATTAGATCCAATCCCAGAATTTAAAAAAAGTTTGTCGTTATCGAAAAATTATAAAAATGTGGAAATTTTGTGGGCAAGTGTGAGAGAGCCATATAATTTTACTCAAGCAAAACAACTCAAATGCCATATTATAACTGTGCCACCATCAATTATAGAAAAAATAGAAAAATTTGGGAAAAATTTTAAATATTTAACAATTGAAACTGTAAAAAATTTTTTAATCGATAGCAGAAAATCAAATTTTAAGATTTAGTTTCAAAAATGAAAGATAATCCTTTTTTAAAACAAAATAAAACTTTTCTAATATTTTTATTTTTATATTTATCTTTAATTTTCGGTTTTTATATTGACGAAAATCTTAACTATGGTGCGATAGGAGATTGGCTTCATACAGATAAGCCTGTCATTGAAGCCTTATCAAAAGATATTAAAAAAACTTTATTAGGTTATGAAAGTTTTGGTCACAGACATTCACCATTATATTTAATTTTTTTAAGTTTTTTTCATAAATTAAACTTCTCATTAGATCTAATAAGATTTCTACACTTAAATTTATCCATTTTATTAATTTACTATTTTTATAAATGCTTAACCTTTAAATTTGATCAGATTGATAAGAGTATACTTTTACTAATATCTTTTTCACTATTTCTCTCTCCAACCTTTAGGTCTCTTTCAATTTGGCCAAGTACTAGAATAATTGGAATGATATTTTTTGTAATGTCTATCTTCGAGTTTTTGAAATACCAAAAATTTAGTAAAGAAAAATATATTTTGAAAAATTTAGTATTTTTAATTATTTCTTCATATGTGAGCCCGAATTTTTCAGTTTTTGTGTTATATTTTTTCTTTCATTATTTAAAAAAAGAAAATTTCATATCCATCATTAAATATCTTATATTGTGCGGAATTTTATCTTTACCTGCGTTTTACTATTTATTTATACTTGATATTAATTTCTTAACAGCTGCTACCCCAGGCTCATCGGAAGAAGAAAAAATTGGAATTAGTTTTAATTTTGCAAACAAAATTTTAATAATTTCAAGTATAATCCTTTTCCATCTATTACCATTTCTATTTAACAAATCTATTTTTAGTGAATTTAAAAAGATTAAAAATTTTAACTTAATTTTATTTTTAACAATATTTTTATCAAGTTTATTCTATTTTAATTATGTGCCAAATTATACCGGTGGAGGAGTTTTTTTTCAAATTTCTCATTATTTTTTTAATAATAATTATTTTTTTTATTTTGTAAGCTTAATATCAATGTTTATTTTATGTTTTTTTTCCAACGAAAATTTAAATAATTTTTTAATTTTTTTTATTTTGGTGATTTCCAACTTGCAAAATACAATATATCATAAATACTATGACCCACTTATATTAATCATTTTTTTTACTATTTTTTCACATTATCTAAGTAAAAACTTTTTAATTAAAAAAAATAATGTTTATTATTTATATTTTTTTTATATTTGTTTTATTTGTATGAGATTAATAAAAAATTATATCTATATTTAAAAAAAATTGGTTGCGGGGGACGGATTTGAACCGCCGACCTTCAGGTTATGAGCCTGACGAGCTACCAGACTGCTCCACCCCGCGGTATTAGATTCTATTTTTAAGCTTATTAAGCTTTTTAACTCTTTTAATATTTTCCTGAAGGATCCTTTTCTTTTTCTCAGACGGTTTTTCGTAAGTATCTTTCAATCTTATAATTTTAAAAAAACCATCTCTTTGAAGTTTTCTTTTTAAAACTCTAAGAGCTTGTTCAACGTTGTTATCTTTTACTTCTATTTTAATAACTACCTCCAAAAAATGTGGTTATTAACACTTTAATAATTTCTTGTCTATAAAATTTCTTAATCACTCTTTTAACTTTTTTGCTTTTTCTTTCTCACGTTTTTCTCTTTTAAGACGTCTTTCAGCTTTTTCTAAGGCTAAGACTAGATCTTTTTGAGTAAATAAGTTTATAGACACTGGATCTTTGGGATTAAGATTATTGAAATTCCAATAACTTTTATTTCTTATTGATGAGACTGAATTTTTTGTGATACCCACTAATTTAGCGATTTGAGAGTCTTTTAATTGTGAGTGATTTTTTAAAAGCCATAGAGCAGAGTCTGGCTTATCTTGTCTTTTTGAGAGAGGAACATACTTTTTTGTTTTTTCTGTGTGGTTAGATATCTCTATATGATTAATTTTTATTTCCAAAGGTCTATTTTCATCTTTTGATGATAAATTTATTTCTTCCCGAGTTAATTGTCCTGCCATGATAGGATTATAGGGCTTTATTCCTTTAGCAACCTCCCCATCAGCAATACCCTGAACTTCTACTTCGTGCAAATTACAAAAATTTGCAATTTGCTTAAAAGTTAATGATGTGTTCTCAACTAGCCAAACTGCTGTAGCCATTGGCATTAATAATCCATTTGTCATTATTTTTTATCAGATCTGAAGTTTTGAAATTTTTTATTAAACTTACTAACTCTTCCTTTGTCCAAAATTTTTTGTTTTCCACCAGTCCATGCCGAGTGGGATTTTGGATCTATCTCTAATTTAAGTATATCACCTTCTTCGCCCCAAGTCGATTTAGTTTCAAACTGTGATCCGTCAGTCATTTCAACTTTAATTTTGTGGTATTTAGGGTGAATATCTTTTTTCATAACGAGACTTATAGCAAAAGTTTTTTATAAAACAATTAAAACTTATCTAAAATTTGAACCATTTTTTCATTAATATTTGGATTAGATGCAATAACTTCAATATCATTAATTTTTTTAATATCTGCTTTATTGATTATACCTCCAGCCTCCTGAATTAATAAAATTCCTGAAGCAATATCCCAAATGTTTAATTTTTCCTGAAAAAATCCATCAAATCTGCCGGAAGCAACATAGGCTAAGTCTAAAGCGGCGCTTCCCGAATTTCTATTAGCAAGCTTTACATTTCGATATTTTTTTCCATTTGAAGCAAAGAGACATTCATTTAAATTTTTTTTTTTTGAAACTCTTATTCTTTTATTATTTAAGTATGATCCATTATTTTTCTCAGAAAAAAACATTTCGTCTTTTATAGGATCAAAAACTAACCCAGCGGTAATATCACCATAGGATTTTAAGGCTATACAAATTGAGAAATGAGGAATACCATGAAAAAGGTTTGAAGTTCCATCAATTGGATCAATAATCCAAATATTATCCTCATCGGTATTTTTTGTGAAACCAGACTCTTCGCTTATGACACAATAATTTTTTTTTGCCTTTAAAAGCTCATCTATTAAAATTTTTTCTACTTTTTGGTCTGCATTAGTAACAAAATCTGAGGGACCTTTCACTGACACTTGAAGATTTTCTATTTCACCAAAATCCCTAATCAAAGATTTAGATGCTTTTTCACAAGCTTTAATCATAATATTTAAGTTAGGTGAAATAGAGTTCATATTATTTAAATTTTTTTAACGTACTCAGATGTTCTTGTATCAATTATAACTTCATCACCTATTTCTATAAAAGGCGGAACTTGAATTTTTATTCCATTGTCCAAAGTCGCGGGTTTATATGATGATGAAACTGTCTGACCTTTTAAGGCAGCTTCAGTCATGTCTACTATACATGATACTTGATTAGGTAACTGAATCATAATTGGGCTATCATTGTGAAAGCTAACTAGCACTTCTAAATTTTCTTTAAGCATTTTTCCTTTATCTCCAACAAAATCTTTTTTAATTTCAATTTGTTCGAAAGACTTTGAATTTATGAAATAATAGTTTCTATCATCTTCATATGAGTAATTAAATTTATTTTCCTCTACTGATGCTTTTTCAATAGTTTCGCTGGATCTAAATCTCTCATTTAATTTAGTTTTTTTATTTATACTTTTCATTTCCACTTGCGCAAAAGCACCACCTTTTCCAGGTTTGACATGTTGTGTTTTTAAAACTTCCCACAAATCACCTTTATATTCTAATAGCATTCCTATTCTAATTTCATTAGCTGTTATTTTCATATTAACTTTTCTATTGCCTCTCTTGGTTTATAGCTTTTATTTTTCCAAACGTAACCTGAGATAGCTAAAAAGTTTGATTTATTCAATAAGAGTTTTTTGTAATTTTTCAGGTTTATTCCTCCAATCGAAATAATAGGTATTTTTGTAATTTTTTTTGCATATTTCAAAAGACCTAAATTAGCTTTAAACTTTATTTTTTTGGTTGCAGATGGGAAAAAAGCTCCAATAGCAATATAGTCAGCTTTGTTTTTAATAGCTTTTTTAATCAATCTTTTAGAATTGTGACAAGTTACACCAATAATTTTTTGATGTAAAATCTTTCTAGCTTTTTGAATACAAATATCCTTTTGTCCAATATGACATCCATCTGCATCAATTTTTTTTGCCAATAAAGGATCATCGTTAATTATGAATTTTACTTTATAATTACTGCAAATTTTTTGAACTTTTTTTCCAATAGCCAAAATCTTTTTTTTTGAAGTTTTTTTTAATCTTAATTGGAAAAATGATATTTTTTTTGTTTTAAATATTTCCTCTAAATTTATAAAAAAGCTATGATTATTAATTATATTTGGTGAGATTAAATAAATAAATTTTCTTTTTGAATTTTTAAATTTTTTCAAGATCTTCTGACCATTTACCTTTGGAAGCTAACGAACACATTTTTGCTCTATGATTAAACACTTCTTGTGTACCTTTAACATTCTGAATATCTTTTGCCCAAAATTTCAAAGCACTTTGTTGTAATGCTCTACCATATGAATATGTCATTATGAAATTTGTATCATTAATTAAATTAATGCTATTGAGGTTTTTCGTAGCCTCAAGCTCTGATTGACCACCTGATAAAAAAGCAATTCCAGGAACTTCAGATGGCACTGACATTTTTAAGCATTTTAAAGTTAGCTCTGCAATTTTTTTTGTATTTATTTCTCTTTTAGAACTTGAACCTGGTAAAATCATATTTGGTTTTAAAATTATACCACCAGGATCTACCTTATGTTTATTGAGTTCATCAAAACATTTTTTAATCACTTCAGAAGTTTTATTAAAACATTCTTCTGCACTATGATTACCGTCCATAAGAACTTCAGGCTCCACAATTGGGACCATACCACATTCTTGAACTAGCGCAGAATATCTTGCAAGAGCATGCGCATTTGCATGAATAGATAGTTTACTTGGATAACTATCCGAAATTATATACACTGCTCTCCATTTTGTAAACCTAGCACCTAATTTATAATACTCTTTTAATCTTTCTCTTAACCCATCTAAACCTTCTGTAATTTTCTCATCAGGTGAATTGGCAAGAATTTTTGCACCAGTATCCACCTTTATGCCCGGAATAGCACCATAACTTGATATTAATTCTGGAATTTTCTTGTTCGTAAAAGTTTTTTGTTTGATTGTTTCATCGTATAAAATTACTCCACCAACGAAACTTTTCATAGATTCAGATGAAAAAAGTGTTTCTCTAAACAATAGCCTATTTTCAGGGCTTGAAGAAACCCCAACTGCTTCAAGACGTTTAGTCATTGTGCCGGTGCTTTCATCAGCAGCCAAAATTCCTTTACCTTTTTCTAATATTTTTTTCGCAATTTGATTTAACTCTGTCATAAATTAAGTGCCTTTATACCAGGAAGCTCTTTTCCTTCAAGAAATTCAAGAAATGCTCCACCAGCAGTTGAAACAAAATCAAAATCCTTTACTAATCCGAAATTATTAAGAACTGCAACAGTATCTCCACCACCAGAAACACAGTAAATTTTATTTTCTTTTTTTCTAACTATAATTTGTTTAGCAATCTCTTTACTACCTTTTGAAAATTCTGGATTTTCAAAATAACCTGCTGGACCATTCCAAAGTATTGTATTTGAGTTATCAATTATATTTTTAATCATTTTAATGGTTTCAGGTCCAATATCTAAAATCATATCATCATTAGATATTTCTCGTAATTTTTTTATTGTAGATTTTTCATCAACACTCTTACCAGTGCTTACATCCAATGGAAAAAAAATTTTACAGTTTTTCTTTTCAGATAGATAAAAAATTTCTGAGACTATTTGATCAACATTTTTTTCACATATTGAGTTTCCAATTTCATATTTTTTAAATTTAAGAATGTTATTTGCCATTCCACCAACAAAAATTATATTATCAAATTTATCAATTAAATTTTTAATAACAGTTATTTTTGTTGAAATTTTAGACCCACCAATTATACAAGATATTGGTCTTTTAATATTTGAAGTTATTTTAATTAATGAACTTACCTCTGCTTCTAATTGTATACCTGAATAGGAGGGTATAAATTTTGTAATTGAATGAACCGAGGCGTGTTTTCTGTGCGAGCATGAAAAAGCTTCATTAACATAAATATCAGCTAGATTTGCTAAATTTTCAGCAAAAATTACATCATCATTTTCCTCTTCTTTAAAAAATCTTAGATTTTCAAGCATTACTATATTTTTTTTTTCACTAAAATGACTATCAATTTTTATTTTATTAATAGTATCTTTTATGAATGATATTTTTTGATTTAATTTTTTTTCTAACTCCTCACAGACAGGTTTCAAAGATAGCTCATTAACAATTTTTCCTTTAGGTCTTCCAATATGAGAAAGTATAATTATTTTTGCATTATTTTTTAATAAATATTGTAATGTAGGAATAGTTTTATCAATTCTGTTTTTATCAATTATATTTGTCCCATTAAGGGGGACATTTAGGTCTAATCTGATTAAAATTTTTTTATTATTTAAATCTAAACCTTTGCTTTGAATACTTTTCATTAGATTTTTTTATGAATGTATTCTGCTAGATCACACATTCTACAAGAAAAACCCCATTCATTGTCATACCAAGCTGAAATTTTTCCCATATTTTTGCCAATTGTATTTGTTAGGTTAGCATCAACAATAGCTGAATTTGGGTTATGATTGAAATCAACTGATACTAATTTTTCATTTGTAATATCTATTATACCTTTGAATGATTTTTTAGACGCATTTAAAAAACTTTTGTTTATTTTTTGAACTGACAAATCTTTTTTTGTACAAAAAACTAATTCAATTAAGGAGACATTTGGAGTTGGCACTCTCATCGCAACACCTTCTAACTTACCTTTTAAAGAAGGCATTATCTCTCCAATTGCTTTTGATGCACCTGTAGATGTCGGCACTATTGATTGTGATGCAGATCTCGCTCGTCTAGGATCCTTATGAGAATTATCCAACAATCTTTGGTCCGAAGTAAAAGCATGAATTGTTGTCATAAAACCTTTCTCTATTTGATAATTATTATGTAAAATATCCACGACGGGCGCCAAACAATTGGTAGTGCAAGATGCTGCAGAAATTATTTTGTCATTTTTATTTATGGATTTTTGGTTAACACCGTAAACTATAGTTTTATCGGCATTTTTGCATGGCGCCGAAACAATAACTTTTTTTGCACCATTTTTTAGATGAGGAAGAAGTTTTTCTTTTGAATTAAATTTTCCCGTGCATTCAAAAACATAATCGACTCCATACTTTTTCCAATTTATATTCTCGATATTTGTTTCTTGAGAAAACGATATTTTATGTTTTCCAATTATAATTTTATTTCTATCTAACTTAATTTTAGAATTTAATTTACCATGTATTGAGTCATGCTTTAGCAAATTTGAGCTTACTTCAGGTCCAGTTCTATTGTTTATATGTTTAATTTCAAAGTTATTATATTTGCCTTCAATAATTGATCTAATAACCATTCTACCTATTCTACCAAGTCCATTAATACCTAATTTTATTTTCATATTCTCTTTTTTATCGCTTTAGTTATGGCTGTTGAATTTAGTTTAAAGTGATCGTAAATATCTTTATAGGGAGCACTTTTTCCAAAATCATTAATACCAAAATTCATTCCATCAGAACCTGTATATTTTTTCCAGAATTTAGTTTCAGAAGCCTCTATAGAGACCAAAAGCTCTGTTCTAGAGAAAATTTCTTTTTTGTAGATCTCATCTTGTTTGTCAAATAACTCTTGACAAGGCATTGAAATAACTTTTGAATAAATATTTTCTGTGGCTAATTTATGGCTAACTTCACATGCCAAACTAGTTTCTGAACCACTTGACAATAATATTACTTTAATATTTTCCCCAGTTCTCATTATTTCATATGCCCCTTTAGAGCACTTATTAATTTTGCTATATTCTTTCCTTAAGGGATTTATTTTTTGTCTAGATAATGCAATTACACTTGGTGACTCATTACTTTCAAGTGCTAATTGCCAACACTCAAAAGTTTCAATTGTATCTGCAGGCCTAAAAACATTTAAATTAGGAATTGATCTTAAACTAGCTAATTGCTCAATTGGCTGATGAGTTGGACCGTCTTCTCCAAGTCCAATTGAGTCATGAGTGAAAATATAAATCACCCTTTGCTTCATCATTGCAGCCAATCTAATTGATGGTTTACAATAATCACTAAAGATTAAAAATGTTCCGCCATAAGGTATTAAACCACTATGCAAAGACAAACCATTCATAATACCACACATAGCGTGCTCTCTTACTCCATAATGAATATAATTTCCTTTAAAATTACCTGGTTTGATTATTTGATGTTTTTTAGTTTTGGTGTTATTTGAACCAGCCAAATCAGCTGACCCCCCAATTAAGTTTGGTAAAGTTGAAATTAATTCTAAAAACATTTCAGATGATTTTCTTGTTGCAATAGGATCTAAATTTTTTAAGTAGTCTTTTATTGCTTTTTCAATTGATTGATTAATCTGATCTTTATGATTTTTGAAACCAATAGGGTAATTATTTTTAAAATGCCTTGTTATTGACCATCCCAACCAACCAAACTTTTTTATCTCTTTTTGATATTTAGCTTCATCTTTTTCAGCTTTCGCAGATGCTTTATCGCCAATTTCTCTCCACAATTTTCTGATTTCACTTGGAATTTCAAATGGTTTATAATTCCAATTTAATTTTTTTCTAACCAAGTTAATTTCTTCTTCACCTAGTGGACTTCCGTGAGAAGATGCTTTTCCACCTTTGTTTGGAGAACCATAACCAATTGTTGTTTTACATGAGATAGCAAAAGGTTTTTTTGCTTTTTGAGCTTTTTTAAGTGCTTTAAAAATTTGTTTTTCATCATGTCCATTTATATCTAGATAATCCCAACCATAACTCTCAAATCTTTTTTTTGTATTATCAGATACTGCTAAATTAGTTGGTCCATCAATTGATATTGAATTATTATCAAATAATAAAATAAGATTTTTTAACTTAAGGTGACCTGCAAAACTTAATGCTTCATGGCTTATTCCTTCCATTAAACATCCATCCCCAGCCAAGACATAAGTCTTATGATTTATAATTTTTTTACCTACCTTATTTTTTAAAATTTCTTCTGCTAATGCAAAACCAACTGCATTTGCTATGCCTTGACCTAGTGGGCCAGTTGTAGTTTCAATTCCAGATCCTGGGTGATATTCAGGATGTCCTGCACAAATAGAGTCTAATTGTCTAAAATTTTTTATATCCTCTAAAGAAATACTTTTGTAGCCTGTAAGATAAAGAAGTGAATAAAGAAGCATTGATCCGTGCCCAGCCGATAAAACAAATCTATCTCTATTTAACCAATCTGGTTTTTTTGGATTAAATTTTAAAAAATCTTTAAATAGAACTGTCACTACGTCAGCCATTCCCATTGGCATTCCTGGATGACCAGAATTTGCTTTTTGAACAGCATCCATTGACAAAAATCTGATGCTATTTGCTAATTCTCTGTGTTGTTTGCTCAAAAATTATCCTATCTAGACTAAGAAGACTCAATTTAATAATATAAATATATATATATATGAAAACTTTTAATGAAAAAGAAGAAAAACTTAATTCTTCACTTCAGAAGTTAAAAAAATTAAAATTTGAAAATCCACAATTAGCAGAACAAATTAAAAATTTAAAAGCACAAAAAAATCAATTAGAAATTGAAAAAAGAGATTTTGAGGAGAAGTATCGAGTTCTTGTCACCGAACATGAGACTTTAAGGAAAAAAATAAAAGACGAAAAACTCTCACAAAGACATAAAGAATTAAAATTTAACGAAAAAATAGATGAATTAAATCAAGAAACAGATATTTTGTTAGATGAAATTGATAAATGGCAAACGTAAATATTAAATTTAATGGTAAAGAATTTTTGTTATCTTGTGATGATGGCCAAGAGGAGCATTTAGAAGAATTATCAAACCTTCTTAGCAAAAAATTCGAAGAATTAAAATCAAGCCTAGGAAATATAGGTGAAAATAAATTGTTACTGATTACGTCAATTAAAATTATTGATGAATATTTTGAAACAATGAAAAAAGTTGACAATAAAAAAAAAGAGCTTCAGTTATTAAAAGATAAATTTTTAGATTTAAAAAAATTAGTTTACCAATATAAAGATGAAAAAGAGAGTGAAATTCAAACTCTAGTAAATGAACACGAAAAATTAAAAAAAGAAATTAATAAAATTCATGAAAATTACTCAAAAATTATTGAAAATACGACCAAACAAATAGATGATTTTGTCGAAAAAATTAGTACAGAAAACTCAGTACAATAAATTGTGTTAAAACATCAAATCAGAAAAAAAATATTAAAAATCAGAGACGAAAAATATTCTAAATCATTAAATATTGATAAAAAAAAAATTTTAAAAATTATTCAAAAAGTTAATATAAAAAAACCAGTTATTGGTATTTATTATCCAGTTAATTCTGAGGTTAGTACTAAAAAGATTATGGAGTTTTTAGAAAAAAAAAAATTTACAATATCACTTCCAATTTTAAAAAATAATATGGAAATGGAATTTTATAAATATAAAATAAAAGATCCTCTTTATATTAATAAATATGGCATACCAGAGCCAAAAAAGAAAACGAAAGTTAAGCCAAATATTTTAATAATACCCTTGGTTGCGTTTGATAAACAACTTAATCGTTTAGGTTATGGTGGAGGTTTTTATGATCGTTTTTTATGCAAGATGGGAAAAAATATAATTATTAAATTGGGTTTGGCCTTTTCGTATCAAATGATTAAATACGTACCAGTTGAAAAATTTGACAGGAAATTGGATGTTGTTTTAACTGATAAAGAGATATTTGAAACATGAGGATATTATTTTTAGGAGATGTAGTAGGTGAACCAGGGTGTGATGCAATAAAAAAAAATTTAAAAAATCAAATTAAATTAAAAAAAATTGATTTTGTAATTGTCAACGGTGAAAACGCAGCCAAAGAAGGAGTAGGAATTACAGAAAAAATCTCTAACGATTTTTTTAATTGTGGTGTCAATGTAATCACAACTGGAAATCATATTTGGGATCAAAAAGAAACTGCGGAATATATAGATAAAGAAAAAAGATTACTTAGACCTTATAATTTAATAGCACCATCACCTGGAAAGGGATTTGAAATCTTTGAAACAAAAAATAAATCTAAAGTAGGTGTTTTAAATTTAATGGGAAATGTATTTATGAAAAAGTGCGAAAATGTCTTTGAGTCTATAAAAAAATTTACTTCACAAAATAAATTAAAAGAAAATTACGATTATTTGATTGTTGATTTTCATGGAGAAATAACAAGCGAAAAAATGGCGGTTGGACACTTTATGGATGGTATTGCAACCCTTGTAATTGGTACTCACACTCACGTTCCAACAAGTGATACAAGAATATTAAAAAAGGGAACAGGTTATCAAACTGATGCAGGAATGTGTGGAGATTATGATTCAGTCATTGGAATGAACAAAGAAAATTCAATTAAAAAATTTTTTAAACTGGATGCAAAGAAACATTTCCCTGCAACAGGACAAGCAAGCCTTTCAGGTGTAATTGTAGATTGTAATAAAGATACTGGTTTAGCTGATAAAATTAATAGTTTTATCTTAGGTGGAAATTTAAAAAATACAAATTAGATATGGCAGGTCATTCACATTGGGCAGGAATTAAACACAAGAAAGGTAGAGCAGACAAACAAAGATCAAAAATTTTTTCAAAAATATCCAAAGAAATTACTGTTGCTGCCAAATTAGGTGATAAAAATCCTGACATGAATCCTAGACTGAGATCAGCTATACAATCAGCACGCTCAGCTAATATGCCAAAAGAAAATATTGAGAGAGCAATTGATAAATCCACAAACATAAATTCCTCAAATTTTCAGAGCATGAGATACGAGGGTTTTGGACCAAAAAATATTGCAGTTATAGTAGAAGCATTAACTGATAATAAAAATAGAACTGCATCAAAAATTAGAACTATTTTTCAAAAGAATGGAGGTAGTCTTGGTTCATCCGGCTCTGCATCTCATAATTTTAAACAAATTGGAGTGATTAAAATTCCAAAAAATGAAATTTCAGAGGAGAAAATTTTGGATATTGCTATTGATGCAGGCGCAGAGGAGTGCCATTCTGATAATGAAATTCATGAGATACATTGTGAAAAAAATAAAATATACGAAGTAAAAAAAAAATTAGAGATGACTGTTAAAAATTTTATATCAACAGAAATTGAATGGATACCTATTAATAATGTAATTATCTCCAAAGATATTTTTGATGAAATGAGTGATTTTTTAGATTCACTTGATAATGATGATGATGTACAAAATATTTTTACGAATCTAAAAATTGGGAGTAATTAATGTTGATTATTGGAATTGATCCAGGAATTTCTGGCGCAATTTGTTTTATGGAGGATGGAAAAATAACTGATGTAATAGAAATGCCAAGTATGGCCGAGGGAAAGAAAAATAAAAAACAAGTCAACAGTTCTCAAATATTTAATGAAATTTCTTCTAAAATAAAAAATTACAACAAGAATGAAGTAAAAGTAGTCATAGAACATGTAACTGCTATGCCTGGACAAGGAGTTACAAGCATGTTTAATTTTGGTCAATCATTTGGTGTATTAAAGGGTATATGCTCAGCAATGAATTTATCAATGTATTTTGTTAGGCCTGCTAAATGGAAAAAATATTTTAATTTGATTAACTCAGAAAAAGACGCCAGCAGAACTAGAGCGATCGAAATATTTCCTTATTTTTCTACGAATTTATCAAAAAAAAAAGATGCAAATAAAGCTGATGCCATGCTTATTGCTAGTTATTTCTACGAAAATTTAAGATCAGAATAGACAATTTTGAAATTTAAGACAAATTGATGACACAATTAAGTGACAAGTAAATTAAATGGAAGCAGATATAACATCACAAGCAGTCGGTTTAGCAAGCAACACTGACTTTTCACTTGTTCAATT
>CACOFY010000003.1 GCA_902626575.1 uncultured Pelagibacteraceae bacterium | reverse complement strand
TTCAAAAAGATTTCTAACAATAATTTAAAATGGCTTTTAATCTTAAAAGATCCAAAAATGATCCAATGAGTGAGATCAATGTCACTCCTTTCGTTGATGTTATGCTTGTACTTTTAATTATATTCATGGTTACGGCACCCTTGTTAACAGTTGGAGTTCAGGTTGATTTACCAGAAAGTTCAGCCGACTCTCTTCCAGAGGAACAAGAGCCTTTGACACTTACAATTAATTCTAAAGGAGAAATATTTATCCAAGAATCCAAGGTGGAATATGAAAAGATTATAGCGAAAATTTTAGCGGTCTCAAAAAATAGAACTGATACTAGAATATATGTCAGAGGTGATAAGACAATAAATTATGGTAGAGTTTTAGAGGTGATGGGAATGCTTTCTGGTTCAGGCTTTACAAAGGTAGCTCTAATATCCGAACCTTACAAAGAGAGGTAAAATCTTGTTCAGAAATGTTATAATCTCATCTGGATTTCATATCATAATGATATTTATAACAGCAATAAGTCTCCCTTTTTTAACAAAAGAACCAATAGATTTACCCCCCCTTGTGTCTGTAGAGTTAATACAAATATCAGATAAGACTAATATTCCTTTTGCCCCAAAAGCAAAAAAAATAATCGAAGAAGTAAAAAAAAAAGAAGAGGAAAAACTAACATCTGAACAAGCACCACCAAAAAAAGTTAAAAAAGAAAAACCAGATGCAGTTCCCTTACCTGACGAAAATATTGATAAAGTAAAAAAAATTGAGGAAAAAAAACAAAATCCAGAAAAGCTCGATGAAGAAATTAAACAAGTTTCTGAATTTGAAAAAAAAGAATTATTTGATCCAAATAATATAGCCGCTTTAATTGATAAATCAAAAGAAGAATTCGCTGAAACTACAAAAAAAACTAATAAAATATCGCAATCTCAAAAAAAAGATCTTAGCATTACAAGTCTTACTTTGAGTGAAGAAGATGCATTAAAAGCACAAATTTTTGGTTGCTGGAGCATTCCTTTAGGATTACCATATAATGAAAATTTATTAGTAAGAATTAAATTACAATTAAAACCAGATGGAACAGTTATTAAATCTGAAATATTGGATCATGCAAGGATGAATACACCAGGTCAGGGATTTTATAAAGTTTTGGCAGAAAGTGCGCTTAGAGCAATTAAAATGTGTCAACCCTTAAGGGTACCCACTGAAGGTTATGAAAGATGGAAAGAACTACAATTAAATTTCGATGCAAGAGAGATGTTAGAGGGATGATTAAATATTTTAAATATATTATAATTTTTTTGTTTAGCATCACTAATTCTTATGCTTTAATTGAAGTTGATATTACTAGAGGAAATTTAAATCCTCTGCCTATTGCTGTATCTCCATTGTCAGTTGATAGTAACTCTAACGAAGCACTTCAAAAAACATTGAAAAAAAAAGATATTGGATCTGAAATTTCAAAGGTTGTTGAAAATAACCTGCAAACTTCCGGTTTATTCAATCCCTTGAGTAAAGATGCTTTTCTTCAGAAGCCTGATATAGCACACCTAAAACCAAGATTTGAAGATTGGTCTTTGATTAAAGCTCAAGCACTCATTACAGGAAAAGTAATTTATAAAAATGAAAAACTAAGAGTAGAATTTAGATTATGGGACGTGTTAGCAGGTAAAGAAATGATGGCATTAGCTTTCACTACAGTGCCAACAAACTGGCGAAGGGTTGGGCATATAATTACTGACAAAGTTTACGAGAGGTTAACAGGAGAAAAAGGTTATTTTGATACAAGAATAATTTATGTTTCAGAAGAGGGACCAAAAACAAAAAGAATTAAAAAACTTGCGATAATGGATCAAGATGGATTTAATACAAAATATTTAACATTAGGAAATGAATTAGTTTTGACCCCAAGATTTAATCCTACAAATCAAATGGTTACTTATTTGTCTTATTTTAGAAATCTTCCGAGGGTTTATCTTCTAGATATTGAAACAGGCATACAGGAGGTAGTAGGTGATTTTCCAGGAATGACATTTGCACCAAGGTTTTCACCAAATGGAAAAAAAATTATCATGAGTTTTGCTATGGATGGAAATTCTGACATATACACTATGGATTTAGAAAATAGAGTTGTTGAAAGAATTACAAATCATCCTTCAATTGATACTTCCCCATCTTATTCACCTGATGGAAAATATATTTGCTTTAATTCTGACAGAAGTGGTTATCAACAGATATATGTTATGAAGAGCGATGGTACAAAAGTTAAAAGAATTTCATTTGGCAAAGGTTTATATGGTACACCCGTATGGTCTCCAAGGGGGGACTTAATAGCATTTACAAAACTTCACAAGGGGAAGTTTTATATTGGTGTAATGAGAACAGATGGTTCTGGTGAAAGGTTGTTGACTGAAAATTTTTATCAAGAAGCACCCTCATGGTCTCCAAATGGTAGAGTGCTTATTTTTTATAGAGAAACCAAATCTGACTCTGAGGGAAAGGGATTTTCAGCCAAATTATGGTCAATTGATCTAACGGGCTATAATGAGAGATTAGTTGACACCCAAACCGATGCTTCGGACCCATCTTGGTCGTCTTTATTAAGTAATTAGTATTAAATAGTTGATTTTTATACTTGAAAGAATTAATTATGTGTGAAAAACTTAAAATATTCAAATAAGGAGTAGTTAATGATTTTAACGAAAATTTTCAAAAATGCATTTTTGATAATGCTAGCAAGTTTAGTGCTTTCTGCTTGTGCAACTAAAAAAGTTACGAATCAAATGCAGGGAGATGTTTATACTGGAAAAGATACAGTTGAATACTTGGCCTCAGGAGTTGCAGATAGAGTTTTCTTTGCAACAAATGAATCAGTCTTAACTACTGCTTCAAGAGAAACTTTGAGAAAACAAGCAGCTTGGTTAAGAAAAAATTCAAAAATAACTGTTGTGCTTGAAGGTCATGCTGATGAAAGAGGAACAAGAGAATATAACTTAGCTTTAGGTGAAAGAAGAGCAAATTCAGTTAAAGACTATCTTATGACTTATGGAATTTCTGGAAATAGAATTTCAGTAATCAGCTATGGTAAAGAGAGACCTGTTGACTCAGGTTCAAATCCTTTAGCTTGGTCAAAAAATAGAAGATCAGTAACAGTTAAAGCAAACTAATTTAAAATAATTAAAGACCCTGACTTAAATAATCAGGGTCTTTTTTTTGCCATCATTATAATTACAACTAATCTTGATGAGCAAATTCAAAATATTAATAGTATCTATAACTCTATTTTTTTGCACATATATTAATAATAAATCTTTTGCCGAAACTCAGAATTTTGAGGAAATTATAAAAATTATTCAACAAGATTTAAAAACATTAGAGAAAGCTGTTTACTCAAATTCACAAAACGAAAATCTAAATGAGAGTATTACAGAATTAGATCAAAGCTCCGAAGAAGTACTAACAAGACACTTATTAAAACTTTCAGAAATTGAAAAACAGTTTCAAGAACTTACAAACCGATTTGAAGAAATAAATTTCAAATTAGATAAGTTATCCAATAGACTTTCTAAAGTTCAATCTGATAATCAAATGAGATTTCAACAGCTTGAGACATTATCTAGTAGTGAAAATAATCAAAAAAAAATTAGCTCTTCAAGTGAGAAAAAAAAAATATTACCAGGTTCATCGGAACCCCAAGATCTTGGGGCGATATCTTATAAAGATAGTGAGACTAAAAATGAGGAACAAGAAATTCAATCAATTGATACAACAGGCTCAGTCGTAACTGAAACTTTTGTATCTGAGGAAAAGATACTTCCAAATACCGATCCGGGTAAACAATATGATTTTGCAACAAGCTTTTTAAAAAATGGTGATTATAATATGGCTGAAAGAGCTTTTAGAGAGTTTGTTAACACAAACCCAAATCATAAGCTTGCAGGAAATGCACAATATTGGTACGCAGAGACTTTTAGAATTAGACAACTTTTTACAGACGCAGCATCTGCATATTTAGAGGGTTATCAAAAATATCCAAAAAGCGAGAAGGCACCTATTAATTTATTAAAACTTGGAGTATCACTAGTACAAATTGGAGAAAAGGATCAAGGTTGTTTGATGATAACGGGTGTGAAACAGCAATATCCAGAAGCTAATCAGTCTGTCCTTCAAAAAGCAAAATATGAAGAAAAAAAGTTTGAATGCTCAAAAGATAAATCATAAATTTATAAAAAACCTATTAAATAAAGATTTTATAAAGCCTATTTTTAGTAAGTTTGAAAAAAAATTAAACAACAGAGAAAGTTTCTTAGTAGCAGTGTCTGGTGGATCAGATAGTTTAGCACTTGCTTTTTTATCAAAATGCTATGAAAAAAAACATGGTGCTAACTTCAATTATTGTATTATTGACCACAATTTAAGAAAAGACTCCTCTAAGGAAGCAGAGAAAGTATGTAAAATTTTAAAAAAAATAAACATTAAATGTAAGATCATAAAATGGGAAGGTCCAAAACCTTCCTCAAATATTCAAGCAATTGCAAGATTAAAGAGATATTCTTTATTAAGCAGTGAATGTTTGAGACTTAAATTAAACAATATTCTGTTAGGGCATCATAAAAATGATCTAAACGAAAATTTTTTTATTAGAATGACAAGGGGAAGTGGTTTGAAAGGATTGGTATCTCTCGGTGAAAAAACAAAAATTAATAATATTAATTATATAAGACCTTTATTAGAATTTAGTAAAAAACAACTTGAGAAAGTAACCTTAAACGTTTTTAACAATTTTATTAATGATCCCTCTAATCTGAATAAAGATTTTAAAAGAGTAAGAGTCAGAAAGTTAATTGAAAATCTTAAAAATGAGGGTTTAGATGAAAACAAATTAATTTTAACTATCAAAAATTTAAAAACTGCAAATTATGCATTGGATTTTTACGCTGACCAAAATATTAAAGATAACCTCAATTTTGTTTTAAATAAAAAAAAAGCTACATTAAATAAAAATTTTTTCTTACAACCTAACGAAGTAATTCTAAGATCATTGAATATTGTGATGAAAAAAATCAGTAATAAATATTATTCTCCAAGAGGAAAAAGTACAAATTTACTAATAAAGGAGATAAAGTCACACTCAAAATTCAAAAAAATGACACTTGGAGGCTGTTTATTTCAAAAAATCAATGAAACTATTATAATTTCTAAGGAAAGTGGTTAAAATAGATACTTGTTAAATCAATAATAATTCTTATCTTATTACTATGAATTTTAAAAATCTAGCAATGTGGGGCATAATTGTTTTCTTGACCATTGGCTTGTACAATATGTTCAAAAATCCACAAGGTTCATTAAATAATAATAATATTGAAAAAATTAACTTTTCAACTTTTTTAAGTGAAGTTGAAAATGGAAGAGTAGTTCAGGTAGAAATTAAAGGAAACAACATTAATGGTGTGCTATCTGATGGAAATAAATTTTCCACTTACTCACCAAATGATCCAAACTTAATTGAAAAGCTTTCTAATAAAGGCGTAAGTATTACCGCGGCGCCATTAGATGAGAAAATGCCGTCATTATTTGGTGTATTATTATCTTGGTTTCCTATGTTACTTTTAATAGCTGTTTGGATATTTTTTATGCGTCAGATGCAAGGAGGCAAAGGTGGTGCAATGGGCTTTGGAAGATCTAAAGCAAAAATGATGAATGAAATTAAAGGAAAAGTTACATTTAATGATGTTGCTGGTGTTGAGGAAGCAAAAGAAGAGGTAGAAGAAGTAGTAGAATTTTTAAAAGACCCGAGAAAGTTTAGTAGATTAGGAGGTAAAATTCCTAGAGGGTGTTTGTTAGTTGGTCCACCAGGAACAGGTAAAACTTTATTAGCTAGAGCAATTGCTGGAGAAGCTGGTGTTCCTTTTTTTACTATATCCGGTTCTGACTTTGTTGAAATGTTTGTAGGAGTAGGTGCATCAAGAGTAAGAGACATGTTTGAGCAAGGAAAAAAACATTCACCGTGTATCATTTTTATAGATGAGATTGATGCTGTTGGAAGAAGTAGAGGTGCTGGCTTAGGTGGTGGTAATGATGAGAGAGAACAAACTTTGAACCAATTGCTAGTGGAGATGGATGGATTTGATACTAATGAAGGAGTAATAATAATTGCTGCCACAAATAGACCTGATGTATTGGACCCTGCACTTTTAAGACCTGGAAGGTTTGACAGACAAGTTGTAGTTTCAAACCCTGATATAATTGGTAGAGAGAAAATACTAAAAGTTCACGCAAAAAAAATTACCATGTCACCTGATGTAAATTTAAGAACAGTTGCAAGAGGAACCCCGGGTTTTTCAGGTGCAGATTTAGCAAATTTAGTGAATGAAGCTGCATTGTTAGCAGCTAGAAAAAATAAAAGGATCGTTACCTACCAGGAATTCGAAGAGGCAAAAGACAAGGTAATGATGGGAGCTGAAAGAAGATCAATGGTGATGACGGAAGATGAGAAAAAATTAACTGCTTATCATGAGGGTGGTCACGCTCTTGTTTCATTTAATATGCCAAACTATGATCCAATACATAAAGCAACAATTATCCCTAGAGGAAGAGCATTAGGAATGGTAATGAATTTACCCGAAAGAGATAAACATGGTCATTCTATAAAGTATTTAAAAGCTAGACTAGCAGTTTGCTTTGGAGGCAGAGTAGCTGAAGAAATTATTTTTGGTAAAGATAATATATCTACAGGAGCAGGTGGAGGAAGTGGATCTGACATAAATCAAGCTACTCAATTAGCTAGAGCAATGGTTACTAAATATGGCATGAGTGAGGAATTAGGTCCAGTCGAGTATGGAGAGAATCAAGAAGAAGTCTTTTTAGGAAGATCAGTAACCCAGACCCAAAGTGTTTCAGAGGCTGTTGCTCAAAAAATTGATAAAGAAATAAGAAAATTGGTTGATGAAGGATACAATCAAGCAAGAAAAATACTTACTGAAAAAATTGATGATTTGCACAAAGTTGCTAAAGCTTTGCTTACTTACGAAACGCTAACAGGTGAAGAAATTGAAAATATTATTAATAAAAATATATATCCTACAAATAAGGAAGATGCTAAATCAGAAGATAGCGACCAAAGCTCTGCATTAGGCTCAATAGGGCTAAAACCTAAAATCGTTCATTAAAAATCTATGCCAAAATATTACACAAGAGCGTGTAATTTTTATTTTGGCCAAACATCTAGAGAAAAAGTTAAAAAAAAAAGCTCAATTCCATTATACGGAGACAATTCAATTTCCTTCGATAAGATTGAACTTATATCAAGAAAAAGTTCAAGAAAACTAAGTATTTTTGAAATTAAAAAACTTAAAGCCAAGGTTAAGAATAATATTTTTTTTGATTTAAAGAAAATTTCCAAGAAAAAAAAAATCAAAAATCTTAATTTCAAAAAATTACCAATTTTGATGGGAGTTTTGAATTTAACTCCTGATAGTTTTTCAGACGGTGGGAAATATATTAAAAATAATAAAGGGTTATTGCATGCAAAAAAATTAATCAATGATGGATGTGATATTTTGGATATTGGTGGAGAGTCCACTAGACCAGGATCTAAGGAAATTTCTACAAGTGAAGAATGGAAAAGAATACATCCAACACTATCAAAAATTAAAAAATTTAAAAAATTCATTTCTTTAGATACAAGAAAAAGTTACATAATGGAAAAGGGGATTAAAAATAAAATTAATTTAATTAACGATATTTCTGGTCTTGAACACGATGCTAAAACTCTAGAACTATTAAAGAAAACAAAAATACCTTTTGTAATTCACCATATACAGGGAAACCCAGAAACTATGCAAAAAAATCCAAAATATAAAAATGTGATCTTAGATATTTACGATTTTTTTGAGAATAAAATAAAGTATTTAAGGTCGATGGGCATCAATCATAATAATATCATTTTAGACCCAGGTATTGGTTTTGGTAAAAACTTGAAACATAATATTACCTTATTGAGAAATATTTCTATTTTCCACTCACTTGGTTTACCTGTAATGTTGGGAACTTCAAGAAAAAAATTCATAAAAGATTTATCTGGAGTAAATGACAGCAAAGAAAGGTTAGGAGGAACAGTAGCATCAAATTTATTTGCAATTATGCAAGGTGTTCAAATTTTAAGAGTGCATGACGTTAATGAGGTAAATCAAAGTATAAAGGTCTTTAAATCACTCAAATTTTAAAATGACAAAAAAATATTTTGGAACTGATGGAATTAGAGGAAAGGTTAACCAAAATAAAATTAATGGAGAGATGTTTTTTAAATTTGGCCTAGCTGCTGGCACATATTTTAAAAATCAAAAAAAATTCAAGCAAACTGCTATAATAGCAAAAGATACGAGATTATCTGGTTATTCGCTCGAGCCTGCACTTGTTTCTGGATTGGCATCAGCTGGTATGCATGTTTATACTTTAGGGCCTTTACCAACAAATGGCCTAGCAATGTTAACCAAAAAAATGAAAGCAAATTTGGGTATAATGATTACCGCATCACATAATCCATATTATGATAATGGGCTTAAACTGTTTGGACCAAATGGTTTAAAATTGTCTGATAAAATTGAAAAAAAAATAGAAAAATTAATTGATATTAAAATCATTAAAAATCTTTCAGAACCAAAAATCTTGGGAAGGGTAAAAAGATTAGAGGATGCAAATGATAGATATATAAAAATATTAAAAAAAAACTTTCCAAATAATTTTAGTTTAAAAGGTATGAGGATAGTAATAGATTGTGCAAACGGCGCTGGATATAAATCTGGACCTAAACTTTTTAGAGGTTTAAGTGCAAAAGTTTTTGAATATGGTGCATCACCAAATGGCTTAAATATAAATAAAAATTGTGGTTCGACATTTCCAAATAAAATTAAACGATTAGTGAAAAAACATAACGCACATATTGGTATATCTTTGGATGGTGACGCTGATAGAATTATAATCTCTGATGAAAAAGGAAACATTATTGACGGAGACCAAATTATTGCAATGTTAGCAACAAGATGGAAGAGAAAAAAAATCTTAAAAGGGGGCGTTATTGGAACTTTGATGTCAAATTATGGTCTGCAAAACTATTTTAAAAGTAAAAAAATTAGGTTTATTAGAGCTGATGTCGGAGATAGATATGTAAAAGAAAAAATGCAGAAAAATAATTTCAATCTTGGTGGCGAACAATCAGGACATATTATACTTGGAAAATTTGCAACAACTGGAGATGGATTATTAGTTGCATTAGAAGTTTTATTTTCAATGAGAAAAGGCACTAAAGCTAGTCAACTGTTTAACTTATTTAAATTAACTCCACAAATTTTGGTGAATATTAAAGTCAAAGATAAATCAATAATTAATTCAAAAAAATGTAAAATTGCTATAATGAAAGCAGAAAAACTTATTAAAAATAATGGTAGGATGCTCGTAAGAAAGTCAGGAACTGAACCTAAAATAAGGATTATGGGAGAGTCTAATAATATAAATTTGTTACAAAATTGTATCAATATTGTAAAAAAATCTATTAATTAAATTGAAACTAAAATCTAAAATACTGGTAATTGCAGGCTCGGACTCTTCAGGAGGAGCAGGAATACAAGCTGATATAAAAACAATTACAAGCCTTGGGTCGTATGCAATGACAGCAATTACCGCAATAACCTCGCAAAATACGTCTGGCGTACTTTCTATATTAAAAGTTCCTTTAAATGAAATTAAAAATCAAATTGAATTTACGTCAAAGGATATCAAGCCAGATGCAATTAAAATAGGAATGTTACACTCATCACCTGTTATTAAAACTATTCTAAAATCTTTAAAAAAAGTTAAAATTAATAAAATAGTTTTAGATCCAGTAATGGTAGCAAAGAGTGGTACAAAACTTATAGATAATAAATCAATTAAAATTATTAAATCACATCTAATTAAAAAAGTAACAATAATTACTCCGAATATTCCAGAAGCTGAGATACTTACAAAAACAAAAATAAGATCAATACAAGACATGATTTTAGCTGGAAAAAAACTATTAAAACTTGGTGTTAAAAATGTTTTAATTAAAGGTGGTCATTTAAAATCAAAATATGTTTTTGATATATACTTAAATAAAAAGGAAAAAGTAATATTCAAAAGTAAAAGAATAAAAACTAAAAATACACATGGCACTGGTTGTACACTCTCTAGTGCAATAACAACATATTACTCGTGTGGAAAAACATTAAAGAATTCTTGTAGAATGGCGATCAATTATGTTAACCATGCTATCGGGAGTGGTCCTAGGTACGGAAAGGGTCATGGGCCAATAAACCACATAAGTGTAATAAGTATAAATAAAAAATTTAAATGAAAAATGTTGTAGTAGTTGGTTCACAATGGGGCGATGAAGGTAAAGGAAAAATAGTTGATTGGCTTTCAAGTGAGGCAGATGTAGTAATTAGATTTCAGGGCGGACATAACGCAGGCCATACTTTAGTTATTGATGGAGTCACATATAAATTGAGGTTATTACCCTCTGGCATAGTTAGAAAAAATAAAATTTCAATAATTGGAAATGGTGTTGTAGTAGATCCATGGGCTCTCTTAGAAGAAATAAAAGAGATTAAATCAAAAGGTGTAGAAATTTCAGAGAAAAATCTAATTTTATCGGAGGCAGCAAACTTAATTTTGCCTTTTCATAAAGAAATGGATGAAATCAGAGAAGATACAGCTGGAAAAGCAAAAATTGGAACAACACGAAGAGGAATAGGCCCTGCTTACGAAGATAAAGTTGGAAGAAGATCAATTAGAGTTATGGATTTAATTTCTGAGAAAAACTTAAATCACAGATTAGAGACTGTTTTAATGCATCATAATGCTATAAGAAAAGGTCTTGGAAAAGAAATATTTCAAAAAGATCGACTTAAAAAAGAACTACTTGAAATCGCACCAGAAATATTAAAATATTCTCAGCCAGTATGGAAGAAAATTGATGAATTTAAACAACAGAAAAAAAAAATATTATTTGAAGGAGCACAAGGAATTTTATTAGATGTTGATCATGGTACTTATCCATTTGTTACTTCCTCAAATACAGTAGCGTCTTCAGCTGCAACAGGCTCTGGCTGTGGCCCTAACAGCATAAATTATGTGCTTGGTATTACTAAAGCTTATACAACCCGAGTAGGTGAAGGCCCATTTCCAACAGAACTAACAGATAGCATTGGAGAACAATTGGGGCAAAAAGGAAAAGAATTTGGAACAGTTACTAGCAGGAAAAGGAGATGTGGATGGTTTGACGGGGTTTTGGTAAGACAAACAATAAAAATTTCAGGAATAGATGGCATAGCTTTAACAAAATTAGATGTTTTAGATGAACTTGATGAAATAAAAATTTGTGTAGCTTATCAATTAGATGGTAAAAAAATAGATTATTTACCAGCTGCAGTTGATGACCAATTAAAAGTAACTCCAATTTATAAAACTTTTAAAGGATGGATGTCTTCAACAAAAGGTATTAAAAACTTTAAAGATTTACCTATAAATGCAAAAAATTATGTTTTAGAACTTGGAAAATTTATTGAAACTAAAATATCAAGTATATCAACTAGCCCAGAAAGAAACGATACAATTTTAATTGAGGACCCTTTTAATAATTAATTGGCCGGTAATAAATTTTTTGACTTCGCAGCATTGAGCATATGTTTTTGAAGCTTTTCGAACGCTTTGTTTTCTATTTGTCTTATTCTTTCTCTGCTAATTTTATATTTTTTACTTAAATCATCTAAAGTGATCGGTTCATCTGCGAGTCTTCTCGAGTATAGTATTTCTTTTTCTCTATCATTTAAAATTTTTATAGATTCTGATAATAAATCTCTTCTTTGCTCTATTTCTTCTTGCTGAGCAAATTTAAGTTCTTGATCCATATCTTTATCAACAATCCAATCTTGCCATTCATCACCATCTTCACCAATAGGTGCGTTTAAAGAATGCTCTTTTCCTAATAATCGTCTATTCATAGATATTACCTCATCCTCACTCACATCAAGTCGACTCGCAATATCCTTTACGTGCTCATGTTTAAGATCACCCTCTGTCTTAGGTGCAATCTGATTTTTTAGTTTCTTTAGGTTAAAAAATAATTTTTTTTGAGCTGCGGTTGTTCCAATTTTAACTAAACTCCAGGATCTTAAAATATACTCTTGAATAGATGCTTTTATCCACCACATTGCATAGGTTGCTAAACGAAAACCTTTTTCTGGTTCAAATTTTTTTACAGCTTGCATTAATCCAATATTACCTTCTGAAATCATTTCACTTACCGGTAAACCGTAGCCCTTGTAGCCCATTGCGATTTTTGCAACCAGCCTCAAATGACTCGTGACTAATTTTTCTGCAGATTTTACGTTTCCTGTAGTTTTCCAATTTTTTGCAAGCATATATTCCTCCTCAGCATCGAGCATTGGAAATTTTTTTATCTGATCAAGGTAAGCAGTCAAGCCACCTTCATTTGATAACGCAGGAAATTTAAATGTTGTAGAACTCATGACACTTATTTAATAAAATTTTATAATTTTACAATGGGTTTTTTTAAGCATTTTTAAGGCTTTTTATTATATTTTCTAAATCCTCAGGTAATTTTGATGTAAATTCCATATTCTCATTTTTAATTGGATGAACAAAGCCCAATGTTTTAGCATGAAGAAATTGTCTTTTTAAATTTATTAATTTTTTCTCAACATCTTTATCTATATCTTTAAATTTTTTAAATTTTTTTTTATATTTTTTGTCCCCTAAAATGTTATTACCCTTATATGACATATGAACTCTTATTTGATGAGTTCTTCCTGTTTCTAATTTACATTCCACAAAACTAAAAGTTGGTATTTTTTTTTTTTCAAATACTACTAAAGTCTTATAGTTTGTAATTGCATTCTTTCCCTTGCTAATTCCTACTTCCATAATTTGCCTGTTTTTTGAACTTCTAGTAATTAAAGTTTGAATTTTCCCTTTCTGTGGTCTTAATTTTCCCCAAACCAAAGTTTGATAAACTCTTTTGATAGTATGTTCACTAAATTGTTTGGATAAAATTTCATGTACAAGATTATTTTTTGCAATTACTACTAAACCAGATGTATCTTTATCTATTCTGTGGACTATACCTGGCCTCGTTTCACCATTAATATTAGACAAATTTTTTTTGTCATAACTTACTAAGGCATTGACCAATGTTTTATCATAATTTCCTGCACCGGGGTGCATTGATATACCAGCAGGTTTGTTAATGACCAAAAGATATTTATCTTCAAAAACTATATTTAACTTAAAATCATAAGGTTTGATTAAAGTTTTCTTTGGTTCAGGAATTGTGAAAATTAAATTATCACCGGGCGATATTTTCTTTGATGGATCAAAAATAAATTTACCATTTATTTTAAGATTTTTAGCAATAATAAGATTTTTAATTCTAGTTCTACTCAGTTCACTATACTTTTTTGCTAAAAATTGGTCCACTCTCTCTTTTGGACTTTTATCTTGAATAATTAAATTAATGTTATTTTTCATAAATTATAATAATAATACTATATGCGCTTGTAGCTCAACTGGATAGAGCGCCTGACTTCGGATCAGGAGGTTCTGGGTTCAACTCCTAGCAGGCGCACCATTATTCTCCAATATTTATAAGAGATCCCTTTTTCCGAGCTTGTCTAAATGAGTAATAAAAAAGAGTAATACCTATAAATAAATAAAATATATTGAGAACAAAGGCATTTTTAATATTTGAATAGTTCACATATTGATTTACTAAAATCGATCTTGCCTCTTCAAAAATATACACAAGTGGCAAAGCTTTAGCCATAGTTTGTAGCATATCTGGCAAAATTTCTATTGGATAATATATGCAACCTAATGGAGCTAACAAAAATAACGAAGACCAAGCTATATTTTCAAATGCTGGTCCATATCTTAATAGACCAGATGATACAAACAAACCTAGCGTAATTCCAAAAATATACAAACTTAAGAATAGAAATAATAAAGGTATACCAAGATTTAAAATTGAAATACCAAACAAAGGACTTGTAATTAGTATTGCAGGCACAAGTCCTATTAGGGTTCTAATTAAAGCAGTTATAACTAAAGATATAATAATTTCACTTATTCGCATCGGAGCAATAAATAAATTAGTGAAATTTCTACTCCATATTTCCTCTAAAAATAGCATATTAAAACTAATACTTGATCTAAATAGGAAATCGTAAAGTATCGCACAAGTTAATATAACACCCAAAGTATTATTATAATAGTTGCTATAAGTTGAAAAAAATAAAGAAATAAAACCCCACAAAATAATTTGGATTGTTGGCCAGTAAATCAAATCTAATATTCTTGGAAGTGAACTTTTAATTAAAAAAAAGTGTCTTAAAAAAAGTCCATAAATTCTGTTAAAACTCATTTGATGTCCTATTTAATTTTAAAAAAACTTCTTCAAGATTTATTTTGCCATGTTTTTTAATCAACTCATTAGGTGTTCCCCGATCGATTAACAAACCATCTTTCATCATCAAAACATTTTTACAAAGTCTTTTTACTTCGTCCATATTATGTGAAGCTAGCAGAATCGACATTTCTCTCTCTTTTGATAATTTTTCTATAAAGGTTCTTACAAAATCACCTGTCTCAGGATCTAATGATGCCGTAGGCTCATCTAAGAATAGTATTTTTGGATCATTGATAAGAGCTTTAGCTAAACTAACTCGATTTTTTTGCCCGGATGATAATTCACCAGTTTTTTTATTTAAAAATTCAGTTAACCTTAATTTATCTGATAGATAATCTATTCTTAACAAAACTTTTTTCACCCCGTATAGTTTTCCATACACAATTAAATTTTCTTTTACAGTTAGTTTTTTTGGCAATTCGATATAAGGAGAAATAAAATTCATTTTATGTAAAAGTTGAATTCTATTTTTCTCAATATCCTCACCATCTATGAGCACTATTCCATTTGTGGGCTTTAGCAGTCCGAGCATCATTGCTATTGTCGTAGTTTTACCACAACCATTTGGACCTAATAAACCTAAAATTTCATTTTTAGTTATTTTAAAGTTAATATTTTTTACCGCTACTTTATTCGAATAGTTTTTTGACAGATTTTTAACAACAATAGGATATTGCATTATTTTTTAGATGCCCTCATCAACCTATCGTTTATAGTTTGGCCAATTCCTTTATTTGGGATATTTTCAACTGAAATACAATTATATTTTAATTTTTTAATCATTCTAAGTGTTCTATATAAGTTTTTACCCGCTTCATTAAGATTGTTATTTTTTGTCAAATAAAAGAAATTTTTATCAGATATTTTTCTTTTTTTAATTAATAGAAATGCCTCATGCTTCTTAGGATTTTTAACATTTCTTCTAATTTTAATCCCAGGAGAGTAATGAAGCTTACCCTGACCTGGAACAATTTTTTTATTATTTTTGGATTTATAATTTACTTTACTTTTAAGAACTTTATTTATTTTACTCACTTCTATAGCTCCTAATCTTAAAATAGCAGGTTTAGGATCTAAATTTACAATTGTTGACTCCAAACCTATTTTTGAACTACCACCATCTAGAATAAATTTTATTTTATTACCAAATTCTTCTTCAACATCTTTTTTTGAAACAGCGCTAACTTTTGTTGAAATATTTGCACTTGGTGCTGCAAGAGGAAAATCAAGCTCTTTAAGCAACTTTCTAGTTAATGAATGATTTGGGAATCTTACTGCAAGTGTTTTTTTTTTATTTGTTACATTTTTTGATATTTTATTTTTACTTTTAAGCTTTAGTATAAAAGTTATTGGGCCGGGACAAAATTTTTTATATAGTTTGATAAAATTTTGATTAATTTTGCAATCTTTTTTTAATTTTTTTAAAGAATAATAATGAACAATCAAAGGATTATTTTTTGGTCTTTTTTTCAATTTAAAAATTTTTGAAGTTGCTAGATCAGAGTAGGCATTAGCTGCTAAGCCATATACGGTTTCTGTAGGTATTCCAATACACTCATTTCTATTCAAAAAAAATTTACTTTTTTTAATATTTGAAAGATCTTTTTTCATGTAATAATAAGACTTTTTATATGAAAGATAAAAATTTGCCAAACGATATTCAAAGTAAATCTGTCGAAGAGTTGACAGATTTAGCCACCAATATAATCAAAAATCTTGAAAATAAAAAAAATTTAGAGAACTCGGTTGAGGAATATAAAATGCTTATAAAATTAAATAATTTAATAGAAAAAAAATTTCAAAAAAATTCTAAACAAATTTCAGAGAATACAAAAAGTAAAATAAAATTAATTTTACAAAATAAAAATGGAAAAAAAACTAAATAAAATTGCAAAAGATACTAATAAATTTATAAAAAGTTTTTTTTATATTCAAAAAAAAACTGAACTTATTTCTCCAATGAAATATGGAATGTTTCCGGGTGGAAAAAAAATTAGATCAAAACTTATTATAGATATCGGTAAAATTTTTAATATTGAATATAAAAAATTAATACGTATTGCTGCAGCAGTAGAATGTATTCATGGATACTCTTTGATACATGATGATTTGCCATGTATGGATAACGATAATCTTAGAAGAGGTAAATTATCAACTCATAAAAAATTTGGAGAGTCAACTGCAATACTAGCTGGAAATTCTTTATTAACAATTGCATTTGAAATTTTATCTGACAAGAATTTTAAAATAGATAGCAATACTAAAATTAATCTTATAAATTCTATCTCAAAATGCTCTGGCCATGCAGGCATAGCAGGAGGGCAATATCTAGACTTAAGTTTTGAAAAAAAAAAAGTTTCAATTCAAAAAATTAAAATTATGGAGGTAAAAAAAACGGGAAAACTTTTTAGCTTTTGTTGTATGGCACCAATTATTGTTTCTAATAAATTAAAACATATAAAAAAATTTGAGTTAATTGGAGAGCAAATAGGGCTATTATTTCAAATAGTTGATGATTTAATTGATTTAAAAAGCTCATCTAAAAGAGCTGGAAAAAAAACTAAAAAAGATATGAAAAAAGGCAAAGCTACGCTCATAAAAGTTTTAGGATACCAAAATACAGTTGATTATCGAGATAAATTAAAATTAAATATATTAAAAAAAATTTTAATATATGGAAAAAAAAGCAAAGATTTAAAAGATACAATAAACTATATAGTTAACAGAAGTAAATGAATAAAAATTATAAATATTTAAATAGTATTAACTTTCCATCTGATATAAAAAAACTCTCTCAATCTGAGTTGAAAATATTAGTTAAAGAATTGAGAGAAGAACTTATTGATGCAGTTTCTGAAACTGGAGGACATTTAGGAGCAGGATTAGGCGTTGTAGAACTGACAGTAGTTCTTCATTATATTTTTAACACACCTCACGATAAATTAATATGGGATGTTGGACATCAAACTTACCCCCATAAAATTTTAACTGGAAGAAAAGATAGGATTAGAACATTAAGAAAAGGTGGCGGACTGTCTGGTTTTACAAAAAGATCTGAAAGTGAGTATGATCCTTTTGGAGCTGCTCATAGTTCTACCTCAATATCATCTGCTTTAGGTATAGCTGTTGCAAACAAATTATCAAATAAAACTGATAATGTCATTGCTGTCATTGGTGATGGAGCGATAAGTGCAGGAATGTCTTATGAAGCTATGAATAACGCTGGCTCTAGCAAAACTAAAATGATTGTAATTTTAAATGATAATGACATGTCGATTGCTAAACCAGTTGGTGCCATGAGAGCATACCTTGCTAAAATCTTATCTGGAAAATTATATTTTAGTTTTAGAGAAACACTTAAGCTTATAATATCTGCATTTTCAAAAAGATTTAGCAAAAAAGCCGGAAAGGCTGAAGATTTTTTAAGATCAGCAATGACAGGTGGAACTCTTTTTAACTCAATGGGATTCTATTACATAGGACCTATTGATGGGCATGATGTAGATGCTCTTGTTTCAGTATTGAAAAATGCGAAAGAAATTAATTACGATGGTCCTATTATGATCCATATAAAAACAGAAAAAGGGAAAGGATATGAATTTGCTGAAAAATCAAAAGACAAATTTCACGGTGTATCCAAATTTAATGTAAATACTGGCATACAAGAAAAATCTACCTCGAGCTCACCTGCATATACTAAAGTATTTGCCAATACACTGATTAAACATGCCGAAAAAGATAGTAAGATAATTGGAATAACTGCTGCAATGCCATCAGGAACAGGGATGGATTTATTTGGGGAAAAATTTCCTTCAAGAATGTTTGATGTTGGAATTGCCGAACAACATGCGGTAACTTTTGCAGCTGGACTGTCTACTGAGGGATACAAACCCTATGCAGCAATATACTCTACCTTTTTGCAAAGAGCCTATGATCAAGTTGTTCATGATGTTGCAATTCAAAATTTACCAGTTAGGTTTGCTATAGATCGAGCAGGACTAGTGGGTGCAGATGGACCAACTCATGCTGGCTCTTTTGACATAACTTATCTTTCTACTTTACCTAATTTTGTAGTTATGGCCGCAAGCGATGAAGCTGAACTTATAAGAATGGTAAACACGTCAATAGATATAAATGATAGACCATCAGCTTTCAGATATCCTAGAGGAAATGGCATAGGAGTTGATTTACCTTCTATTGATGAAAAAATAGAAATTGGAAAAGGACGTGTAATTAAAGAAGGAAAGAAAATTGCAATAATTAATTTTGGAGCAAGATTAAGTGAATGTTTGATGGCCTCAGAAAATCTCTCAAAAAAAGGGGTCAATCCTACAATTATAGACGCTAGATTTGCCAAACCTTTAGATGAAAATCTATTTTGGCAAATAGCAACTGATCATGAAGCAATAATATCAATTGAAGAGGGTTCGATTGGTGGATTTGGATCACATCTATCTCACTTTTTGTCTGAAAAAAATTTGATTGATAATAATTTAAAATTTAGATCTATGATTTTGCCAGATACTTTCATCGATCATGATAAGCCAGATATAATGTACAAGAACGCAGGCCTAGATGCACGAAATATCGAAAATAAGGTTTTTGACACTCTTAATTCAAAGGTAATAATTAAAAAATCAAATTAGGAAAGACATTGTGCACTATTAAGCAAATAGTGATCTAGTAATACACAATGCATCATTGCTTCCCCAATTGGTACAGCTCTTATTCCAACACAAGGATCATGTCTACCTCGTACTGAAATAGACGTATTTTTTCCAAATTTATCTATTGTCTTTCTAGACGTTAATATTGAAGATGTTGGTTTAACGGCAAAAGATATTACAATTTCTTGACCGGTAGATATTCCACCAAGTATACCACCTGCATTATTTGATTTAAATTTTGTTGATTTTCCTCTCTGAAATATTTCATCAGAATTTTGTTCACCTGACAGCTGAGCTGAGCTCATTCCAGACCCTATATTCACTCCTTTAACAGCATTTATACTCATCATAGCAGCTGCTAAATCCATATCTAGTTTTGAGTAAATAGGTGCCCCTAAGCCTAATGGAATACCTCGAGCCCTAACTTCGATAATTGCACCACATGAAGAACCTGCTTTTCTAACGCTCAACAAATATTTTTCCCATAATTTTAAAATATCTTTATCTGGACAAAAAAAAGGATTTTTTGAGATAAATTTATCATTCCATTTACTTACGTCGCATCCAAGTATGCCTAATTGGGTAACTGCTCCAACAACTCTATATTTTTTTCCAATTTTTTTTTCTAAAACCTTTTTTGCTATTGCGCCCGCAGCAACTCTTGCAGCAGTTTCTCTTGCAGACTGTCTGCCTCCACCTCTATAGTCTCTGATTCCATATTTTTTGAAATACGTAAAATCAGCATGTCCAGGCCTAAATTTATTTTTAATTGTCTCATAATCTCTTGATTTCATATCTTTGTTATAAATAATCATTGAGATAGGTGTCCCAGTTGACTTTCCCTCAAAAACTCCAGATAAAATATTTATTTTATCGTCCTCTTTTCTTTGAGTAGTAAATTTCGATTGGCCAGGCTTTCTTTTATTTAGCTCTATCTGTATGTCTCTCTCTGAAATAGGTATATTAGGAGGACATCCATCAACTATACAACCAATTGCTGGACCATGAGACTCTCCCCATGTAGTAAAACGAAATATCTTTCCAAATGTATTAAATGACATTAAATATATTATATAATTTATTTTGTTAAAATTATGAATGAAAAAAACTCGCTTGGACTAGATATTTGCTTTAAGGACTATGAAAATCCTTTAGAATTATTCAAAGAATGGTTTGATGAAGCAAAAAAAACTGAAATAAATGATCCAAACGCTCTCGCATTAGCAACAAGTTCAAAATATGGAATACCTTCAGTAAGAATGGTCCTTCTAAAAGATTTCAATGAAAAAGGATTTGTTTTTTATACTAATTTAAAAAGTAAAAAGAGTCAGGATATTCAGAGCAATCCTCATGCATCAATGTGTTTTCATTGGAAAAGTCTTTTAAGACAAATAAGAATAGTTGGTGAATTAAATAATGTACCAGATAAAGATGCTGATGCTTATTATAACTCAAGATCATATGGAAGTAGAATTGGAGCATGGGCTTCTAAACAAAGTACCATTTTAAAAGATAGAGATGAATTATATCAATCAATTAATAATTTTAAAAAAAAATTTCCAAATGAAAAAAAAGTGCCAAGACCTGCAAATTGGTCAGGATGGAATTTATCACCCAAAGAGATTGAGTTTTGGCTTGATGGGGACAATAGAATTCATCAAAGGTTAAAATATATAAAATCCAAAAGTGGTAATTGGGAAAAAATTTTGTTAAGCCCTTAAAAATTTCTCTCTAAGCTAAATGATGTTAATTTCTTTAAAATATCTCTTTCTTTCGAGTTATTAAAAATACTTAAAGAATTCGATGCAAGATTTATAAAATATTCAGCTTTAATATAACAATCGTTAATGATATTATTTTTTTTAATTAAATCCAAAACAAATTTTAAATCATCGTTATTTCTCTCTTCTTTTTCAAAAATTGTTTTTAAATATTTTTTCTTCTTTTCATCTAATTTTTGATACAATAATATAATTGGTAAAGTGACCTTACCTTCAAAAAAATCATTTCCAATCTCTTTGCCAAAAAATTTTAGATCTGAATTATAGTCCAATGTATCGTCTGCAATTTGGAATGTAAGACCTAAATTTTTTCCGTAAAATTCTAAAGCGTCTTTAATTTTTTTATCTTGATTTGCTAAAATAGAACCAACTTTAGTTGCTGCCGCAAATAATGAAGCTGTTTTTGCCGAAATTATTTTTAAATAAGTTTCCTCTAACATATCAACCTCACCTTTATGTTGAAGTTGAAGCACTTCTCCTTGTGATATTTCAGCTGAAGTCGATGATAAAAGTTTCAAAACTTCTAGATTGCCGTCCTCCACCATCATTTCGAAGCATCTACTCAACAAATAGTCACCAACTAAAATTGATGATTGATTTCCCCAAATTTTATTTAATGTCTTTTTACCTCTTCTAACATCACTATTATCTATGACATCGTCGTGCATTAGAGTTGCTGCGTGAATTAATTCTACACATGCTGCCAAATTCACATCTCTAGATCCTTTTTGGTAGCCGCAGAGTTTTGCTGAGCCTAAGGTTAGTAATGCCCTTAGTCTTTTTCCACCTGTTCTTAAATGGTAACTTGTCATTTCGTCAACTAACTCCACTTTACTAGACAATTTGGATTTAATTCTTTCCTCAACTAAAATTAACTTATCTTCAACAGAACTTTTAAGTTCTGAATAAGAATTATTTATCTTATTTTTTAACTGAACAACTGTACCCATGGCTGTAAACTAGTATAATAACATCAATATTATACTTATCAATTGACGCACCTAAAACTTCAACTATAAGTAGACTTTATATTTTATCATAAATTTTATAAGCATACGTATGTTTTCAATTTTCAAAAAAAAAAAAATTATACCCCACATCAAATTAAATGGGGTAATAGGTAATGTTGGAAAGTTTAAGCAAGGAATAAATTTTGCTAGTCAGGAAGAAATAATTAAAAAGGCTTTTTCTATAAAAAAAGCACCAGCAGTAGCAATTTCAATAAATTCTCCTGGAGGATCTCCAGTTCAATCACATTTAATTCATGATCAAATTAAGTCTTTAGCCAAAAAACATAAAAAAAAAGTAATAATTTTTGCCGAAGATGTAGCTGCATCAGGAGGATATCTTATAGCTTGTTCTGGTGACGAAATTTATGCAAATCAAAGTTCCATTATAGGATCTATAGGAGTTATATATTCATCTTTTGGGTTTACTGAGCTAATAAGTAAAATTGGTGTTCAAAGAAGAGTTTATACAGCTGGAAAAAATAAAAGCACTCTTGATCCATTTATGGAGGAAAAAAAAGAAGATATTGATAGATTAAAAAATATTCAATTAGATCTTCATAAAGATTTTATAGAGGTCGTAGAAAATAGTCGTTCAAATAAATTAAAAAAAGATTCTGGAATAGAATTATTTTCAGGTGAATTTTGGTCTGGAAGAAAAGCAAAAGAGCTTGGTCTTATAGATGGAATAGGAAATGCTGAAAAAGTATTAAAAGAAAAATATGGTGAAGATGTTGTTATTAAAAAATTTGAAAAACAAAAAGGTTGGCTTGCAAGTAAACTATCGTCAGAGAGTCATACTGAGAAAGTTATAAGTATTATGGAAGAAAGATCTATCTGGCAAAGATATGGTTTCTAAAATTAAAATTAAAAAAAAACCTAAGTTTCAAACTTTTCAAAATACAATTTTTAATCTTCAAAAATATTGGGGTAACAATGGTTGCGTGATACTTCAGCCTTATGATATTGAAGTGGGGGCTGGAACATTCCATCCAGCCACAACACTTAGATCATTAGGTCCAAATCCTTGGAAAGCTGCTTATGTTCAACCTTCAAGAAGACCAACTGATGGACGATATGGAGATAATCCTAATAGGCTTCAGCACTATTATCAGTTCCAAGTAATTATTAAACCATCACCAAAAAATATAAAAAAACTTTTTTTAAACAGTTTAAAAACAATAGGCATCAATCATAAAGAACATGATATTCGTTTTGTAGAAGATGATTGGGAAAGTCCAACATTAGGTGCGGCTGGACTTGGCTGGGAAGTTTGGTGCGATGGGATGGAGATAACTCAATTTACCTATTTTCAACAAATGGCAGGCTTTGAATGCAAACCAGTTTCGGTTGAAATTACATATGGTTTAGAAAGGTTATGTATGTTTACTCAACAGAAAAAAAATGTTTATGATTTAATATGGAACAGTGAAGATATTAAATATAGAGATGTATTTCATCAAGCAGAAAAGGAATTCTCTACTTATAATTTTGAATTAGCAAATACAGAAAATCTTTTTAAAATTTTTGATATGACTGAAAAAGAGGCAAAGATGCTCACTAAAAATAACGTTTCATTACCAGCCTATGATCAATGTTTAAAGGCAAGCCATATTTTTAATATTTTAGACGCACGTGGTGTAATAAGTGTTGCTCAAAGAGCCGAATATATATCAAGGATAAGAGATATTACAAAAGGGGCAGCTGAAATTTGGTTAAAAAATCAAACTTAAAAATGTCTGAATTTTTCTTAGAAGTTTTTACAGAGGAGATACCAGCTAAATTACAAAATGATGCGAGAAATTATTTGTCTTATAATTTTAAAAAATTATTTGAAGAAAAAAAAATAAAATATAAAAATAGCAAAGTCTTTTCCGTTCCAAATAGATTAGTAATATTATTTGATGGTTTAAGTAAACAAATTGTTTTTGAAAAACAGGAGAAACGAGGACCTAGCACAAAATCACCCAAAGAAGCACTAGATGGTTTTTTAAGATCAAATAAAATTACTGAAAAAGAAATCTTTAAAAAAGAAACTGAAAAAGGTGAATTTTATTTTTTTTTAAAACCAAAAGAGAAAATCAATACTAAGGATATACTTGAAAGAGAAATACCAACAATATTAGACAAAATTGACTGGAAAAATTCTATGAGGTGGTCAGACCACAGTTTACAGTGGGGAAGACCTTTAAAATCTTTAATAGCTGTTTTTGATAATAAGTTTATCGATTTTAATTATCATCATTTAAGAAGCTGCAATTTTATAATCTTAGATAAAGAATTCGAGGATAAAAAAAAAATAGTAAGAGGATATAAAGACTATATGGATTGTTTAAAAAAATTAAATATCACGATTGATCAAAATCAACGTAAATCAATTATTCAAAAAGAACTTATTAAAAACTCAAAAAAAAATAACATTGATATTGAAATCAATGAAAAGCTTTTGACAGAAGTGACAGATTTAGTCGAGCAGCCAAATATTTTATTATGTAAATTCGATAAACGCTTTCTATCTATTCCAAAAGAAATTCTTGTAATTACAATGGAACACCATCAAAAATATTTTCATACTTTAGATAGAAAAGGAAATATTACCAATCAGTTTTTTGTTGTTGCAAACAATAAAGATCAAAAAGGCTATATTAAAGCAGGTAATGAAAGAGTGGTAGAAGCAAGACTCAATGATGCTGAATTTTTCTGGAATAAAAACAAAAATCAAAATTTATTTAAACAAGTTTCCAAACTAAAAAGTATGAATTATTTCAAAGGATTAGGAACATATTTTGATAAAATTCAAAGGATGAGGAAATTAGGTGGAGCAATCTCGGATGAACTTTTAATTAGTAAAGATAAAATTGAAATTTCATGCTCTATCTGCAAAACTGATTTGCTTTCTGATCTTGTTGGAGAGTTTCCAGAACTTCAAGGTGTAATGGGAGGTTATTTTGCTGAATCACAGGGTTTTGATAAAGATGTATCTCTTGCAATAAAAGAACATTATTTACCTAATTCACTTGAAAGCAAAGTTCCTACAAGACCGTTTAGTCTTGGTCTTTCGTTGACTGATAAGTTAGATACATTAGTTGGTTTCTTCGGTGTTAATCAAAAGCCCACAAGCTCAAAAGATCCATTTGCATTAAGAAGAGCAGCATTAGGAGTTATTAGACTAATACTTGAAAATAAGAAAAATATTAGAATTAAAGATCTAATAAATTATTCTTTGCTTTTGTACCAAGAACAAAGTTATAAATTTGATAATACGTCTGTATTAAAAGATTTATCTGAATTTTTGTTAGAAAGATTAAAATATTACATGAAAGATAAAGCTATCAGACCTGATATAATTAACGCTAGTTTAAATAATAAAGATATTAATAATATAAACGAAATTTTTAGAAAGTCTCTCGCTTTAAACAAAATTATAAACAAAGAAAGTGGAATAGATATTATCTCAAGTTATAAACGAGCATCGAACATTATTAAAAATGAGCTAAAAGATAATAAATTAGAGCTGGCAGATACTGCTGATCCAGGAATATTTAAAAACGATTTTGAAAAAAATTTATTTAAAAAAATAAAAGAATTAAAGAAATATTTTACAAATATAGATAAAGATGAAAATTACGAAACAACTCTTGATAATCTAAAGACTGCAAAACCGATTATTTCTGCTTTTTTTGATAATATAATTGTTAATGACAAGGATGAAATAATTAGAAAAAATCGATTGGAACTCCTTCAAATGTTTTGTAGAACATTCGAAAATTATATAAATTTTTCTAAAATCGAAAGTGCTTAATGAGTGATTTAATTCTAAACTTTAATTCTAAGCTTTCAAAAAAAATTAAAAACCCAAAGAATTTTCTTGGTGGAAAAGGTGCAAATCTATCTCAAATGGGAAGAATGGGATTGCCAGTTCCTCCTGGATTTACAATTTCTACTAAAGTTTGTGATATATTTTATAAAAACAAGAAACAGCTTAACAAGCAATTATTAAAAGAAATTAACAAGCAACTATCTCAAATAGAGAAAGAAACAAACAAAAAATTTGGAGATTTAAAAAATCCTTTATTAGTTTCCGTTAGATCAGGAGCAAGAGTATCAATGCCAGGAATGATGGATACGATACTAAATCTAGGTCTAAATGATAAAACAGTTATGGCCTTAGCTAACAAAACTTCAAACAAAAGGTTCGCAAAAGATAGTTATAGAAGATTTATTCAAATGTATTCGAGTGTTGTACTTGGAGTAGATAGCTTTAATTTTGAGGAGTTAATTGAGAATTATAAATTAACAAAAGGAGTTTTGTTAGATACCGAGCTAGACGAACAAGACTGGGATGCATTAATCAGCGACTTTAAAAATGTTGTAAAAGAAAAAACAAAGGAAGAATTCCCACAAGATGTTTACAAACAACTTGATGGTGCAATATCTGCTGTTTTTTTATCTTGGCAGAGCCATCGTGCTAAAGTGTATAGAAAACTAAATCATATACCCGATGATTGGGGTACAGCTGTAAATGTTCAATCAATGGTTTTTGGTAATATGGGTGACGATTGTGCAACTGGAGTAGTTTTTACTAGAGATCCATCAAGTGGAAAAAATGAAATATATGGTGAATATTTAATCAATGCACAAGGTGAGGACGTTGTTGCAGGGACAAGAACACCTCAACATATTACAAAAAAAGCAAGGATTAATTCTGGTGGAAAAGAATTATCGATGGAAGAAACTATGCCAAAAGTATTTAAACAACTTAAAAAAATATTATCTACTTTAGAAAAGCACTACAAAGATATGCAAGATGTTGAGTTTACTGTAGAGAATAAAAAACTTTGGATGCTTCAAACTAGATCTGGAAAAAGAACAGCAAAATCAGCAGTTAAAATTGCAGTTGATATGGTGAAAGAAAAACTAATTTCTAGAAAAGAAGCTATTTTAAGAATTGATCCAAATTCTTTGGATACACTTCTTCATCCAACATTAGATGAAAAAAGTGAAATAAAAGTAATAGCAAAAGGATTGCCCGCATCTCCAGGTGCAGTCAGTGGAAAGGTAGTCTTCTCATCAGAAGAGGCCGAAAGACTTAATGGAATGATGCAAAATACTATTTTGGTAAGAGTTGAAACATCACCAGAAGATATTCACGGTATGCATGCAGCTAAAGGAATTTTAACCTCTAGGGGAGGAATGACAAGTCATGCCGCAGTTGTTGCAAGGGGTATGGGAAGACCATGTGTTTCTGGATCTAGTGAAATTAGTATAGATTATGAAAATAAACTATTTAAAACTGATCAAATTCAAGTCAAAGAAGGAGAAATCATAACAATTGATGGATCTACTGGAAGAATAATATTAGGAGAGGTTCAAACAGTAAAACCTGAGATATCAGGAGACTTTTCAAAATTAATGAGTTGGGCTGATAGTTTTAGAAAACTTAAAGTAAGAACCAATTCAGAAACTCCAGCAGATACTAAAGCAGCAAGAGATTTTGGCGCAGAAGGTATTGGACTCTGTAGAACAGAACATATGTTTTTTGATGAAGATAGAATAATGTCTGTAAGAGAAATGATACTATCCAAAACTACAAATGATAGAAATAAAGCTTTAGCAAAACTTTTGCCCCACCAAAAAAAAGATTTTATAGAAATATTTAAAATTATGAATGGTCTTCCTGTAACTGTAAGACTATTAGACCCACCATTACATGAATTTTTACCAAAAAACAAAAAAGAAATTAAAGATGTTTCAAATTCACTTGGTTTAGCTATTACTGAAATAGAGTCACGAATAGGGGAATTACACGAGCATAATCCAATGTTGGGACATAGGGGTTGTAGATTGGCTATTTCTTTTCCTGAGATTTACGAAATGCAATGTAGAGCAATTTTTGAAGCTCTAATTGAATGTAAGAATAAAAAAATCAAATCAATTATTCCAGAAATTATGATACCTTTAGTTTCTACTGAAGCTGAAATAGAAATAATGAAAAATTTAGTTGATAGAGTTGCAAATCAAGTAAAAGCAGCAAATAAAACAAAAATAGATTACCTTGTTGGTACAATGATCGAATTACCAAGAGCTGCAATAAAAGCTAAAGATATCGCTAAACATGCTGACTTTTTTAGTTTTGGAACTAATGATCTAACACAAACAACATTTGGTATTAGCCGAGATGATAGTGGTAAATTTTTAAATGATTATATTGAAAATAAAATATTTGATATTGATCCATTTATATCAATAGATGAAGGTGTGGGAGATTTAATAGAAATTGCTACACTAAAAGGAAGAAAACAAAATAAAAAAATTAAATTAGGAATTTGTGGAGAGCATGGTGGAGATCCAAAAAGCATCAACTTTTGCTCAAGAACAGGTCTTAATTATGTTTCTTGCTCACCTTATAGAGTCCCTATTGCAAGGCTCGCAGCTGCACAAGCACAATTAAAAAAATAATTTAAATTTCTAGTTTTAAATCAATAGCGGAAACACTATGTGTTAGACGTCCAATAGAAATTCTATTTATACCCGTTGATGCTATTTTTCTTATATTTTTTAAATTAACATTTCCAGATGCCTCTGTTTCATATTTTTTCTTAACTAGCTGAACACCTTTTTTCAGATTTTTGACGTTCATATTATCAAATAAAACAGTATTAAATTTTAAATCTAATATTTTTTTTAATTGATTTAAATTATCTACTTCAACAGTAATTTTTTTTTTATTTTTTTTTGCCTTTATAATTAATTCTCTTACATTTTTATTAGCAATATGATTGTCTTTTATTAAGAATTCATCACTTAAATTAAAACGATGGTTGTAGCCTCCACCTAGATTAACTGCATATTTTTGAATGGCTCTTAGACCTGGTATGGTTTTTCTTGTGCAACAAATTTTTATATTTTTTCTAACTTTATCGACATACTTATTTGTTTGAGTTGCTATACCTGAAACATGAGATAAAAAATTTAAAGCTACTCTCTCACCAGTTAAAATATTCTTAACATTTCCTGTAATTTCTGCAATTACCTGTTTTTTTTTAACTTTCGATCCTTCTTTTTTTTTAATTTTAAACAATATTTTTTTATCAACTATTCTAAAAGTTTGTTTAGCTAATTCTAAGCCACCAATTATACCGCTTGAATTTGATACAATTTTTGCTTTTATTTTATTTGTGTTATTTAAAAGTTTTGAAGTTATGTCTCCCGAGGGATAGAGATCTTCTTTTAAAGCTTCTTTACAAATTTTATATATATATTTTTTTGATAATTTTATTTTAGACACAGAATTTATCTGCCAATCTCTGTCATTCTCTCTACTGATTTTCTAGCTTTTTCTATTGTCTCTTTACTCATAATAATTTCGTTTGTCTCATTTTCAAGACAATCTAAAATTTTTGGTAAAGTAATCCTCTTCATATGCGGGCATAAATTACACGGTCTTATGAATTGAACATTTGGATTATCGATTTGAACATTATCGCTCATTGAGCATTCAGTAACCATCATTACTTTCTTTGGCTGATTATCTTTTACGTACTTGATCATTCCGCTAGTTGAACCTGCAAAATCACTCGCACTAATTACATCTGGAGGACATTCAGGATGTGCAATAATTTTTATTCCTGGGTTATTTTTTCTAATTTCATTAATTTCTTCATCATTAAATTGTTCATGAACTTGACAAGTACCTTTCCATGAAATTATTTCAACATCAGTTTGCGATGCAACATATTTTGCTAGGTAATCATCTGGAAGAAAGATTACTTTTTTAACATTTAATGAATTTACAATTTTAACTGCATTTGCTGAAGTACAGCATACGTCTGTTTCTGCTTTTACATCCGCAGAGGTATTTACGTAAGAAACCACGGGCACTCCTGGATGTTTTTTTTTAAGGTTTCTCACGTCTTCACCGGTAATAGATGAAGATAAAGAACAACCTGCCCGCATATCAGGCAAGAAAACTTTTTTCTCAGGACTCATCAGCTTTGCAGTTTCCGCCATAAAATGTACCCCGCACATTATTATAATATCGGCTTTTGTTTTTGCAGCCTCAACAGCCAAAGCGAGTGAGTCAGCTGAAAAATCTGAGATACCATGATAAATTTCTGGAGTTTGGTAATTATGTGCAAGTATAACTGCATTCTTTTCTTTTTTTAGTTTATTGATTTTGTATATATATGGAGCATGAACGGCCCATTCTATTTCAGGCACAGTCTTTGAAATTTTCTTGTAAATTGGATCAGTTGCTTTTTTTATTTCAGAATTAAGTTCCATAAGGTAAATCTATCAACTTGAAAGAAGATTGTCATTCACTTATTCTGCCGCATAAATGCGGTCATGCTGAAATTGGTAGACAGGCACGGTTGAGGGCCGTGTGAGCCTAGCTCATGTGAGTTCAAGTCTCACTGACCGCACCATTTCATTGAAATATTAATTGCTTGTTTTTATGTAAAATATATTTGATATTCATTCAACATGACCTATGAAAATTTAAAAAGAATTAGACGAGCATTAATAATGCCAATTTTAAAAAGCGTTAGAAGAGCACTCAATATTTTGAAGAAGTATGCTTATCCAAATTATAAATCTCAATTGTCGGTTTATGATTTATATAAAGAAGATCAAATCAAAAAATGTTATGAGCATTTCAAAAAATATTTAAAAAACGCTGTTTTATTAAATTCAGATAAAATTAGAGATCATGCGATTAATTCTGCAAAAGAAAGTGATAATAATCCAGATTTCATTTATATGGAATTTGGAGTTTTTAGTGGAACTTCAATTAATTTTTTTTCAAACAAAATTAAGAAAAATATTTATGGATTTGACTCTTTTGAAGGATTGAAAGAGGATTGGTTGGGAACTACTGTTCCAAAAGGAACTTTTGATCTTAAAAAAAAAATTCCAAAATTAAATACCAATGTAATACCAATTGTTGGATGGATACAAGATACATTGCCAAAATTTTTAAATGAAAAACAACCTAAAATATGTTTTATCCACATGGACGTCGATACTTACGAGTCTTCAAAATTTATTTTAGAAAAAACTAAACCATTTCTTACTAATAATTCAATAATTTTATTTGATGAACTTTACAATTTTGAAGGATGGGATGTAGGTGAGTATAAGGCTTTGAAAGAGGTTTTCAATGATGACGAATTTCGTTTCATTTCTTTTTCAATTGATACTGCCCAAGCTGCTATAAAAGTATTTAAAAAATAAAAGTAGTATTAATATTTTTTTAAAAAAAAGTCTTTACATCCTTTTATATAACCAAAAACCATATCTTTATTTCTATTTTTAAATAATTTAAAAATTAAAAAAATAGGAATCCTTACTATAAAATATATATATCCAATAAATTTATCCATTAAGCTTCCAATTTTTTTTATTAGCAATAAAAAGCCAACTGTATCAGTATAAGATCTTTTAAAAATACCTGAGATTTCAGAACTTCTTGCAATCTTATGTAGCGTATAGGTATCTAGATTAACTAAAATTTTTCCAACTTTTTTTAATCTGTATGAAAGTTCTATATCCTCGGGTCCCAAGAAAAAATCTTCATCACCTAAACCTGAAAGTTTTAAAGCACTTTTTCTGTAAAATGAGCAGCAACCACACAAAGCATCTGTTTCTTTTGAGCCTCTAAATTTTTCATTATCTTGAATTCTTCTCCTTTTTAAGTTCATAGTTTGATGAAATTTTAAATAAGACCAGCTCATTTTAAAACCAGCCCACCACACAGTATCTCTTAGGTATGCATGCTTTATTTTTGGAGAGGCTGCTACTATTTTATTATCTTTTTCAAAAAGATCTTTCATATCCTCTAAATATTTTTTTGAAATTATAAAATCACAATCTATTCTTGCTATGTAATCATAATCCTGTTTCAATAAAAATTCATAACCAACATTTAGTCCAGCAGTCAGTCCTAAGTTTTCGTGATTTTTAAATAAAAATATTTTTTTTTTGCCGGTTTTTTTTATCACATAGTCTTTATTGATATTTATAATCTCTAAATTTTTATTTGGATTAAAAATAAATTCCTCATCCTCTAAATTTATTTGATTTTTTGACCATGACAAAATTTTATCTAAATGTATTTTTTGAGAATTATTGTCAATAAGTATTACATCAAAAAAATTATATGAGCTATTAAATATACTTTCTAAACACTCAATTGTATTTTTCCAATCGTTCCATGTTAGAGTAACAACAGCAATTTTTTTATTCATAAATATAAATAAATCTAATTAACCCATTCAGGCTTGACTAATTTAATTTTTGCATTATCACTATAATAGATTTTGTTGAAATCAATTTTTTTGTTATTTATTTTAAAAATACCAAAAGGGTATTCATTAGCAATTAAAATTCTACCCATGTTCTCATTTTCAAGAAAAATACTTTGGTCTTCTTTAATTTCACCTTCTATAATATTTAGAGCCATAAGTCTTTTTGAGAGTTTGTTTTTTAATTTAATTCTTGCGGTATTCTCTTGGCCAACATAACAACCTTTCTTAAAATCTATTCCATTTAATTCTTCAAAGTTACATTCAATTCCAAAAATTTTATCTTGCAATTTATCACAATCCTTCTGAGGTATCCCAAGCTTATGACTAAGTTTATAATACTCATCAGGTTTTTCAGGTTTTAAATTTAATTTTTTCATGGATAAATATAGCTTTTCAAGGTTGATAACTAATCTAGCACCAAGATTTATGTTTCTTGGATCAAGTAGTATTGGGTCTTCCCTAAATTTTATTGTAAATCCATTTTTATTTTTAGAACCAGTAAATTCTAAAAATTTTTCTTTACTTATTGCGGCTACCACAAATTCATTACTTAAGTCTAAAATTTCAACTCTTGATCGTAATTTATACAGATTGAGTCTTTTAAATAAATCATTAATTTGTTTCTTTTCACAATCTATAAAAAAACCTTTCTTATGCTTTATAATTAAAAAATCAAAAAGATATTTTCCTTGAGGGGTAAGCAAAGTTGAAAAAATACTATTGTTTTCTTTGACTTTTTCTATATTGTTAGAAATTATATTTTGTAGAAAAGCTTTTGATTCCTCACCGTTTATAAATAGAATTCCCCTATCCTCTAAAGTATAAATTATATCAACATTCATGTTTGATTATATGATTGTTATAATATATTAAAATTTTTCGATAATGTTAGATTTAATAATAAAAAACGGCTCTTGTTATATAGACGGTAAGTTAAAAAACCTCGATATTGCGATAAAAAACGGAAAAATTAATACTATTGGAAAAGTTTTTGAAGAATCAAAAGAGATTTACGATGCTAAAAATTTAATTGTGCTTCCAGGATGTATAGATACTCAAACGCATTTTAGAGAGCCTGGTTCGACAGATACAGAAGATCTTAATTCAGGAAGTAGAGCAGCAATAGTTGGAGGTATTACTGCAGTATTTGAAATGCCAAATACTAATCCACCAACCTCAAATAAAAAAGAATTTAGAAGAAAATTAGATCTTGCAAAGAATAGGATGTATTGTAACTATGCTTTTTATTTTGGAGCAACAGCAGATAATGCAAATGACATAGCGGAGCTACAAAACTTAGAAGGTTGCTGTGGTATAAAACTTTTTGCAGGCTCTTCAACAGGCTCACTGCTAGTTGCAGATGAAAAAGATATCGAAAAAGTTTTTCAAAATAGTTCTAAAGTTGTTGCTGTTCACTCAGAGGATGAGCAAATTTTAAAAATTAACAAAACTTTAATAAAAAAGGGAAATGTCCATACACATCCTGTTTGGAGAAGCGAGGAATGTGCAATGTCCTCAACAAGAAGAATTGTTAAAATTGCTAAACGCTATAATAAAAAGGCACATATTCTTCATGTCACTACTAAGCAAGAAGTTGACTTTTTATCGCAACACAAAGGAAATATAACTTTTGAAATCACGCCACAACATCTTACAATTTATGCACCTGATTGTTATGATAAACTAGGAACCTACGCTCAAATGAATCCTCCTATCAGAGATAAATCGCATTACGATAGACTTTGGTATGCAGTAAAAAATAGTCTCAATGATACTATTGGATCAGATCATGCACCACATTTAAAATTAAATAAAGATAAAATTTATCCCGAATCACCCTCAGGAATGCCGGGAGTTCAAACTTTAATGCCTGTTATGCTAAATCATATTAATGAGGGAAAATTATCAATTAATCAATTAATCGAATTTGTTTGTATAAACCCGGTAAAAATTTTTGGAATCAAAAATAAAGGATTTATAAAAGAGGGTTTCGATGCTGATTTTACAGTTATAGATATGAAAAAAAAAATAATTATTGAAAACGAAAAAATTGAAAGCAAATGTAAATGGTCTCCATTTAATGGTTATGAATTTAAAGGAACACCAGTTGCAACAATTATTTCAGGAAAAATTAAAATGAAAGAGGGTGAGATTTTAGGAGAGCCTGAAGGAAATCCTTTAAAGTTTAATTAATTTTAATACTAAAACTATTTACCAACACTACCCCAACTACGATTAAGAATAATCCTAAAATTGCTTGCCAACTTAAAGATTGTTTAAAAAAAATATAGCCAAGAATCGCTATAGTAAAGACGCCAAGACCGCTCCAAGTAGCATAAACAATTGCAATTGGTAATTTATTTACAACAAAGGTTAATAGATAAAATGCAGACAGATAACATAAAGCAAGAATTGAGGTGGGCACCAATTTAGTAAAGTTAGATGTTACGGGTAATAGCATAGTGCCAGCAACCTCAAAAAAAATTGCGAATGTAAGAAAAATATAAGTTTTTAACATTAGTTTTTTTTACAAATAAAAATATCTTGTTCGATCTCCCAATCAAAATTATTTACTTCACACCAGTGAACCAAATAATTTTTTTTTGGATAATTCTGATATTTATCATTAAAAAGTCTTATATCATCTATTAAAATATTAATTTTATCAAATTCATCTTTCCAATCTCCAATAAATTTAAGCTCTTTTTTTATTGGAGTTGCATTCTGTTCTTCACCAAAGGTTTTTATGTTCTTAATATGATCATGACAAAGGTGAGCATCAAGATATATACAAACATTTTTATAACCTTTTATTTTTTCTATAGCTACAGGTAACTTATCCTCACTTTTTCCTAATATTAACTCTATATTTGTAAAGTTTGAAAAAGTCTTTTTTGCGAGATGATATAAATCTTGATCTGCTTCAATTGAAACTATTTTACTTGAAATTTTTGATAAAATTTTTGTCGTTTCGCCGTAGTAAGTTCCAGTCTCTATCCAGGCAGACCCCACGATATTATTATTTTGAATAATTTGATGCTTGATAAATTCAGGTGATGGGGGAGTAAACCTTCTTTTTTTCCATTTTTTTAACTGTTTTTGATTTTTTAATAACCATATAATGTTTCTAAGAGTTCTAAATTTCAATTGAATTGCTTTATTTTAAAATATTATTTTTGACTAATTCTTCTTTAATTTCATCCAAAATTTTTGGATCATCAATAGTTGCTGGCATTTTATATTCTTCTTTATCAGCAATTTTTCTTACTGTTCCTCTCAATATTTTACCCGACCTTGTTTTTGGAAGTCTTTTTACAACTATAGCTAATTTAAACGCAGCAACTGGACCAATTTTATCTCTAACCATTTTGATACATTCTTTGGAAATTTCCTCAATCTCTTGATTAACTCCTGCTTTTAAAGTTAATAATCCAATTGGCAATTGTCCTTTAAGCTTATCTGCGATACCAATTACTGCGCATTCCGCAACAGATTTATGTTCCGATAAAACCTCTTCAATTGCACCAGTAGAAAGTCTATGACCAGCAACATTTATAATGTCATCTGTACGTGACATGATCCAAATATAACCGTCCTCATCAATATGACCTGCGTCATAAGTTTGGTAGTACCCTTTATAATTAGACATGTAGTTATCTTCATATCGTTTATCTGCATTCCATAAAGTTGGAAAGGTACCAGGGGGAAGTGGAAGTTTCACAACTATGTCTCCCATTTCGTTTGGTTTAGCAATTGTCTGATCTTGTTTAATTATTCTTACATCATAACCTGGTACAGCTTTACAAGCAGAACCATATTTTGTTTTCATCATTTCGATACCTGTACAATTTGAACTTATAGCCCAGCTAGTTTCTGTCTGCCACCAATGATCAATCACAGGTACTTTTAATAAATTTTCTGCCCACTTGATTGTATCTGGATCTGCTCTCTCTCCAGCTAAAAATAACGATTTAAATGAGCTTAAATCATATTTAGAAAAAAATTTTCCATCTGGATCCTCTTTTTTAATTGCTCTAAAGGCTGTTGGTGCTGTGAATAAAGACTTAATTTTGTAATCAGAAATCACTCTCCAAAAAACTCCAGCATCAGGAGTTCCAACAGGCTTGCCTTCAAACAATAAAGTGGTACATCCTTTAAACAACGGTGCATAGACTATATAAGAATGTCCAACTATCCATCCAATGTCACTTGCTGACCACCAAACATCATCTTGATCTATGTTATAAATATTTTTCATTGTCCACTTAAGCGCTACGATATGGCCACCAATATCTCTTACAATACCCTTTGGGACACCCGTAGTCCCTGATGTATAAAGAATATAAGCATAATCATTTGAGTTCATCTCTACACAATCTGTATCTTTTGCATTCTGAAGACTTTCATCCCAACTAATTTCCAAAGGTGAATTTAATTTTATCTCGTGATCTTTTCTTTGATAAAAAATAACTTTTTCTAATTTATGTTTAGCTAATTTAAGCGCTCCATCAACCAATGGTCTATATTCAACTGTTCTTCCAGGCTCAAAACCACATGAAGCAGTAACCAATATCTTTGCTTTGCTATCATCAATACGACTAGCTAATTCATTTGAGGCAAATCCTCCAAAAACTACTGAGTGTATTGCTCCAATTCTACCACAAGCTAACATTGCTACCACTGCTTCTGGCACCATTGGCATATATATAACCACACGATCCCCCTTAGTAATACCTTGATTTTTAAGAGCACCTGCGAACTTAGAAACTTTATTTTTTAATTCTTTAAAAGTGAACTTTGACTTGTTTCCAGTGATTGGACTATCATAAATTAATGCAGTTTTATCTGCTAAACCATTTTGAATGTGCAAGTCTAGAGCATTATAACAAGTGTTAGTAACTCCGTCCTCATACCATTTATAAAAAGGAGGGTTAGCGCTGTTCAAAATTTTGGTTGGCTTCTTAAACCAGAAGATATCATCAGCCACTTCTCGCCAAAATTCATCAGGTTTTTTTATTGATTTCTCGTAAATCTCTTTAAAATTCATAATTTACTAAATTGATTCAAAATTGCTTTAATTGCCTGATATTTTAGCAACAAGTTGCATTTAATTTCAAAAAGCCAATAAAATCAACATAAATAAGAGGTAAAAAAGTCTTCAATAAACTAACTTAATTTGGTAATTAACCCCTTAACTTTGGCAGTTTAATAGACTGCTATAGTTTATATAAACTATAAAAACTAACTAAAGAGGGAGTTTTTTATGAAAAAACTTAAATTGTTTGCATTAGCAGCTGTAGCTCTATTGGGCTTCTCAGGTGCAGCAAACGCAGAGGCAGTCCTTCTTGCATCTGATGACTTTGTTGGAATTTCTTTTTGGATAATTTCAATGGGTATGTTAGCTGCTACAGCTTTCTTTTTCTTAGAAAGAGGATCAGTAGCTGCTGGATGGAAAACATCAGTAACAGTAGCAGGACTAGTAACTGGTATTGCATTCATTCACTATGTTTACATGAGAGGTGTATGGGTTCAAACAGGTGATTCACCAACAGTATACAGATATATTGATTGGTTAATTACTGTACCATTACAGATGATAGAATTTTATTTAATTCTAGCAGCTGTGAGAAAAGTATCAGGTAACATCTTCTGGAGACTATTAATTGGATCTCTAGTAATGTTAATCGGAGGTTACTTAGGAGAAGCAGGTTACATCAACGCAATGCTTGGTTTCATAATCGGTATGGCTGGATGGATCTACATCTTATATGAAGTATTCTCTGGTGAAGCTGGTAAAATGGCAGCTAAAAGCGGTAACAGAGGTTTAAGTACTGCATTTGGTGCTATGAGAATGATCGTTACAGTAGGTTGGGCAATTTACCCATTAGGTTATGTATTTGGTTACCTAACAGGTGGAGTAGATGCTAACACACTTAACGTTATCTATAACTTAGCAGACTTCATTAACAAGATCGCATTTGGTCTTGTAATTTGGAGTGCAGCTGTTTCTCAGCCAGGAGCTAGAAGAGCATAATAATAACTGAAGTTATTTAAATAGGGCGATATGTTTTCATATTGCCCTATTTTTTTTTTGTCTTTATAAATATGATTAATGCCTAAAATTACTTACGTAGAGAATAATGGAAAATCTCATACTGTTGAGATTGATAAAGGTTTAACCGTCATGGAAGGAGCTATCCAGAACAATATTCCAGGTATTGATGGAGACTGCGGCGGGAGCATGGCTTGCGCAACATGCCATGTTTATGTCAAAGAAGAATGGTATGATAAAATTAATGAAAAATCCGAAGGAGAAGACGATATGTTAGACCAAGCTTTTGAACCAAATAAGTTTAGTAGATTGAGTTGCCAAATTTCAGTCACTGATGAAATTGATGGACTGATAGTTGATCTTCCCAAAAAACAATGATTAAAACTGATGCATTAATTATTGGCGCAGGCCCAACTGGTTTGTTCACAGCACATCAATTAAATATAATTGGTCTGAAATGTGAAATTGTAGACAATTTAGATAAAATTGGAGGGCAGTGTATTGAGCTTTATCCAGATAAACCTATTTATGATATACCAGCAGTTCCTGAATGCACTGGCGAGGAACTGACAAATAATTTGATAAATCAACTTAAACCTTTTGATGTTAAGTTTCATTTAAATGAGAGAGTTGACGAAGTGAAAAATGAAAAAGGTTACTGGCATGTAAAAACGAATAATGGAACTGTTTTTTATACACCAAATGTTATTATTGCAGGTGGAGTAGGATCGTTTGAACCTAGAAAATTTACACCAAAAGAGTGCGAACAATACGAGGGGAAGTCTATTTTTTATTCAATTAAAGACAAAAATATTTTTAAAGATAAAACAGTATCAATTTTTGGAGGTGGTGATAGTGCTTTAGATTGGGCTGTTGAATTATCTGCAAACTCAAAAGTTAATCTTATACATAGACGTGATGAATTCAGAGGGGCTCAATCTACTTTGAACAAAGTTTATGAGCTTGAAAAAGAAGGTAGAATAAATTTGTTTACAAAATATCAATTAAAAAACCCTAAAGGTAATGGAAAGCTTGATAGCATTGATATTCAAAATGAAAACAAGGAAATAAAAAACCTTAAAACTGACTATGTTTTGGGCTTTTTTGGTTTAATAATGCAGCTTGGCCCAATTGCAAACTGGGGATTAAATTTGAATAAAAAAACAATCGAAGTAGATACTGAAAAATTTGAGACAAATCAAAAAGGTATTTACGCTGTAGGTGATATTTGCTCATATCCAGGTAAATTAAAACTAATTTTATCGGGTTTTCACGAGGGAGCTTTAGCAGCTAGAGCATGTTTTAAATTAGCTAGACCAGATGAAAAATATAGATTTGAATTTACAACATCTTCATCAAGTATACTAAAGAGACTTGGTAAAAAGAGTGATTGAGTTATTCACAGCTGATACCCCTAACGGAAAAAAAATAAGTATAATGTTAGAGGAAATTAAGTTTGATTATAAAGTTACTAAAATAGACTTAGGCAAAGGCGAACAGTTTAATCCAAATTTTAGAAAAATTAGTCCTTTTAGTAAAATACCAGTCATCATAGACCATAAAAATGAGGAAAAAATTTTCGAGTCAGGCGCAATATTAATTTATTTAGCCGAAAAGAGTAAAATGTTTTATGAAAATAAAGATAGATTGAAAATAAACCAATGGCTTATGGCCCAAATGGGATATATAGGACCAATAATCGGTCAGCATCATCAGTTTCATCATTATAATCCAGGAAAAAGTAAGTTTGGAGAAGAACGATATTTTAAAATAACAAAATCAATATACAATGATCTAGATGAAAGACTTTTCAACTCAAAATTTTTAGCAGGAGATAACTATTCAATAGCAGACATAGCGACCTGGCCCTGGATAGCGAGGCATAAATGGCATGATATTGGTCTCAAAAAATTCAAAAATTTGACAAGATGGTATTTAGAAATTTCAAATAGAGAAGCTGTGAAAAAGGGCTATGAGTTTATGAAACAAGGAGATAAGATTCCTTTACCATAAATATATGGAAAAAAATTATAAAAATTATTTTAAATATTATCTAATTTCAATCTCAGTATTTGCTTTTATATGGCTTTATCTAAAACATGATGTTGGTAATGACTCCACTATTTCAGAATGGATAATTAATTATCAAGGAGGTTTTACAAGAAGAGGTTTACCAGGTGAAGTAGCTTTTCATATAGCACAAATTTTTGATTTAAAATTAAGGTTTGTAATTCTATTGATGCAGATTTTTTTTTATGGACTATATTTAATTCTTATCTACAAATTTTTTATAAAAATAAAGTTTAATGGAATTTTTCTCTTTAGTTTGTTTACACCAATATTTTTAATTTATCATATTGCTGAATTAGAAGTATTAGCAAGAAAAGAATTATTTTTATTTATTGGTTATATTTGGTTCTACAATATATCTTCAAAGGAAAGTAAGACAAAAAATTCTATATTATGGATAATTTTTATTTTACCATTAATTTCTATTTTATACGAGCCAGCAATTTTTTATTATACATTCTTTGCTGCTACAGTTTTAATTAAAATGAAAAATGAAAACTTAATTAAAATATTTATGATAATATTTCTTATTTTTGTTCCATCGATCATTATTTCTTATTATAGTGCATTTCATATTATCTCTAAAGATGGTTTTGAAATTATGAAATCTTCCTTGATGAATAATTTTGGGGAAGCTTGCTATATGTCCTGTGGACTTATGGATACAAAAAGGGAGGCGATTGTACATATCAAAGCCACAATTAGTAAATTAACAGAAAAAGAATTTAGTATTTTTGCATATTTATTTAGATATTTTTTGATAATGTTAATTGGGTTTGCTCCATTATTATTGCTAATTAAAAATTCAGAACTAAACCAAAAAATATTTAAATTTAAAAAACTAGCTTTGATTTTTGTAATTTTAAATATTTTTGTGCCAATCCATTGGTTAATGTTTATAGATTGGGGTAGAGCAGTTAATATAACTTACGTTTCATCAATATTATTCTTTTTTTACTTATTCAAAAATGATTTTATAAAAATTAATTTAAGGTTAATTGAACATAAAACGTTTAAAATTGTTAATAATTTGCAAAAAATCCTCAAAATCAAACCAAAAAGTATTTTAATAATATTTTTTTTAGTTTTTGCTTTTGGTTGGAGTCCACCAACACTTTTATCTGCTGATGTAAATTCATTTCCAGGTTATCGAATTCCTTACAAAACAATTAAATTTTTATATTTGTCAAATCAATCATCATGAAAAATTATTTATTTAATTTAATATTTGGAATATTAATAATTTTATTAATTTTATTTGGAACATTTATTTGGGAAAAAATCAAAATACCCTTTAACGATAATATGATAGTTGGAGAATATTCAGATTTAAAATTTAATCCAGCTAATGATATTTTAAGATATTTGGCTTTTATATTTTTACCAATTATCGCTTTTTTTTCACAGGTTTTTTTTAGAAAGCAAAATTTTAAAAACCTTATTTTAAATTTAAATAATTTCTCAAATATTCAACCAAAGAAAAATAATTCATTATTTTTTATATTTTTAATATTGACACTACTAATAATTTTAGAATTTTTATCAGCTCAATTTCAATTACACAATTTAGATTTAATGCACGAAGGTCAGCAATTAAGCTCAGCATTTAAAAGTTCAAAAGATGGATCTTTATGGTCTGGTTCTTATGTAACTCAAGGAATATTCTATGAGACTATAAGCGCTAAAATTCTATGGTATATATTTGACACCCAAACAATTGGTTTAAAAAGAATTACAGATATATTTTTAATTTTTTCATTAAAGTTTTTACTTATATTTCTATCTTTAAGAATTACAAAGTTTTTAAAAGTAGAGGAATTTTATAAAAATATATTTTTTATTTTAAATTCATTAATTTTTTTATCAGTCATTGATTATAATATTACAAGTGTAGATCATCTTGTTGCAAGAGAAATTCCAATAATATTTTCACTAATACTATTTTCATATTTTTTTGAAAATAAAAAATTATACGCGCCAATTCTTTTAATGTTTGGTTTCTTGAGTATAGCTACATTACTTTGGGGTATTGATAGAGGATTAGTAATGAACTTAATTTTAATAAGCTTTTTAATTTTCCTTTTAATAAGAAAAGATTTAAAAAGTTTTATTATTTTATTTTCATCAATATTCCTTTGGTGGTTATTATTTTATTTTTATTTCGGTTCAGAATTTAGGCATTTTATTGGTAACACTTTTTCAGTTTATAAATATGTGAGCTACATTCACGGGATCATTCACCCAACACCATTTAGTGACCACCCTGATTCATCGAGGGCAACAAAAACTTTATTATCAATCATTTTTATATCCATCTTTACAATAAATTTATTTCTAAAAGTTAATGACAAATACCATCCAAATTTTAAATTTTTATTAATGTTCTTATGTTTTATTTCAATTTTTAGCTATGCTTATGTTGTAGGTAGGTCAGATGGACCACATATAAAACATATTTTTGGGTTCCCTATAATTTTTTTTTCAGTCATTTTTTTATATTTCATTTTATTTAACATAAACAAAAAAATTAAGATTGATACATCTTCTGCAAAAAACATTTTTTTAATATTTTTTTTATTAATATTATTTCCTATATTTTTTGACATTAATCCAAAAAATTTAAAAAATTATAACTTGAGGTTTGAGAAATATATTAATTTACCAGACCAAAAATTTCTTAACCAAAAGGAAATAAATTTTATTAATGAAAGCAAAGCGATTTTAAAAGACAAAGAATGTATACAACTTTTTTCTCATGATGCTGCACTTCATTATTTATTTAAAAAAAAAAGTTGTACTAAATATTATTTAATTTGGAGTGTTGGATCTATTCCAGATCAAAAAAACTTTATCAATGAATTAAATAATACGGAAATTATTATATCAGGCGGAGTGAAATTTAATTGGCTGGCTCCTTTAGAAGAGAGACTATTTTTAGTAAATGCTTACATTGAGGAAAATTTTGAAAAAATTGAAACTATTGAGGATTGGACATTATTAAAGAGAAAAAATAATTAATCGTCAGCGTAGACTTTTTCCTCTTTTTCATGTTTTTCTTGAGCTGCAATACATAAAGTTGCAACAGGTCTTGCCATTAGTCTTTTTAAACCAATTGGTTCAGCAGTCTCCTCACAAAAGCCATATGTTCCATCTTTTATTTTTTTGAGCGCAGAATCAATTTTAGAAATCAGTTTTATTTGTCTATTTATTGCTCTCATCTCAACATTTTTTTCTGTGTATGAGCTTGCTTGATCAACAATATCAGCAGAAGTACTATTATCGTCTAGAGAGCTATTATATAAAGCCTCATTATTTGATTTAACTAAATCTTTTTTCCACTCTATTAACTTATTTTTGAAAAATGCTTTATGCTTTTCGCACATATATTTTTCAGTACTTTTAGGTATATAATTTTTTGATATCTTAACCATTTTAACAGTTTGAACGGTCGGAAGTATATTCAGCAATTATTTAGTGTCAAGAATGCTTTAATTGTATAAATTCAAAGAAATGTTTAATTTTAGAAAAAACATATTACATTATTTTTACATTTTCTTATTTATTCATCTTTTTATTTGGACATTGATTCCTTCGATCACAAATAACAATTTGCCACTTGATACCATTGAGGCGCTAGCTTGGGGAAGTAATTTAGACTGGGGATTTGAAAAACATCCTCCAGTAAGTGCTTTTTTTGTTGAGATAATTTATTTTTTTTTTGTAAGTCAAGATTGGGCTTATTATTTACTTAGTCAGATATTTGTAATTTTTTCATTTTTGATCGTTTTTAAATTAAGCGAAAAAATATTTAATAATAAGGCTCTAAGTTTTTTATCAGTGATACTATTGGAAGGAATATATTTCTATAATTTTACTACACCAGAATTTAATGTAAATGTTTGTCAGCTACCTTTTTGGGCTTTGACAGTTTTTTATGCTTGGAGAATATTTGATGGTAAAAAAATTAATATTTACGATTGTTTTTATTTAGCTATTTTCTCTGCAATTGGATTTCAATCAAAGTATTTATTTATTTATTTATTGATATCTATTTTTATTTTATTTTTTTATCAAATTATTATTTTAAAAGAGAGGAAATTTGATTTTAAATACTTAATATCTATTGAAGTATTTTTTATACTTTTAGTTCCACATTTAGTTTGGTTATTTAATAATGATTTTATTACTATTAAATATGCTTTTTCTAGGGCAGGACTTGAGGAAATGAATTATATAAACCATTTAAAATTTCCAATCGTTTTTTTATTAAAACAAATTTTAATTTTATTGCCAGTTTTAATAATGTTATTTTTAATTTTAAAAAAAATTAAAATTAATTTAAATTTTAATGACAGAAAATTATTATTTTTATTAATTGTAAATATACTACCTATTTGTCTTGTACTTTTGACTTCAATAATAACTGGTTCTAAAATTAGAACCATGTGGATGACACCATTTTATTTATTCTTTGGAACATTATTAATTTATACTTTCCAAAATTATTTAGAAATGAAAAAAATTAAAAATTTTCTAATTTTTTTTATATTTATTTTTTTACTTTCACCAATAAGCTATGGAACTGTCTCTCTGCTAAAAGAAAATAAAAGAACAGACTATCCTGGTAAAGAAATTGCAATTGAAGTTCAAAAAAAATGGAGTTCTGAATTTAAAGATCCAATAAACGTGGTTTTAGGTGACGAATGGATAGCTGGAAACCTATCATATCATTTAAAGTCACGTCCAGCATGGGAAGGAAGTATAGATAAAAATAAATTAGATAGTTATAATAAGTACATCTGCTTAGAGAAAGTTTGTGTTGGAGTAAAATGAATAAATTTTTCGATACTAAATTAAAAAAAACTCTTTTTATAATAGTTATAATAGCTATTATAGAAATTTCAGGTCATGGAATTTTTGTATCTTTAATAAGATTTTTAAATTCAGTTAATTAATTTTATGAAAGTAAAAATACTGATACCTATTTATAATGATTGGAACTCAGTAAATCGCTTAGTTGATAATATTGATAATGTTGTAAATGATATTGACTGCAATTTTTCGATTATAATTGTGAATGATGCATCAACACAAAAAAAACCCGAGAATTGTTTTAACTTCAAAAATTTAAAATCAATTAAAATTATAAATATGCTTGAAAATCGTGGTCATGGCAGATGTAATGCAGCAGGGCTAAAATATATTTATGAAAATGAGGATTTTGATTATGTTATTCCTATGGATGGAGATGGAGAAGATAGACCTGATGAAATACCTCAATTTGTCGAAAAAATTCTTAAAAATCCAGATATTCCAATAGTGGGTAAAAGAGTAAAAAGATCTGAGAACAATGTATTTAAATTTTGTTATGAAATTCATAAAATTTTAACTTATCTATTTACAGGAAAACTAATTAAGTTTGGTCATTTTACATGCATTTCAAAAAGTGTAGTAAAAAAAATGATAAATGAAAAAGCTACGTGGAATTGTTATTCAGCTTCATTAGTTAAGATTATTAAAATCAGAGACTCAATACCCTCAATTAGAGGCAAGAGATATTTTGATTTATCAAAGATGAGTTTTTATAACCTAATTATCCACTCATTCTCAATAATAAGCGTATTTAAGATAAATGTTTTAATCAGATCTATTGGATTTATAATTTTATACACTTTTCTTATAAAAAGTAATTTTTCTATAGTTACCTCAATTCCAATAGTTTTAATAATTATTTTTGTTATTGCAATTTTCAAGTTATCCAAAAGAGAGAATATGGAAGAATACAACAAGTGTCTCGACAATATTTCGAATATAGAAGTTTTTGAAAAATCCTAAACTTTATTAAATAGCTCTTATTTTTGGTAGACAGTAAAAATCTGCAGTATCTATTTTTGAAGAATGCTCTCTTCTCATATTCCATTTTTTATGAACGCCTGCACTTGCAAGACTTAAAGTAGATCTACCATATCTATAGTTTGTATTGTCAATTGATTTCATTAAACTATTTATTTTTAAGTCTTTTTCAGATGAAAATAAATTTTTCTTTCCATCTGAATTTGATAATCCCGTGAGCATTACTCCTGCTTTTTGATATCTATAATTATTTCTAAAAATATCTTCTAATATGGATACCGCAGCCTTAACGGTTTCAATACTATTATTTGTAGCTATTGGAAAATCAACAGTTTTTGAATTTGAGTAATATCCAAAGTTTCTTTGAAAGGGGCTGGTTCTAACAAATACAGTAATTGATTTTGCAACCAAAGACTCGGACCTGATTTTTTCTGAGGCATTTAAGCAATAATTTGCAACCGCCTCTCTTAATTCTTGAAAATTTTCTACTCTTTTCCCAAATGATCTTGATACGACACAACTTTTTCTTTTAGTTGAAGTTGTTTCTAAATTTATACAAGGGATACCCCTTAATTCCATTGCAGTTCTTGAGCTTAAAACATTAGAGCATTTTTTAATCCATGTATTAGATTTATTTTTAAGTTGTTTGGCATTATAAATACCGTTTTTTTGATAAAATTTAGTTAATTGTCTTCCAACTCCCCAAACATCATTTATTTCCACCTTTTCTAATATTGAATCAATGTTTTCTATTCCAATCAAACTTGTAACACCTGATTGCTTTTTTTTTGCTATATGGTTTGCAACTTTACTTAAAGTCTTAGTTTTTGCTATTCCAATGCTAGTTGGTATACCAGTCCACTGTAAAACAGTGTTTCTAATCTCTCTACCAACTTCTTCAACTTCTTGATCAGAAAAGTTAGATAAATCCATAAACGCCTCATCAATTGAATAAACTTCAATAGCAGAATTAAATCTCTTAAGTGTTCGCATAACTCTTCTTGATAAGTCTCCATATAGTGAATAATTTGACGAAAATACATTTACATTATTTTTTACGATTATATTTTTTGCTTTAAAATAAGGTTCACCCATTTTAATACCTAAAGCTTTAGCTTCATTAGATCTTGAAATAATACAACCATCATTATTAGATAAAACTACGACAGGTTTTTTTCTTATTTTTGGGTTAAATAACCTTTCACAGGATACATAAAAAGAATTACAATCAACAAGTGCTATTTTTCTAGTAAACTGAGTGGATGACATAAGTTACAACTCCCCAAATAAAAATATCTTCTTCTTCGTTAATTAAAATTCTATCTTTAAAGTTTTTTGACCCAGATGTTAAAAATTTTTTATCTCTTTCTTGAACAAAACTTTTAACAACTAATTCGTCATGTACATTTGCAATAACAGTTGAAAAATTTCTAGGTGTTAAACTTTTATCAACAACTAATATATCACCGTCATTAATGCCAACATCTGTCATTGATTTTCCTTGAACTCTAATTACAAAAGTTGCTGGAACATTTTTTATTAAGTGTACATTTAGGTCAATATCTTCTTCGATATAATCAGTAGCAGGAGATGGAAAACCAGCTCCAGCTTTATGTAAATAATAAGGTATAGTTAGCTTCATAAATGTTCTTATTTTGTTCTTATTAGTATAACACTTATTTAATAGTGTCAAATAAGTTGTATTTTGAGTCTGTAACTGAATCAAAAGTGAATCAAAACGTGAACATGGAAAACTATATAGTGTATAGTTGTGGATAAGTATCACTAAAAGTGGAATTAAAATAAAAATGAAAAGAAATATCACATGGTGTATTCAATATAAAATTTATGAAAAAACTGTCATGTCATTGTGGGGAAGTGCAAGGAGAAATACAACTTCCTAAAGAGGGATTAAAAACTAAAAGAAGATGTAATTGTACTCTTTGTAAAAGAAAAGGAACTGTTATGACCTTTGTTGAGGTTAAAGATCTACAAATAAAAAGTGGCAGTGAACAATTAACAAAATATCAGTACCATACCAAAGTAGCTGAACATTATTTTTGTAAAATTTGTGGAATTTATACTCATCATAAAATGAGAAGTAATCCAAATATGTATGGGATTAATGCTGCATGTATTGAAGGTGTAGATCCATATAACTTAGATGATATAGAACTATTTGATGGAATAAACCATCCCTTGGATAAAAAGAATTAATTTTTATGCATCCAGTTAACTTGTGTTACTCAAAAGTAAAAAAAGACTGTATTAAATTTATATCAAGCCAAGAAACAAAGACTGAAAAATTCAGAAAAAAAGATAAAATGATTAAATCTTTTTTAATCCCAGTATGCTTTTGGTTGGCAAATAGGATGAATAAAAAAAATACAATGATAATAGGTTTGGCAGGTGGGCAGGGTACTGGGAAAACTACTATTTCATCTTTAATAAAGATTATTTTAGAAAAATATTTTAAATTGATAGTATTTAAAATATCTATCGATGACTTTTACAAAACTAGAAAAGATAGAATGACATTAGCTAAAAAGGTGCATCCTTTACTGATGACAAGAGGTGTTCCAGGAACACATGATGTAGATTTAATTTTAAGTTTTTTTAGAAAAGTTTCAAAGAAAAGATTTTCACCTTTACTATTACCGAAATTTGACAAATCAATTGATGACAGGGTAAAAAGAGATAAATGGTATAGAATTAAAACAAAACCCAATATTGTAATATTAGAAGGATGGTGTGTAGGTTCGTCCCCACAAAAAATAAAAAATTTAAAAAAACCAATAAACACTATTGAGCGTGATAATGATCAAAAACTGAAATGGAGAAAATATATAAATAATCAACTTAATAAAAAATATAAATCAATGTTTAAATTCTTTGATTATTTTTTATATTTGAAAGCAAAAAATTTTAGTTTATTAAGAAAGTGGAGATTAAAACAAGAAAAAAAATTATATTTAAATAATAAAAGTAGAAAAAATTCAAAAATCATGAGTAACAAAGAAGTTTTAAATTTTATGATGACTTATCAAAGAATAACTGAACACATGTTTAAAGAAGCACCAAAATTTGCTTCAATCGTTTTTTCACTAAATCAAAATCACGAAATCAAAAATATTAAGTATAAAAAATGAAAAAAATAATTTTAACTCTATTTATATTTTTTAATCTATCGAATTCATATGCAATCGGTTTATCTGATGCTTTATCATTAGCATATAAAAAAAATCCTGAATTGAATGCTGAAAGAGAAAATATTAAAGCATCAAAGCAAGATTTAAATATTTCTAAAAGTGAATTTTTACCATCCGTAACACTGTCTGGAACTAAAAGCAGTCAAGATACTTCAAAACTAACTAATCAAGACGGTAGTAACGCAACAATTAATGATGTTAATCCAGAGACTAAATCAATCAAAATTGAGCAAAAAATTTTTCAAGGTTTTGGGGGAGTTGCAGATTACGAAAAAAATAAAATTGGCTTAGCAGTAGCTGATGCAAAACTTTTACAAGTAGAGCAAAATACTTTGCTTAAAGCTGTTGATGCATTCTCGGGAGCAATATTTGCCAATGAAAAGTATTCAATTTATCAACAAAATTTAAATTTAATTGAGAGACAAGTCGAGATGGATCAGGTACGTCTTGATAGAGGACAAGTAACATTAGCTGATTTGGCACAGTCAGAATCCTCTTTAGCAGAAGCTGAAGCTAAATTTATTCAAGCAAAAAACGATGTTGTAACTGCCAAACTTAATTATGAGACTATAATTGGTCCTATAAGTGATACTTTTCAACTAGAAAAGGATATTGCTATGAATTTGAAAATTCCAACATCACTAGAAAAATCAATAAATTTGTCAAAAAACTCAAACCCAAATTTATTAATTTCAAAATTAGAATTTGAGCAATCAAAGAAAGATGTTCAAATAGCACAATCTGATTTATCACCCTCTGCATCATTATCCTTTGAGACGAAAGAAACCGATGATTTGAGCTCAACTTATGATCAACAAGATAAAGAAACTTTAGAAGCAACTATTACATGGCCTATTTTTTCAGGAGGCAAGAATTATGCAAGTTTATCAAAATCCAAAAATTTAAGAAATAGAAAACAACTTCTTTATGAAAATGCTGTAAAATTAAATGACTCGAATGTAGCAAGTGCTTGGTCAAATCTTCAGTCGTCAAAAAGTGTATTAGAAGCAGTGAAACTCCAGGTAAAGGCAGCCGAGATTGCAAATGAGGGAATAACTGCAGAATATGAAAGTGGACAAGGTAGATCAACATTAGATGTACTTCAATCCAATTCAATATTGTTAGATGCAAAAGTTAGTCTTGCAAAATCTGAAAGAGATTACCTTCTTTCACAATTTCAGCTTCTTAAATCTGTTGGCCTTTTAAATGCTCGTTATTTAACTTTTAATTAATTAAAGGCTATTTTCCTTAATAATCTTTGAGAAAATTAATTTCTTGCCAATGAGAACAAAATGTGTACATTTAATAACATGATTCGATTGTTAAAAAATGAAAAAAAAAGAGGCAAAAATGACAAAAAATAACTTAAAAGTGGTTAAATCCGCAAAAGACAAAGATTTGGAAAATAAAGAAAAAAATAAAGCATTAGACGCTGCTATCAGTCAAATTACGGATAATTTTGGAAAAGGCTCTGTAATGAAGCTTGGACAGCAAAAAGCAATGGATGTTGAGTCGATTTCAACAGGTTCATTAAGTCTTGATTTAGCTTTAGGAATAGGTGGACTACCAAAAGGAAGAATTATTGAAATTTATGGACCAGAATCTTCTGGAAAAACTACACTTGCACTCCAAGTAGTAGCTGAAGCACAAAAAGCAGGTGGAATTTGTGGTTTTGTAGATGCAGAGCATGCATTAGACCCGGTTTATGCTAAAAAATTAGGTGTAAATACGGAAGAACTATTAATTTCTCAACCGGATACTGGTGAACAAGCATTAGAAATTACTGATACATTAATCAAATCAGGCTCAATGTCGGTTCTTGTTGTGGACTCTGTTGCAGCATTAACTCCAAGAGCTGAAATTGAAGGAGACATGGGAGATCATCATGTTGGTCTACAAGCAAGATTAATGTCTCAAGCGTTAAGAAAATTAACAGGTTCAATTTCTAGAACTAATACTATGGTTATATTTATTAACCAAATTAGAATGAAAATTGGTGTTATGTTTGGAAGCCCAGAAACTACCTCAGGAGGAAATTCCTTAAAATTTTATTCATCTGTAAGAATGGATATTAGAAGAATTGGGGCAATCAAAGATAAAGAGCAAATTATTGGAAATTCTACTAGGGTTAAAGTAGTCAAAAATAAGGTTGCTCCACCATTTAAAGTGGTTGAATTTGATCTAATGTATGGCAAGGGAATTAGTAAAACAGGAGAGTTAATAGACCTTGGTGCAAAAGCAGACATAGTTGAGAAATCTGGAGCATGGTATGCTTACAAGGGTGAGAAGATTGGACAAGGAAAAGAAAATGCAAAACTTTATCTTGAACAAAATCCTAAAGCCGCAGCTGAGATAGAAATGGCTATAAGAGAGAAAGCTGGTCTTATTTCCAAAAAGATTGAAGGAAATCCAATTGATCAAGAGAAGGTGAAAGCAGAAGAAAAAACAGAAGAAACACCATCTAAAAAGAATTAGCAATAACTTTTAGTTATCTAAAAAGGCGCTTATTTAAGCGCCTTTTTTCCCTTCAGAACCTAGACAACAAACAAAAAAGCTGTATTTTAAAAATATGGCTGACAAATCACTAAATGAAATAAGATCTACATTTCTTAAATATTTTGAGAAAAACGATCACAAAATAGTAGAGTCAAGCAACTTAGTTCCTAATAACGATCCTACATTAATGTTTGCCAACTCAGGCATGGTTCAGTTTAAAAATGTATTTACTGGTTTAGAAAAAAGAGATTACAAAAGAGCAACTACTTCTCAAAAATGCGTAAGGGCTGGAGGTAAGCATAATGACTTAGAAAACGTTGGCTATACTCCAAGACACCACACTTTTTTTGAAATGTTAGGCAATTTTTCATTTGGTGATTATTTTAAAGAAAAAGCAATATTTTACGCTTGGGATTTAATCACAAAAGACTTTGGACTAAATAAAAACAGATTATATTTCACTGTTTTTAGTGAAGATGATGAAGCTTTTAATTTATGGAAAAAAATCACAGGTTTTAATGATGATAGAATAATCAGAATTCCAACATCAGACAATTTTTGGTCTATGGGAGAAACAGGTCCTTGTGGACCTTGCTCAGAAATATTTTATGATCATGGTGACCATTTAAAAGGAGGTTTGCCTGGAACCAAAGATCAGGATGGTGACAGATATATTGAAATTTGGAACTTAGTTTTCATGCAATATGAACAGGTTTCAAAAGAAAAAAGAATTGATTTACCAAAACCATCTGTTGATACTGGTATGGGACTTGAAAGGATTGCTGCACTTCTTCAAGGTACACATGATAATTATAAAACAGATCATTTTATAAAACTTATAAACTCAATTTCTGAAACGATTAAGATTAAACCAAGTGAAACAAATTTATCTAGTTTTAGAGTAATAGCGGATCATTTAAGAGCAAGCTCTTTTTTATTAGCTGAGGGTGTTTTACCATCTAACGAGGGTAGAGGTTATGTTTTAAGAAGAATAATGAGAAGAGGTATGAGACATTGCCATTTACTTGGATCCAAAGAACCGGTTTTTTTTAATATTTTTAAAACGCTAATGAATGAAATGTCTAGAAATTATCCAGAATTAATGAGAGCTGAGTCACTTATTAAAGAGACTTTAAGAATGGAAGAGGAAAAATTTTTAGTGCTTTTAGATCGAGGAATGAAAATATTAAATGATGAAATTAACAATGTTGATAAAAAATTATCTGGTGAAGTTGCATTCAAACTTTATGATACATATGGATTTCCTCTAGACCTTACCGAAGATATTTTAAAAAATAAATCTTTAACTTTAGACCACAAGAAATTTGATGATTTGATGATAAAAAGTAAGGAGCTTGCAAAAAAGAATTGGAAAGGTTCTGGAGATAGCTCGGTAGACGAAATCTGGTTCGGAATAAAAGATAAAGTAGGACCGACTGAATTTTTAGGTTATGAATACGAACATGCTGAAGCAGTTATTCAGAAAATTGTGAAAAATAATAAAGAAGTAGAAAAATTAAACGATGGTGATGAAGGTATAATTATTTTAAATCAAACTCCATTTTATGGTGAGTCAGGAGGACAAGTAGGCGATAGTGGAACAATTAAATCAGGTGAAAATATTTTTGAAGTGAATGATGTACAAAAAAAATTAGGAAATCTTTTTGTTCATTATGGAAAAATGAGAAATGGAAATTTAAAAATAAATGAAAATGTTGAACTTAAAATTGATGTAGAGAAAAGAAATAATGTTAGAGCATACCACTCAGCAACACATTTACTACACGAGTCTTTAAGAAGAATTCTTGGAACACATGTAACTCAAAAAGGTTCATTAGTAGCACAAGATAGACTAAGATTTGATTTCAGCCACATGAAGCCAATATCCTCAGATGAACTTGAAAAAATTGATAATTCTGTAAATGAAGTGGTTCAGAAAAAATCTGAGGTTATAACAAGAATAATGACTCCAAAAGAAGGGATTGAGCATGGTGCTTTAGCTCTTTTTGGTGAGAAATATGGTGATGAGGTTAGAGTAGTATTTATGGGTGATGAGGGAAATAAGTACTTTTCTACTGAATTATGTGGTGGAACACATGTAAGAAATACTGGTGACGTAGGCAAATTTAAAATTATAAGTCAGTCAGCGATCGCCTCTGGTGTAAGAAGAGTAGAGGCTTTGAGAGATAAACAATTAGAGGAATTTCTTAAAAATAAAGAAAAGCAAATAGGTATATCAGAACAAAAAAACGATCAGATAATTGATGAAATATCTAAAGAAATTATTTCATTAGGTGGAAAACCAATAAAAAATGTAGATGACAAAAAACAGTTAATTAAAGATTTATCAAAGCAATTAGATCAGATAAGTGTTAAATCAATTTTATCTGATAAAAATAAGAACATAATTAAAGATGAAAATATAAAAAATATTAAAGTAAGATTTCAAAAAATTTTTGATTTATCACCGAAAGAATTAAGAAAATTAGTAGATAATGGAAAGAAAGAACTTAAAGAAGGAATTATAATTGTTTTTGCAAGCAAAGATGAAAAAGTTGGTCTTGCGGTAGGTATTACTGAAAAACTTACAGAAAGCTTTGATGCAGTTAAATTTGCAAAAGTAGGTTCTGAAATTTTAGGAGGAAAAGGTGGAGGTGGTCGTAAAGATTTTGCTCAGGCAGGCGGACAGCATATAGATAAAATAGAGGATGCTATAGAAAGTCTTAAAAAATTAATTTAGTTTCATTTTTAAATTTCCGTCAATTTCATCTAAAAATTGATTAGTAGTCAAATATTTTTGTGAAGATCCCACTAATATTGCTAAGTCTTTTGTCATTGATCCAGTTTCCACACAGCCAACACAAATTTGTTCTAATGTATTTGAAAATTTAATTAAGTCTTGGTTATCATCTAATTTACCTCTGTGTGCTAACCCTCTTGACCAAGCAAATATTGATGCGATTGGATTTGTTGAAGTTTCTTTACCTTCTTGATGCATTCTATAATGTCTAGTCACAGTGCCATGTGCTGCCTCTGCTTCCATAGTTTTTCCATCTGGAGCAAGCAATACACTTGTCATTAATCCTAAAGACCCATATCCTTGAGCAACTGTATCAGATTGAACGTCTCCATCATAATTTTTACAAGCCCAAATATATTTACCACTCCACTTCATAGCACATGCAACCATATCATCAATTAATCTGTGCTCATATGTAATATTATTTTTATCAAAATCTTTTTTGAATTCTTCATTAAAAACTTTTTGAAAAATATCTTTAAATCTTCCATCATAGGTTTTTAAAATTGTATTTTTTGTAGATAGATAAACAGGCCATTTTTTAATTAGACCGTAGTTGAAACAGGACCTGGCAAAATCCTCTATCGATCTGTCAAGATTATACATCGATAAAGCAACACCAGGACCAGGAAAATTGAAGACTTCATACTTCTTCTCATCTTTACCATTCTCTGATGTCCATTTAACTTCTAACTTACCTTTACCAGGAACTTGAAAATCTGTAGCTCTATATTGATCTCCAAACGCATGACGACCTATAATAACAGGATCGGTCCAGGATGGCACAAGTTTTGGAATATTTTTACAAATTATTGGCTCCCTGAAAACAGTTCCACCAATAATATTTCTTATTGTACCATTTGGAGATCGCCACATTTTTTTTAAGTTAAATTCTTTTACTCTAGCTTCGTCAGGAGTAATTGTTGCACATTTTATACCTACCCCATTTTTTTTTATTGCATTTGCACAATCAATTGTAATTTGATCATTGGAGTTGTCTCTACTTTTCATTCCTAAATCGTAATATTCAATCCCTAAGTCTAAATAAGGTAAAATTAGTTTTTTTTTAATGAAATCCCATATAATTCTAGTCATTTCATCACCATCTAACTCGACAATTGGGTTTTTTACCTTAATTTTGCTCATTTTTTGTTGCTATCTTAATAATTGAATTTAAACAGTTTATATACATATTAATTAAAAATTATCAATTAGCGATTATGATAGACTATGATAGACAAAGTATTTCCTAAAATTCACAGCGAAGGTTATAAGTTTTTAGTAATATTTGGTTTTATTACTATAATTTTATATCTGCTGAGTACATTCCTTGGTTTAATAGGTTTAGTTTTAACAGTTTGGTGTTACTATTTTTTCAGAGATCCGGAAAGAATATCAATTAATGATGATAATTATTTAGTTAGTCCTGCAGATGGGTTAATTATAAAAGTTGAGGAGTCAACTGGTCCAAAAGAACTTAATTTAAGTGAAAAGAAATTTACAAAGGTAAGTATTTTTATGAATGTATTTGATTGCCATGTCAATCGAACTCCATGTGCAGGAAAAGTTTCACAGATTCTTTACAAACCAGGCAAGTTTGTTAATGCTTCACTTGATAAAGCAAGCGAGGACAATGAGAGAAATTATTATAAAATTACTAACAAAAGTGGTGAAGATATAATAGTTGTTCAAATAGCAGGTCTTATCGCACGAAGAATAGTATGTGAAACTCAAGAGAATGATGATTTAAATCAAGGTGATAGAATAGGAATGATTAGATTTGGAAGTAGGGCAGATCTTTATTTTGAAAATTATAAACCACTGATTAAATTAGAACAAAGGGCAGTAGCGGGTGAAACATTAATAGCAAGAAAAATATAATATGAACGACCCAAAGAAAAAATTTAAATTAGTAACAGATACACAAGCAAGAATGATACTACCAAATACTCTAACATTGATTGGAGTTTGTGTGGGTTTAAGTTCAATAAATTTTGCATTAAATCAAAGATATGAAATAGCAATAATTGCAATTTTATTTGCTGCTATCATAGATGGACTTGATGGAAGAATTGCAAGACTTATAAGAGGTACTTCAAAAGTTGGAAAAGAATTAGACTCTCTTACAGATGTAATTAGTTTTGGAGTAGCCCCTGCTTTTATTATGTATTTCTGGACACTTAATACACTTGGAAAAATTGGATGGTTGTTGTCTTTAATTTACGTTGTATGCGTTGCACTTAGATTAGCTAGATTTAATATAAGTTCTGGAGGAGAGGTATCTTGGAAAGATAATTTTTTTCAAGGAGTACCATCACCTGCTGGAGGTATATTGGTATTGACGCCATTAGTTTTGGATTTAAGTGGTGTAAATTTATTTAATATAAATTTTGAAATATTTACTCCATATATATTTATTTTAGTCTCGATTTTATTGATCAGTAAAGTTCCTACTTACTCAATGAAAAAGATTGTTGTGCCAAGAAGCACGACTGTATTTTTACTTTTTGGCATTGTTTTATTATTTGGTTTATTATTAGTATTCACTTTTGAGGTAATAGTAATTAGCTGTATGGTATACATACTATCAATTCCAATAAGTATTTATCACTATATGAAACTTAAAAAAAAATATTCTTTAACATCTAGTAATGAGGACGATGAACTAGAAGATGTTTTATAATGAAAAAAAATGTAATAATTTCATTAGCCGATTCAAAATATTTTGATTTATTAAATGAATTAATAGACTCTATAAAACGTTTCAAAGAAAGTGATAAGGTTGCGTTTTGTGTTTTAGATGCTGGCCTTAATGAAGACCAGCTTAAAATATTAACTTCTAAAGTTGATGAGATTAAAAAAGCAGAATGGGATATTGCAGTATCAGAATATAAAATTAAGGGTAAGGAGTGGCTGAAGAGTCAAGTATCGAGAGCATTTTTAACAAACTATTTTCCTAATTACGAAAAATATCTCTGGATTGATTGTGATGCCTGGGTAAACGACTGGTCTACAATTGAACTATATTTTAGGGCTTGTGATGATGGAAAATTAGGAATTACTCAAACAATGGGCCCTGGTTATAAAATTATGTCAAAAGTTAGTTGGTTACTTGGAAAATTAGCGATTATAAAATCTCAAAACTTTAAACATGCAATTAGCTCAAAAATTGGTATCGATAAAGCAAGAAAGTTGGCATTTGCACCTCATATAAATATTGGAGTTTTTTCTTTAGAAAAAAATTCAAATTGTTGGAGTATTTGGCAAAATAATTTAAAGAAAACTCTAAAATCTGGAAAAATATTTGGTTCCGAAGGACTAGCGATTAATATGAGTGTATATATTGATAATGTAAATACAGAATTTTTACCCTTATATTGCAATTGGATAGCAAGTAATTTGTTACCAAAGTACGATAACCACAATAATACATTTGTAGAACCTTATTTACCTAATAACAAAATTGGAATAATGCATCTCGCAGCTGGAATTTGGAAAGATAATAAAGATATGAGAATTGACAAAAGTATTACAATTGAAATTAAAACTTTAGACAATAATATCATAAATAAAAGTTTGCGGTTTGGCCTTTAATTGAAAAAGAATAAAATCTCAAAAAATTGGATTGTTAGACAGAAGAGGGATATCTTTGTAAGACAGTCTAAAATTGAGGGTTATAGATCAAGAGCTATTTACAAATTAAAAGAAATAGATGAAAAATTTAAAATATTTAAAAATACATCTTCAATAATTGACCTTGGTGCTGCTCCAGGAAGTTGGTCTCAATACATCATAAGGCAATACAAAAAAAGTCTAGTCTTAGCAATTGATTTATTAGATTTTGAGCATATTGATAAGGTTAATAAAATAGTCGGAGATTTTACAAAATCAGAAAATAAAGAAAAAATTAAAAACTTTTTCAATAAAAAAGTAGATGTCGTTATTTCCGATATGGCAGTAAACACCACAGGAAATAAAAATTTAGATGCTATTGTCACTGGAGAATTGTGTATTGAGGCTATGGAGTTTGCCTTAGAAATGTTAGATAAAAAAGGTAAATTTATTTCAAAAATTTTTATGGGATCAAGTTTTAATGAAATTGTCGCAGACGCAAAAAAAAAATTTAGAGAAGTTAATATTTTTAAGCCTTTATCAAGTAGAAAAGATTCGAAAGAAAGCTTTATAATTTGTAAATTTTTAAGATAGACCCTTTATATTTTAAAAGAATCGTATATATAAGATTATGGGTCCTATAAAAGAAGCACTTACATTTGACGACGTAACACTTGCACCAAATTATTCTGAAATATTACCCTCTGAGGTAAATACCACAACATTCTTATCAAAAAAATTTAAACTTAAAATTCCTCTTATATCGTCTGCGATGGACACAGTCACAGAATCTAAAATGGCGATAGCAATTGCTAAAGCTGGAGGCATTGGAGTAATTCACAGAAACCTAGATATAAAAAAACAGATATTAGAGATTAAAAAAGTTAAAAAACAAAATCTTTTAGTTGGTGCAGCGGTCGGAGCTGGTCCACTAGAATTTGAAAGGGCCAAAGCTATAATAAATGAAAAAGTAAATTTAATAGTAGTAGATACTGCTCATGGTCATACTAAAAAAGTAGCAGACATAATAAAAAAAATTAAAAAAATTAAAAATCAAAATACTTTACTATGCGCAGGAAATATTGCGACTGCAAACGCAGCAAATTTTTTAGCAAAATTAGGTGTTGATATTATAAAAGTAGGAATTGGACCTGGCTCAATTTGTACAACAAGATTGGTTGCAGGCATTGGAGTACCTCAACTGAGTGCAATTTTAGATGTAAAAAAAGGTTTAAAAAATAAAAATATAAAAATTATTGCAGATGGAGGAATTAAATTTTCAGGCGACATAGCAAAAGCTTTATCAGCAGGAGCCGATGCGGTTATGATAGGCTCCCTATTTGCTGGTACAGACGAGTCTCCAGGAAAAATAGTAAAAAAAAATGGTAAACTATTCAAAAATTTCAGAGGAATGGGCTCAATAGGCGCGATGAACAAGGGATCGGCAGACAGATATTTTCAAAAAAAACAAAAAGATAAATCCAAATATGTTCCCGAGGGAGTAGAGGGATATGTGAAATACAAAGGCTCGGTTGAAAAAATTATTTTTAAACTTATAGGTGGTCTTAAGTCTTCGATGGGATATCTTGGATCAAGAAAAATTATTTATTTAAGAAAAAAACCAAAATTTGTTAAGATTACAAAAGCTGGTTTTTACGAGAGTATGGTGCATAACATAGATGAAATTAAAAAAGATGAAAAGTATTAAATTTTTATACATTACTTTTATTAGCATCATTTTATTTGCTAATTCCTCAAATGCCCAAAATTTTTTTGAAGAAGCAAAAAAAAAATATGAGGAAAAAAATTATGAGGAGTCAAAATTTTTATTCCAAAGAAATATCGTTTTTAATCCGAAGGATGCAAAGTCATATTTATATTTGGCTAAAATTTTTGAAAATGAAGAAAATGAGGGAGAGCAAATTAAAAATATAAATACAACACTTCTTCTTGAACCCAATAATGAGGAAGCAATGTTTATTTTAATTAAATATGAACTTAAAAAATCAAATTATAATAGAGTAAAGGAGTTAAAAGATAGTTTCTCCATGATATGTACTAATCTTTGTAAAGAAAAAAAAAATATAGAAGAGTCTTTAAAAGATATAGAACCACAAAATGATACCAAACAATAATTTAAATAAAATTTTAATTATTGATTTTGGTTCTCAATTTACCCAGCTTATAGCAAGAAGAGTAAGGGAGTTAGGTGTTTACTCTGAAATTATCAGCCATAAAAAATTAAATCTAAAATTAGAAAAAAAACGAATAAAGGGAATTATTTTATCAGGTGGACCATTAAATGTTTATCAATCAAAAAAAGTTAGATTCAATAAAAAACTTTTCTCACTAAATGTTCCAATTTTAGGAATATGTTTTGGTCACCAAATAATCTCGAAAGAACTAGGTGGTAGAGTTAAAAAAGCCAAACATAGAGAATTTGGATTGGCTAAATTAAAAAAATTAAATCCAAGTAAACTCATAAGTAATTTTTTTAATAAAAAAGAATCTAATAATGTATGGATGAGTCATGCTGACGAAGTGACAAAATTACCAAAAGGATTTAAAGTTGTTGCAAAAACTGAGACCTCAAAATTCTCCATTATAGAAAATCCAAAAAAAAAACTTTATGGAATACAATTTCACCCTGAGGTAACGCACACAGAAAATGGAAAAACAATTTTGAGAAACTTCATCTTTTCAATTTGTATGATAAAAAAAAATTGGTCCTCAAAAAATCAAAAAAAAATGTTAATTCAAGAAATTAAAGACAATGTAAGAAAATCTAAAGTTATATGCGCTTTATCAGGTGGTGTAGACAGTAGTGTAGTTGCAAAACTGATCCACAAGGCAATAGGAAAGCAACTTATATGTATTTTTGTAAATACTGGCTTACTAAGAAAAAAAGAAGAGTATCAAGTTTTAAATACTTTTAAAAAAAAATTTAAAATAAATCTTGTTTACGTTGATGCCAAAACCCTTTTTTTTAATAGATTAAAAAAAATATCCGACCCTGAAAAAAAAAGGAAAATAATTGGTAACCTATTCATTAAAATTTTTGAAAAGCATGCTAAAAAAATAAAAAATGTAAAATATTTAGCACAAGGTACTCTGTATCCTGATTTAATTGAGAGTAAGTCAGTTACAGGAAGCCAAACATCAAAAATTAAGTCACATCATAATGTAGGAGGCTTACCAAAAAAAATGAAGTTAAAATTGGTTGAACCGTTGAGATTATTATTTAAAGATGAGGTGAGAAAACTAGGTTTAGAGCTTAAATTGTCGAAAGAAATTGTTTTGAGACATCCATTTCCAGGCCCAGGGTTGGCCATAAGAATGCCAGGGGAAATAACTAAAGAAAAGGTTAATATTTTAAAGGAAGCTGATGATATATTTATAAAAGAATTAAAGGATCACAGTTTATATAATAAAATATGGCAAGCTTATGCAGCTTTACTTCCAGTTAAAACTGTAGGAGTAATGGGTGACAACAGAACATATGAATATATGTGCTTACTAAGAGCAATTACATCAGAGGATGGAATGACAGCAGATACTTTTTATTTTAAAAAAGAATTTATGCAAATTGTTTCAAATAAGATAATAAATAATATTAAAGGAATAAATAGAGTGGTTTACGACATTACATCAAAACCACCTAGCACGATTGAATTAGAATAATGAATAAAAAAATTAGAAAAATAATTGATAAAAAAAACAAATCTAAAATTGTATGTTTAACAGCATACTCAAAAAATATTGCTGAGATAGTTGATAATCATGCTGATATAGTATTGGTTGGTGATTCTTTGGGTTCAGTACTTTATAATTACAAAACAACAAGAAAAGTTAATCTCAAAATGATGATTGAACACACTAAAAGTGTTAGAATGGGTGTTAAAAAAAGCCTTCTCGTAATTGATTTACCTTATAATACATATAGAAATAAATCTGAGGCTTTAAAGAATTCAAAAGTTGCTATTAAAGAAACTAAGTGTGATGCAGTAAAAGTGGAAGGTGGAGAAAGGGTGCAACATATAGTGAGTCATTTAGTCAAAAACAAAATACCAGTTCTAGGCCATATAGGTTTAACACCACAGACTGTAAAAGGAAAATTTAAATCAGTAGGTAAATCACAAAAAGAAAAAAATAAATTAATAAGAGATGCAAAAGCTCTAGAAAAAAATGGTGCTTTTGGAATAGTTTTAGAGTGCACTTATAGTGATATTTCAAAAAAAATTTCTAATCTTATTAAAATACCTACGATTGGAATTGGAGCTTCTGTTTATTGTGATGGTCAAGTTTTAGTTACAGATGATATTATTGGTTTAACTGATGCTAAAATTAAATTTGTTAAAAAATACGTTGATATAAAAAAAATAATAAATTCAGCGGTACTTAAATTTAAACAAGAGGTAAAATCTAAGAAATATCCGACAAAAAAATATTCTTACTAAAAATATTTTTTGAAATTTTCGTTAATTGATAAAACTTCCAAATCTACCAATCCTCCAATTACTAACTGTAGAGCTACAATTAAGATAAAACCTAGTCCTACATACGCAATCCATAAATGTTTTTGAATATAATTAGCTAAATAAGTTGCCATAGCACCAGTTAAAATTACCGATAGGACTAATCCAAAAATCATAAATCCAAAATGACCTTTGGAAGCACCCACGACACCAATTACATTATCAAAACTAATTGTTATATCGGCAAATAAAACTTTATAAATACTTTGAATATATGACGGCTCTTTAGATTTTTTTGTGGGAGATTTTACTTTTTTAATTTCAAAAAGATCTTTTCTTAAATCGTTTACAATCCAAATTAATAGTAAACCACCAATTATTTTTATAAAATAAAATTTAAATAAGTAGGTTGCAAATAATGCAAATATGACTTTAAAAATTAATGCGCCTGCAACACCCCATAGTATAATTTTTCTCCTATTTTTAGGAACAAAGTTAGCAGCGATTAATCCAATAATAATTGCATTATCAGCCGCTAGTATTATATCTATGAATATAATTTGTGTGAGTATAATTAGTTCTTCAATCAATAAATCTATATTAATTAAATTTTTTTATATTTCAATGTTGAGAAAGGAAAAATTTAATACTTAGATTGTTTTGTTCCATCTATTATAGCTTTTAACTCTTCATACTCCTCACAATTACAATTTTGGAGTACCGCCAATCTTTCTTTTGCTTTCTCTGGTCTATTAGTGGATAAATATAATTCACCTAAATACTCATTTATTCCATTATGATTAGGATTTATTTTTAAACCTGAGAGGTAGTAATCCTCTGCACTTTTAAAATCCCCAAGTTTTCTAGAAGTAAAACCAAGATAATTTAAAACATCAGGATTATAGGGATCTTTATCATTTGCTTTTAGCAATCTTTTAAAAGCTTTTTCATATTTCACTTTTGCTTTTTCAATCTTGCCTTTTTTTTCAAGTTTTTTTCCAGCTTTAACATAGTTTACTGCAGATTTATAATTGGATTGTTTGCTTTCTTGTCCATCTCCTCCAGAACTCCCACCAGCAGCATATAGATTAGTGCTTAAAAAAAATATTATTAAAATTATAAAAAGTTTTTTCATTAATTAAATTTTCCTAGTTTGTTTAATGGTTTTAACATTAAATCATTATTCATTAAATTTTGCTTAATAACTTTAGCAGTTTTTAATGAATTTTGATTGTCTCCATGTATACAGACCGAGTCTATTTCGCAAGGTATTTTTTTACCGGAGAGACAATTTATCGCCTGATTTTTTACCATTTCTAAAACATGTTTTTTAGCTATTTCAGGGTTAGTTATCAAAGCTTCTTTTTTTGATCTAGAAACTAAATTTCCATCATCCTCATAATTTCTATCTGCAAATATTTCACAAGCTATTTTCATATCAAACTTTTTTGCAGCAATTTCCATTTTTGAACCAGTAGGTACTAAATAGATCAAATCTTTACTGATGCTTTTTATTGTTTTAGCAAGTATTTCTGAAAGCTCAATATCTTCACATGCCATATTATTTAGCGCCCCATGTGGTTTAATATGAGAAACTCTTTCATCATGCTGACTAGCTATGTTTTGAAGTATATTATACTGATCTATTATTAAATTGATTATTTCTTTTTCAGATAAGTTTATTCTTCTTCTCCCAAAATTTTCAAGATCTTTAAAAGATGGATGAGCTCCTATGCTTACACCATTTTGTTTTGAAATTTTTATTGTAGAGTGCATTGTTTCTTCATCTCCAGCATGATAACCACAAGCTATACTTGCTGAATTGACAATTTTAAGTAATTCAGGATCATTTTCTATAGAATGTAATTCAGATTTTTCACCTAAATCACAATTAATATTAATTTCCATACCTTTCATTGATAAAGTATAACATGGGATGATCAAAAATATATTAAATCTTGGCGACTCATCAATTTATTATGATTTTGGCGAACAAATAAATAAAGAAACTAACAAAAAAGTAATTTCTTTCTTTAACAGCCTAAAGAAAGCAAATTTAGAGGAAATTATAAATTTAACTCCTTCTTACAACAAATTAATAGTTTCTTTTGATTTAAAAAAAACAAATTTTATTGAATTAAAAAAAAAAATTAAAGATATAAAAACATCTAATATTGATGAGCAAAAAAATAAAAAAATTGAAATACCAATTTGTTTTGATGAAGAATTTTTTCTTGACAAAGAAAGATTAATTAAAAAACTTAAATTAAGCGCTGAGGAAATATTAGAAAAATATCTTAATAAAAGTTATTTTTGTTATATGACAGGTTTTGTAGCTGGTATGCCATTTTTGGGTGATATTTCTAAAGAATTAAGAACAGATAGATTAAAAACACCTAGGTTAAAAGTACCAAAGGGCTCTGTTGGAATAACTGAACAGTTCTCAAATATATATACTTTTGAAAGTCCAGGTGGGTGGAATATTATCGGAAAAACACCCTACAAAATTTTTAATTCAAATAATAAAGCAAATCCAGTTCTAATTAATCCAGGAGATAATGTTCATTTTTTTCCAATATCAAAAAATGAATTTTTAAAATTAGATGAAAAGTAATTTTTTTGAGGTTTTAAGACCAGGAATTAATTCAACTTTCCAAGACCTTGGAAGAGAAAATTTTTATCACATTGGATTACCGTTTAGTGGAGCAATGGATAATAGAAATTATTTACTATCCAATACTTTAGTAAATAACAAATATGAGGCCGCAATTGAATTTGCTTATCAAGGACCGCTATTAAAATATTACGGTAAATCAACAGTAATTGCTGTTACAGGAGATGTTAATTTTAGTATTACAAAAAAAAATAAAAAATTAATTAATGGCGAATGTTACAAAAATTACGTTTTAGAAAATGAAGATGAGTTAGATATTATTTCAACAAATAAATCTGTATATGGTTATTTATCAGTATCAGGTGGCTTTGTATTAGAAAAAATTTTGAACAGTTATTCAACATTTTCAAGAGCAAAAATTGGACCATTCAAAGGAGAAAAATTATTTGTAAATCAAAAAATATTGATTAATAAAACATCTGATTTTAAAACACAAAAAAAAATTAAATATGTTAATACAAAAATAGAATATATTAGAATAATTAAAGCGACAAATTTTGATTTTTTTTCAAAAAAAGCGGTCGAAAATTTTTTAAATAAAGAATTCATTGTCACAAAACTTACAGATAGAATGGGAATGAGAATTAAAGGACCAATTATTGAAAATATAAAGGAAAAAAATATTAGATCAGAAGGTATAGTTAAAGGCACGATACAAATACCTCCAGATGGTGACCCAATAATTATGCTTTCGGATCACGGGACAATAGGAGGATACCCAAAAATTGGAGTAGTTATCAGCGCAGATTATGATAAACTTGTTCAACTTGTACCAAATACAAAAATAAAATTTAAGTTAGTCAATCTTCCAGAAGCAGAAAAAATTTATGAAATATATAGATTAGAAACTGATAATTTAATAAACCAAATAAAATGAATTTAATATTTAAAATACCTGGACCATTACTAGTGTTTTTTGGAGCATGTAGTTTGAGCTTTGGTGGTTTAATTGTTAAGTCTTTTGAAGGAGCAACCTTGTGGCAAATACTGTTTTGGAGATCTTTATTTTTCATTATGGTTGTACTTATTTTCCTTTTAATTTCTTATAAAAAGAAAATTTTTAAAGCTTTTTATAATTCTGGAATTCCCGGAATATTTGGAGGTATAATTTTATCATCAGGTTTTTGTGGATATGTTTTTGCGATGTATAACACCACAGTTGCAAATACTAATTTCATAATTCAAACTCAAACAATTTTTTTAGCAATCTTTGGATATTTTTTTTTAAAAGAAAAAATATCTAAAATAACTCTTGTCTCAATATTTCTGGCAATTTCTGGCATTATATTAATGGTTGGATCTGATTTAGAGCCTGGGCAAATGTCAGGAAACCTAGCCGCATTTATTATGCCCGTATCTTTTGCAATTCTGATTTTAATAATTAGAAAGTATCCAAATGTAGATATGGTTCCATTACAGCTCTATGCTGGAATTACTGCTATGATAATAGGATATATTATAGCTGGAAAAATAAATATATCCGCTCACGATATTTTTTTAGGATTTTTAGCAGGATTTTTTCAATTAGGTTTTGGATTTATTTTAATTACCATTGGTGCTAGATCAACTCCTTCAGCGATGGTTGGAATTATAATGTTAACTGAAGCAGTTTTAGGACCATTTTGGGCATGGCTATTTATCAACGAAAATTCATCTTTTATGGTTTTGATTGGAGGGACAATTGTTATAATTGCTGTTTTGCTTCAATTTTACACTTCAATTAAGAATGAAAATCAAACTATTCTAAACAAATAATTATTTAAAATGAAAATTGCTATAGTTGGATCAGGAATCTCTGGGTTAAGTGCTGCATATTATTTATCAAAAAAACACAAGGTAGATCTTTTTGAAAAAGGAGATCATTTTGGAGGTCATGCATACACTATTGATCTAAGTATAGATAATAATGATAAACAGTTTATACCAGTTGATATCGGTTTTATTGTTTTTAATCATTACACTTATCCAAATTTAATAGAATTTTTTAAACAAAATAAGGTTGAAATAGAAAAAAGTGACATGAGTTTTTCCGTAACAACACATTCAAATGAAGTTGAGTATTGTGGAAAAGGTCTTAACGGAATGTTTTCAAGTAGAAAAAATTTATTTAATTTAAAGTTTTTGAAGATGTTTTTAGAAATAATTAAATTTTATAAGAGAAGCTCAAATTTAAATTTAAAAGATAATAAACTAACATTGGGGCAATATTTAGAAAAAGAGAAACTTTCAAATTATTTTATCAACTATCATATAATTCCAATGGTATCAGCTATATGGTCAATGCCTCCGTATGAAGCAAGGCAAATGCCATTTACTTTTTTTTTAAAATTTTTTCAAAATCATGGATTATTTAAAATTAGAAATAGACCACAATGGTATACAGTAAAAAATAGAAGTAAATCATATGTTGATGAAGTTTTAAAAAATATTAGTGGTGAACATTATAAAAACTATGAAATTAAAAAAGTTAAAAGAAATAGTTATGGAGTAAGAGTTTTTTATGGCGAAGATAACGAGTTTTTTGATTATGACAAAGTGGTCTTGGCAACACATGCAAATGATACAATAAAATTAATAGATAATCCTACTGATAAAGAAAAACAAATACTTTCAAAATTCAAATATAAAAAAAATACAGCATATATTCATACAGATAGTAAATTTATGCCAAAAAACTTTAAAGCATGGTCCGCCTGGAACTCTTGCATTGACAGTAAAAACTTAAATAATACTTGTATAACATATTGGTTAAATCAACTTCAAAATTTAAAAATAAAAAAAAATATTTTTTTAACACTTAATCCAATTATGAAATTAGATGATGAAAAAATTTTGAAAAAAGTAGATTTTACGCATCCTTACTATGATATGGATGCTCTTGAGAACCAAATAAATTTAAAAGAAATACAAAATAAGAATAATCTCTTGTTTTCTGGTAGTTATTTTGGATATGGTTTTCATGAAGATGGGATAAAATCATCTTTAGAAATGATAAAATTTTTAGATGATTAAAGAGTCTTGTATTTATACTGGAAAAGTAGTTCACAAAAGATTTAAACCAAAAGAACATTTTTTTAAGTATAAAGTTTTTTCAATTTTATTAGATTTAAATGAAATTAAATTTATTAATAAAAATATAAATTTTTTCTCTCATAATAAATTTAATCTTATGAGTTTTTATGATAAAGATCATGGCCCAAGAGATGGATCCTCCCTTACTGACTGGGTAAAATCAAATTTAAAATCAGCTGGCATAAACAGTAATGAGATTAAAATTAAAATATTGTGTTATCCAAGAATACTAGGATATGTATTTAATCCTTTAAGTATTTTTTTTGTTTATAATTCTGAATCAAAATTAATATCTATTTTGTATGAGGTAAAAAATACATTTGGGGAACAACATACATATGTATTTAAAGTAGATGAAAAATCAGAATTACTTAAAAACAATTGTGAAAAAAAATTTTTTGTTTCACCTTTTATGGATTTAGAATCTGTGTATTATTTTAAAGTCCTAAATCCAGATAAAAATCTATCAATAATAATTGATCAAAGGGATAAACATGGGAAATTGTTATTTGCATCTCAAGATGGTGTAAGATCAAATTTAAACTCTAAAAACCTTATATTTTCTTATCTTAAACACCCACTAATGACCTTTAAAATAATATCAGCGATACATTTTGAGGCATTAAGATTATGGCTTAAAGGAATTAAATTAGTTAAAAAAAAAGTTAATATTAAAAATAATATATCTTTTGAAAAGTAATTATGAACAAAATAGCAGATAAAATTGCACTTAGTCTCTTATCCAAAATTAAGCATGGAAAAATAAATCTTAAAAACTTTGATGGAAAACAGTTTATCATTGGTGATAAGAGCTCCGACTTGGAAGCTGACCTAATAATTAAAAAGCCAGGTTTTTTTTTAGAAATTATAAATAAAGGAAGTATTGGACTTGCCGAGTCCTATATGAGAGATGAAATTGAAACAAACAATTTAACAAATTTAATAGAAATCTTAGCTATAAATATTAAAACTGTACATAAATTCTCAGGTGCATTTGACTTACCAATATTGAACTATGTTAAAAATTTTTTTATAAAAAATACCAAGGAAAGAAGCAAGGAAAATATTGCAAAACACTATGATTTAGGAAATGAATTTTTTTCTACATGGCTTGACAAAACCTTAACATACTCAAGTGCTATTTTTGAAAATGGAAAGAATAATTTAGAAGATGCACAGATAAATAAATATAAAAAACTTTCTAATTTAATTAAACCAAATGTTGGAGATAAAATGCTTGAAATCGGATGTGGATGGGGTGGATATGCAGAGTATGTAGGAAAAAATTATGACGTTAAAATCGATTGTATAACTATATCAAAAAAACAATTTGATTATGCAAAAGAAAGAATTTTTAAAAAAGGTCTTAGTGAAAAAGTAAATATTAAAATGATGGATTATAGAGATGTAAAATCAAAGTATAATTCAATTGCATCTATTGAAATGATAGAAGCAGTTGGACAAAAATATTTAAAAGGTTATTTTAAAACAATAAAAGAAAACCTAAAATCTGGGGGAACAGCAGCAATACAAGCAATCACTATTGATGATAATTTATATAATAGGTACAAATCTAAGCAAGATTTTATTCAGAAGTATATTTTTCCTGGTGGTTTTTTGCCTTGTAAAAAAAATATCATTGAACTCGCAAATGAAAACAATTTAAATTTTAATCAGTGTTATTCATACGGCAAACATTATTCAGATACTTTGATGGTATGGAGGGATGAATTTCAAAAAAAATGGAATGAAATCTCAAAACAAGGGTTTGATGTTACATTTAAAAGAATGTGGAATTTTTATTTGTCTTATTGTGAGGCCGGTTTTAAATCTAAAAATATTGATCTAATACAATTTTCACTTCAAAATAAATAAAATTATGAAAAATATAAAACAAATAATACTTCCTTTTTTGTTGATTATTATATTTTCATTTAATACAAGCTGCAGTACTAACAATATGAAACCTGAAGATTTTAAAAATAAAGAACCTAGACTTGTTATTGAGAATTATTTGTCTGGGAATATCAAGGCTTGGGGAGTTCTGCAAAACAGATCTGGAAAAGTCACAAGACAATTTTCTGCAGATTTAAATGGTAAATGGGACGGTAAGCAACTTATCCTTGATGAGCTATTTAATTGGGATGATGGAGAGGTTCAAAAAAGACAATGGCAAATTACAAAAATTGATGAAAATAATTATGAGGGAACAGCAGGAGATGTGGTGGGAAAGGCCAAAGGTTATTCATATGGGCCAGCTTTTAAATTTGAATATGTTCTTTTAGTCCCTGTTAAAGGAAAAGAAATGAAAATTACTTTTGACGACTGGATATTTAAACAAGATGAACGTGTAGCTATTAATAGAGCAACAATGACAAAATTTGGATTTAAAGTTGCAGAGCTGACAGTTGTTTTTGTAAAAGATTAATTTTTTTTTTGATGCTTTGTCATTTTTCCTACAAGACTAAAATAAATTTTACTAGGTAAAAAACTTAGTATTTTCAGAATTATTGTGAGGGATTTTGGAAAATGAATCTCAAAATTATTTTTATTTACAAGCCCATCATATATTTTCTCAGCAGCATAATCGGTAGTTTTTAAAAAAGGCATTTTAAAATCATTTTTATCTGTCATTGGCGTTTTTATAAAACCTGGTGATACTAAACTGACACGAACATTAGATCTTTTAAAATCAAAAAATAAACTTTCTGCAAGGTTATTTAAAGCTGATTTAGATGGACCATAACCAGTTGAGTTTGGTAATCCTCTGTATCCTGCGATAGAGGATACAATTGTTATTATACCACCTTTTTTCTCTTTAAAATATTTTTCAACAGCTTTGATACAGTTTAATGTTCCAAAAAAATTTACTTTAAATACCTCTTCAATTTGCTCCACATCAATATCCTTTTCTTTTTTAGGATTCCATGTCCCTGTTGAAAAAAAACATATTTCTACATTTTCAAATTTTTTTTGAATTTCGTTGAAAACTTCCAAACATTTCGACTTGTCTGTTACATCTAGAGGGTAAGAAAAAATATTTTTATTATTTTCTGATATTTCTTTAAGAAGACCCTCTCTTCTAGCAGAAATAGCAACATTCCATCCCATGTTTGCAAATTTAATAGCTAGAGCTTTTCCAATTCCCGTACTGCCACCCGTTATCCAAATAGTTTTTTTATTCATCCTATACTGATGTATAATACTTATATGTTAAAAAATAAATTTATATCGTTTATGCTTTTCGCAATTGCGACTTATTCCGCGTCATTTATTGGGGGTATTTCAACTATCAATTCAAAAGAGCCCTGGTATTCAAGCTTGAATAAATCGTTTTTAACCCCACCTGACTGGATTTTTGCACCTGTTTGGACAACACTTTATTTGTTTATGACTATTGCTATATGGTTAGCATGGCACAAAAATTATAAAAATTTAAATATCGTTTTAATTTACTTTATTCACTTATTATTTAATACAACTTGGAGTATAGTTTTTTTTGTTTTCCATAATATTTCTTTAGCATTAGTAAATTTAATTGTGCTGATTTTATTAATTGTAATTCTTACTGTAAAATTTAAACAAATAAGTATTATGAGTTATTATTTAATGATTCCATATTTGTTATGGAGTTCTTATGCGTTAATACTAAATGCAACTTTATTATATTTAAATTAATATGGATGATGTAGTAATTATTGGTGGGGGTATCATTGGAACTGCTACTGCTTATTTTTTATCAAAAGAAGGAAGAAAAGTTAAAGTAATTGAGAGAGACCCAACTTATAAACAAGCATCTTTCCCACTATCGCTTGGAGGATTTAGAAGACAATTTTTTCAAAAAGAAAATATACTTCTTGGAAAATTTGCAAAAGAATTTATTTTTGATTTACCTAATGTTTTAAAAACAGAAAAAAATCCCAATCCAACTGCTAGTATGGTAGCCAACGGATATCTATTGATGTTTGGACCTGAGCATGCAGAGGAACAGTATAGAGCGCTTGAAAATCATAAAGCTTGTGATGCTGGTACTAAAAATATTAAAGGCTCAGAATTGTCAAAGGTTTTTCCTTATATTAACAATGAGGGTATCGAAACTGCAACATATACAGATAATAAAACTGAGGGATGGATTGATCCTTTTATGTTTCATGGAGCATTAAAAAGTAAAGCTTTAGAACTTGGCGCTGAGTTCATTAAAGGTGAGATAAATAAGATTTCTGAAGTTAAGGCTCATACAATTGTATCTGCCGCTGGGTGTTGGACAAAAAAACTTTTGGATGATATTCCTGTTGTTCCACAAAAACATACTGTGTTTAGGGTTAAGTGCCCAAAACATTACGCTGATATGCCTCTAACTGGTGATTTAACTACAGGAGTTTATTGGAGACCAGAAGGAAAAGAATATTTAGCAGGCTCCCCAATATCTGTTTTTGATGCTGACGATCTTGAGCCAGCTTGGAATGATTTTGAAGAATTGGTTTGGCCTGCTTTAGCAAAAAGAATACCTGCATTTGAGGAATTGAAGCTTACAGGAGGCTGGGCAGGTTATTATGATTGCAATAAATTAGATAATAACGCCGTAGTAGGAAAACATCCTAAATACGAGAATGTATATTTGGCCTCAGGTTTTACCGGTAGAGGATTAATGCAAGCACCTGGAATTGGTAGAGCATTGACTGAACTTATTACAACAGGCTCATATCAAACTATTGATATAAGTGAATTTGCAGTCGAGAGAGTTTTAGATAAGAATGCAAGGCCCGAGCCTTATGTACTTTAATTTTTTTTTAAATAAATTCCAAGCAACCCATTAAAAAAAGACACAAAAATAATAACAGATTGTCCTTTTAACGAGTAAAATTCAAAAGAAGGATAAAATCCGATTGCCACCGAAAACAAAATATAAGTAATCAAAAATGGTTTATAAAATTTCTTTAATTTCTCGTACATGTAAATTCAAGATTATGTGCCGCAAAAAGTTTTATACGGAATTTTGCTAGGCTTAGGAGATATCTGTAAATCTTGAATTGAGGATTGTATTTTGTAAGGTTCACTTAAAACTTTCAGTAATCTATTTGTTTTTTTCAAATCACCTGTCTCTGCAGTTTTCAAAGCATCTTCAACCAAATGATTTCGTGGTATCACTACAGGGTTTGATTTTTTCATAGTCTTTTCTGAAGTTTTGTCATTATTATTTACTGTTAGACGAATTTTCCATCTTTCCTTCCATTTTAAAAAGTCATCTTTATGAAAGATTTTATCGTTAATCATATTTTCATAAGTTAAATTACAAAATGTATTAGTATAATCAGCTTTGTTTATATGCATCCATTGTAACAAGTCCAAGATTAATACCTCATCTTCTTTTTGATTGCCTATCATCCCAAGTTTATCTCTCATCATTCCAAGCCATTTTTTTTCGTAATTACTATCAAATTCATTTATCTTATCTGTAGCTAACTTTATTGCTTTATCTTTATTTGAATCAAGTAAAGGAATTAAACACTCGGCAAATCTTGCAAGGTTCCATTTTGCTATTGTAGGTTGGTTGTAATATGCGTAACGACCAAAATGGTCTATTGAGCTGAATACACTCTTTGGATCATACTGATCCATAAAAGCACATGGACCATAATCTATAGTTTCACCTGATAAAGCCATATTATCTGTATTCATTACTCCATGAATAAATCCTACTCTCATCCAATTCACAATTAAATTAATCTGTTTTTCCATCAATCTATCAATCAAATTTAAATATAAATTTTCTTTATTTTTTAAAGATGGGTAATGTTTATTTATTGTAAAATTAATTAGAGTTTTTAAATTTGAATCGTCTTTTTTATATGCAAAGTATTGAAATGTGCCTACACGAAGATGACTAGTAGCTACTCTAGTGAGAATTGCTCCTTTTAATTCTGTCTCCCTAATAACTTTTTCACCAGTTTTTATTACAGCTAAACTTCTTGTTGTGGGTATATTCAAATAATGCATTGCCTCACTAATAATATACTCTCTTAACATAGGACCTAATGCAGCTTTACCATCACCATCTCTAGAAAATTTAGTTTTACCTGAACCTTTAAATTGAATTTCAAATCCTTGATTATTTTGAGTTACATGTTCACCGATTGTTATTGCTCTACCATCACCTAAAATAGTAAAATGTCCAAATTGATGACCAGCATAAGCCATTGAATAAGTCTTGGATCCATCAGGTAATGAATTTCCGGAGAAAACTGAAGCTAGATACTCATCATCTAAATTCAATAAATTTAAACCAAGTTCTTTTGATAAAGCATGATTAATTATAACAACTTCTGGTTTCTCAACTATATCTGGTTTTTGTTCAGATAACATTATCTTTGGAAGACTCAAATATGTATTATTGAAATTCCATTCAATTTTATTATCAACTGCCATTAAATAGATATAGGTAATACTCAAGTTTATATCAAGGTGATATAAACTTGAGTTTGTTACTAAAAATTAAGAATTTATTTTTTTTTATATTTTGCAGCTTCCTCAGACCCACTTGTTGCAGATCCTTTGCTGTAAGAGTGAGCACCCATACCAGCAAGCTGACCGTCTTTAACTATTAAATATTGATCTCTTATTTGTTTTTTATCAAAGAAACATTCAAGTATTTCTCTTACTCCGTCTGCATATCTTGATTGTGCAGTTAAAGATGTTCCAGAAGTGTGTGGAGTCATACCATGATGTGGCATACTTCTCCATACGTGATCATTCGGTGCTGGTTGTGGAAACCACACATCTCCAGCGTAACCACTTAATTGACCACTCTTTAATGCTTTTGCAATAGCATCTCTATTACAAATTTTACCTCTTGCAGTATTTACAATGTAAGCACCTTTTTTCATTTTACTTATCATTGCATCATCAAATAAGTTTTCAGTTTCAGGGTGAAGAGGACAATTAATTGTCACTACATCACAAACTTTAACCATCGATTCTACAGATTCATGAAATGTTAAATTCAGTTCTTTTTCGACCGAATCAGGCAGTTTATGTCTATCAAAGTAGTGTAAATGAACATCAAATGGTTTCATTTTTCTTAGTGCATCCAAACCAATACGTCCAGCAGCAACTGTTCCAATATGCATACCTTCAACATCATATGATCTTTGAACAGCGTCAGCAATATTCCAACCACCCTCATTCACAATTCTATGTTGATTATGATAATCTCTTACCATTGACACAATCATCATAACAATATGTTCAGCTACAGATCTTGAATTACAATATGTAACTTCTACAACGTCAATTTTATTATCCATCGCAGCTTGTAAATCAACATGGTCTGAACCAATTCCTGCTGTGATTGCCATTTTTAAATTTTTAGCTTTAGCAATTCTCTCTTTAGTTAAATAATATGGAAAGAAAGGCTGGGAGATTACTATATCAGCATCAACAATATGTTTATCAGCTTCACATCCATCTCCATCTTTACTATTAGTCACTACCAACTCATGACCATTGCTTTCTAAAAATTTTCTTAATCCAAGTTCACCAGATACACATCCTAATAATTGTCCTGGTGTATAATCTCTTCCTTTTGGTGAAGGTAAAGTCATTCCATCAGGATATTTCTCTATCTTGGGTAATTCTGAAAGTGCATATGATTTTGGCATTCCACCTTTTGGATCATCATATAATACGCATAATATTTTCATTTATTCTCCTCTATATTTTTATATTTTTTTAAGGCATCTAACATTATTTTAGGATCTCAAGCAATCAATTATTTTTGACCTGGGCAAGACCTTTAAAAAAATAAATTAATAAATAATCCTTCTGAAAATAATAATTTTAATGATTTGTCGAGTAATCAATGGATACACGCTCTTTTAATTATAGTAACATAGAGTTATTTCTTGCTAGAGAGTAAATTACGTCTAATTAAATCATTAAGCTTACCTTAGAAAAATAGATATTAGGAATGCTTAAATAATAAAAAGAAAATAAAATTGAGAAGATTAATTTTTTCAATCTGAAGTTTAATTTCATCTAAAAGTTGTAAAAAAAGATATCAAAAGTTCAAGGTGAATAAATCATTTGCGAGATAGAATGATTAAAATTTGCACAAACTTTCAGCATATGGTTAAATTAATTAAACTTAATTAAGAGGGGTAGAAATGTTAAAAAAAATGTTAAAAAGGGTTGCATCTACTTTAACAGTAGTTGTAGCTGTATTTTCTTCACTCGCTTTACCTCAAAAAGTATTTGGAGCGGAAACTCAATACTTTCCTGTAGCTAGCAGCCGTGTTGGACCTTATTCAGCAATGGGAACTGGTTACTATGGGGCTCAGATTGACTACATGAATTATGTCAATATGACAGGCGGAGTGAACGGAGTCATGCTTACATGGCAAGAATGTGAAACTGAGTACAACGCTGTAAAAACAGTTGAGTGCTACCAAAGACTACTTGAGAAAGATGGTCAAAGAATAGTTGTGTTTGATACATTAGGAACACCAGGAGCATATGCAGTTATCAACCGTATGGCAAAAGACAATGTTGTTTTAGCTCAATATGGTTATGGAAGAACTGACGGTGCTGATGGAAGAGTATGGCCTTGGGTATTCAATGCTGCAAGTCACTACTGGTCACAAATAGCTGTTAAATTAAAATTTATGGCTGAGATCGAGGGCGGAATTGATAAGATGAAAGGTAAAAAAATCGTTCACTTACACATTGACTCTGCTTACGGAAGAGAGCCATTACCGGCAATGAGAAAAATAACTTCTGACTGGGGAATGGAATTAGTTGAAATTTCAATTCCACCGCCAGGTCTAGAACAACAATCTCAGTGGCTACAAATTAGACGAGAAAATCCTGATTGGGTTACTTTTTGGGGGGCAGGTTCTGGGATGAATTCAACAGCAATGACTAATGCTGCTAGAATTAATTTCCCAAGAGACAGAATGATGTATGTAACATTCGGCGCTGCTGAAGAGGATATGTATCCAGCAGGCGATGCTGCAATAGGAACTTATGCAGTTGCTAACGCTTTGCCAGGCGAATATCCTTTAGTTAAAGAAATCAAAGACAAAGTATATGGTTCTGGAAAAGGTAACTTAGCTGATCCAAATAGAATTGGTTCAGTTTACTGGAATAGAGGACTAGGTGCTGCAGTTATGTGGATTGAGGCTTTAAAAAATGCTCAAAAGATGCATAACAAAGTTGGTAAAGCAGTAACTGGTGCTGAGTTTAGAGATGGTTATGAAGCTTTAAATATGACTGAAGCTAGACTTAAAGAACTTGGAGTTGGAGGAATGTTAGCTCCATTTGCTATTTCATGTGCAAACCATGAAGGTGCCGGTAAATTTGCTGTAATGCAGTGGGATGGAAAAAAATTCAATCAGGTAACTGGTTGGGAAGCTCCATTAGACCCTAAATTTATTAGGGGTTTAGTTGAAGACTCTGCAGCAAAATTTGCCAAAGAAAACAACATTACACCAAAAAAATGTGGATAATTAATTTAATTAATTAATGTTCACAAGAATGGGAAGTTTAAACAATATTAATTGTTTCAAACTTCCCATTTAAATAAAATTAAAGTAAATAATAATTAATGAGTAATAATTCTACAAACATTCTTGATATTAGAAATATTGAGGTAATGTATGACAACGTTATTTTAGGCTTACACGATGTTTCTTTAAAAGTTCCCAAAGGAAAAGTAGTTGCTTTACTGGGCGCAAATGGAGCAGGTAAAAGTACAACCTTAAAAGCCATCTCAACTATGTTAGCTTCCGAGAGAGGTAAAGTGACAAAAGGATCAATCGATTATGACGGAAATTCAATAGAAAAACAAAATCCATCTCAAATGGTTGGACTTGGAATGGTTCAAGTATTAGAGGGCAGAAGATGTTTTGGTCATTTAACTGTTGAGGAAAATATTATATCGGGAGCTTATTCAAGAAAATTATCTAAAGGTGATATTGATCAAGAATTAGAGAAAATTTACGGTTATTTTTTAAGATTAAAAGAAAGAAGAAAAAGTCAAGCAGCATTTACATCAGGTGGAGAACAACAGATGATAGCAGTTGCAAGAGCAATGATGGCAAAACCTAAAATGTTGTTACTAGACGAGCCAACAATGGGTCTAGCACCTCAATTAGTTGCTGAGATTTTTAATATCATAAAAGAATTAAATCAAAAAGAAGGAGTTAGTATTTTACTTGCTGAACAGAATACTAATATTGCATTAAAAAACTCTGATTATGGTTATATCATTGAAACTGGGAAAGTCATGCTAGAGGGTACTGCCCAAAATTTATTAAATAACGATAAAGTAAAAGAATTATACTTAGGTATATCAAAAAAAGGTAGAAAAAATTTTAGAGACGTTCTTAAAGAAGAAAGTTTAAAGAAAAAAAGTAATTAAGGATGACATACGAAAGAAAATTTAAAATAGGTAAACCAATTTTGGAGGTGAATAATATTTCACTCGCTTTTGGAGGTGTTAAGGCCATCACTGATACTTCATTTAATGTTCTTGAGCATGAGGTTAGAGCAATAATTGGTCCTAATGGTGCTGGAAAAAGCTCAATGTTAAATTGTATAAATGGGATTTATAAGCCTCAAAAAGGAAGTGTTTCTTTTAGAGGAAAAGTGATACCTAACATAACCCCAAATATTATGGCTCAAATGGGTCTATCAAGAACATTTCAAAATTTAGCTCTTTTTAAAAGAATGTCAGTATTAGACAATATTTTAGTAGGTAGAAAACTTCATACAAAAACAAATTTCCTTGAGGTTGCTTTACAACTTCCTAAAGTAAAAAAAGAGGAAAAATTAAATAGAGATAGATCTGAGGAAATAATAAGTTTTTTAGAGATAGAAGATATTAAAGATACTCCAGTTGGAAAACTTCCTTATGGATTACAAAAAAAAGTTGAGTTAGGCAGAGCTCTTGCGACTGACTCGTCAATAATTCTATTGGACGAACCCATGGCTGGAATGAATGTCGAAGAAAAAAGAGATATGTGCAGATTTATTTTAAAGGTAAATGATGAAATTGGTACAACAATGGTTTTAATCGAGCATGATATGGGAGTGGTAATGGATATATCTGATAGAGTTGTCGTGCTTGATTACGGAAAGGTTATTGGTGATGGAACACCAGATGAAATAATGGCAAACCAAAAAGTAATAGATGCTTACTTAGGAGTGGAACACTAGGATTATAATATGGCGAACGAATTATTATTTTTTATGGAAGTTCTCGTAGGTGGTTTACTTGCTGGTACAATGTATTCTTTAGTCGCTCTAGGATTTGTTCTTATTTTTAAAGCCTCAGCAACATTTAACTTTTCACAAGGAGCTATGGTTTTTTTCTCAGTTCTTGCTTTCTGTGGCTTCATGCAAGATTTCAATATACCCTTTGTGCTCGCGTTTATTTTGGCAGCTCTTTTGATGGTGGTGGTTGGTTTATGTACTGAGAGATTGGTTTTGAGACCTTTAATGAATGCCAGCGAAGACACAGTGTTAATGGCCACAATTGGTTTAGGATATGTTTTAGAGGGACTTGCTCAAGCAGCATGGGGAGTAGAGGTAAGAAGATTAGATTTAGGCATAGGAGATTTCCCTGTGCCATGGATTGCAGATAATTTAAAATTATTTATTAGTGCACTTGATATCACAGCTGGGCTAGTTGCAGCTATAATGATTATTGGTCTGTTTTTATTGTTTAAATATACTAAAATTGGATTAGGTTTGAGAGCTGTTGCAGATGATGCTGGTGCTGCGAGTTCTATAGGAATACCCTTAAAACATATAATGTTATTAGTTTGGTCTGCTGCAGGTGTAGTAGCTTTAGTAGCAGGATGTATGTGGGGAGCTAGAGCTGGTGTTCAATTTGCTCTTGTTGATCTTGCATTAAAAGCTTTGCCAGTCTTAATTATAGGTGGTTTCTCATCTATTCCAGGAGCAATTATAGGTGGTTTAATTATTGGAGCAGTAGAAAAAATATTAGAAGTTTATATCGGACCGTTTTTTGGAGGGGCTATTGAAGGATGGGCTCCATATGTATTAGCAATATTCTTTTTATTATATAGACCAGAGGGTTTATTTGGAGAAAAAATTATTAGGAGAGTTTAATTTATGAAACCGATTTTTATGACTTACACAAAAAAAGACTTGATCAACTTAGCTGTTTGTATGGTTTTAAGTGTATTAATAATACCGACATTTATTAAAACAGAATATTGGTACACCTCTATATTAATTCCTTGGCTTTGCTTGGCTTTAGCTACTATAGGACAACAAATTGTAATGGGTTATACAGGTCAATTAGCTTTGGGTGCCGCTGGATTTATGGCTGCGGGAGCCTTTGCGATGTTCAACCTTATTTTACGAGTGCCTGATCTTGGTTTTGTAGGTTCATTAATAGTATCAGGTTTAATTGCTGCAGCTTTTGGAATTTTGTTTGGTTTGCCAAGCTTAAAGGTAAGAGGAATTTATCTTATGGTAGCAACTCTAGCTTCACAGTTCTTTATCATATGGATGATTGACAAATTTGGATGGTTTAAAAACTATGACTCATCAGGAATCATAACTGCACAAGACATAGTAATCTTAGGAAAACCATTCACTACACCATTAGCTATGTATTTTGTGTGTTTAGCTGTTACTACGATTTTAACCTTATTAGCTATGAATATGGCTAGGGGAAGCACTGGTAGAAATTGGATGGCAGTTAGAGATATGGACATTGCTGCTGAGTCCATGGGAGTTTCATTATTAAGAACTAAAGTTCAAGCATTTGCGATTAGTGCATTTTATTGTGGTGTAGCTGGTGCTCTTTTTGCATTTTGTTATCTTAAATCTCTAGAGCCAGTTGCTTTTGATATTAAATTATCTTTTAAAATCTTATTCATGTGCATTCTTGGGGGACTTGGAACTATTAATGGTGCTTTTATAGGGGCAGCATTTATTTTGCTTTTTCCAGTTCTTTTAAATGCTATAGGAAACAATGTATTTCATGGGGCTATTGATGCTACAATTATTTCGTCAATTGAACAGGTAATATTTGGTCTGTTGATGATAATATTTATGATATACGAACCTTTAGGGATGGCTAAGCTTTGGGAAAATCTTAAACAAAGTATGAGATCAAAATTATCTTCATCTAGGATTAAAAATCTAAAATCTTCGGCAGTAAAAAAGTGAATAAGAAGAAATTAATATTTGCATTAATTATAGGAGTATTAATAGGTTTGCTAATTGAAAATAATTTTATTATTTCATAAAAAATTATTTTTTGCTTGGATAAGACTTTTTCAAAATAAATTTGTTAACAATTATTGCAAAAATAATAATTATAACTGAACCTGTTATTACAGGACTTAGCAAGTAATCAAAAGAGACACTACCAATAATTACTATTATTGGATTTCCTCCTGCAGGTGGATGAGTAACGTTTAATACTATCATTAATCCAACTCCAAATCCTACAGCTAATGGGATAGTTAAAAAGATTGGCAAAGGAACAAAGTGTAAAAAAACCAAACCCACTATTGAGGTAACTAAATGACCAAAAAAAACGTTTTTTGGTTGGGCAAAAGGACTTTCAGGATATCCATAAAGCAACACCATTGAAGATCCAAATGATGCAATTAAAAAAATACCATATTCAGTCTTATAAGTTAGTAAAGTTAATGCACCTATAGTTAAAAAAGAGAATAATGCGGCTAAAGAGGATTTTAGAATATTTTCTTTGTTCATGACAATACTATAGATTTTTTAATATTTTTTTGACAGTGATAAATGGAAGCATTAAACAATCTTTTCTTGCAAGATTTTTTTCATTAATTATCTTATTTAGAACTGATAGTTTTTTTGGGAGTTTAGTTGTTTGTTTTTTACAAAATTTGTTCAGCTCTAAAATTATATCATCTATTTCCTTGAATGATTTATTTTTAAAAAATTCTGAAAGCAGACTTGCTGAGGCTTGGGTATAAATACATGATTTACATTTATAACCAATTTTATAAACTTTTTTACTTTTAGCTTTAATTGATATTGTAATTTCATCTCCACAAAAAGTATTTTTTTGCCTTAAAACATAATCATAATCTTTTAATAATTTATGATTTTTTATATTTGCTGCTAATTTAAAAAATTTTAAATCCATTAATTAAGTACTTAACAACTTTAAGTTGAGGCAAAATTTAATTTTATTCAAATATCAATAACAATTTAATTTTTTATTGTAGTAAGTCAAATTTATTAATAAAAACACTCAATGTTTAAACTTAAAAATGAAAATGTTGCTATTCCAGTTGTTTTAATTGCAGGAATACTTTGGTCTTTTGGTCCCTTAGTTGTTCGATACATGGATCAGCCTGAGCTAGTACCTTGGCAATATTTGTTTGCAAGGGGAATAACTATATTTATTCTTTTAAATGTTTATTTATTTTTTGAAGAAGGCTTAGATTTTTTAAATAATTATAAAAGGATTGGTATATCAGGTTTAATTGGAGGTGCAGGACTTGGTATAGCTATGATTTCTTTTATATGGTCGATTACTCATACAAGTGCAGCAATTACTTTACTTTGTCTTGCAGCGATGCCTTTTATGACAGCATTATTAGGCTTTTTATTTTTAAAAGAGGTAATATCTTTAAATGTTTGGGTAGCGATATTTACTGCCGCGGTTGGTATAATTATTATGGCCCTTGGAAATTTTGAGACCGGTTCATTATTTGGGCTTGCCTTTGGTCTTATATCAGCATTAGGTTTTTCTATTTTTTCAGTAACTTTAAGATGGAGAAAAGAAACTCCTAAATTTACAACTGTTGCATTTGCAGGCTTTTTTTGTGCAATTGTTTCATTATTTATTTTGATCAACACTGATAGCGCTTTAATTTCAAATAGCAGAAATCAATCTCTATTTGCAGTTCATGGTACATTAGTATGTTTAGGTTTGATTTTATATTCAATAGGATCAAAAGCAATTCCAGCAGCTGAACTAACTTTATTGTCCTTGACCGAGGTAATAGGCGGCATATTTTGGGTTTGGCTACCTATACTTGGCATTAACGAAGTTCCATCAAATACTACTGTTATTGGCGGTTTTTTAATATTCTTGTCTATCATTTATTATAGCTTGATAATAAAACATAACAGAAGATTTATTGCTTTAAATTGATTTATGAGCTCCTCCAAAACAATTGTTAATAGTTGGAATGAATGGGACCCATTAAAACATGTCATTGTTGGAAGAGCAGATGGTTGTTGTATTCCTGCTCCTGAACCAGCGCTTGATGCGAAAGTGCCAGAGGATTCTGATATGAAAGGTCATCATGGACAAAGAACAAAAGATACAATCGATAAGGCAAATGAATTACTAAATAATTTTGTTTCTTTGCTTGAAAAAAGGGGCATCAAAGTTGATAGACCAACACCATTAAAACATAATCAAAAAATTTCTACACCAGATTGGGAAGTTGAGAGTATGTTTGGATGTATGCCAGCAAGAGATATAATTTTAACAGTTGGCAATGAAATGTTAGAAGCAACAATGAGTTATAGATGTAGATGGTTTGAATATCTTAATTATAGACCACTACTGCAAAATTATTTTGATCAAGATCCAAACATGCGACATGAAATTGCGCCAAAACCGAGATTAACAGATGCAGATTACAGAAAAGATTATTTATCAGAAAAAATTGGTGTTCAAAAAAGACTCAAGTGGACAGAAGATAAGTTTTTTGTAACTACAGAAGAGGAGCCCTTGTTTGATGCTGCAGATATTTTAAGATTTGGTAAAGACTTAGTAGTCCAGCACGGTTTTACAACAAATTTAAAAGGTATAGATTGGTTAAGAAGACATTTCAAAGATCATAGGGTACATGCTGTAAATTTCCCTGGCGACCCATATCCAATACATATTGATGCAACGTTTACTCCAATAAAGGAAGGTCTAATAATTAATAATCCTCAAAGAAGGTTGCCGAAGGAACAAAGAAAGCTATTTGAGAACAATGGTTGGAAAATTATTGACTCAGCACAACCTGCACATAACAGTCCTCCGCCATTATGCTATTCCTCAGTTTGGTTATCAATGAATGTTTTAGTTTTGGATCCTAAAACAGTTTGTGTAGAGAAAAGTGAGGTATATCAAGCTGAACAATTAGACAAGCTTGGAATGGAAGTTTTACCAGTCGAGCTTCGTGATGCTTATGCATTTGGTGGTGGTCTTCATTGCTGTACTGCCGATGTTTACAGAGAGGGAGATTTAAAAGATTACTTTCCTAAACAATAATCAACTTGGATTTTCTTTTAAAAAATTAATAAAACTTACAACTTCCTCAAACTTTTCATCTTTTATATCTTTGTAGCTATAACTAAACTTTTTTTTAATACATAATGCTACATGAGCGTAAGGATTTCTACCTTTAGGATGATTAGGATGGTCAGGTAACTGACCTTTGAGATAATCACCAGCTTCTTGAATCATCTTCCATAGTTTTTTGGAGTTGATTGGAGACACTTAAAGAAACTTTAGTTTTTTCTAGTTTGTTTAATTTCAAAATTCTCTAGTCTTTTAGATATTTTGTCATCCAATTCGTTATTTTCTTTATTTTGAAATCTCGAAGCACGTTCACGATCTCTTCTAAGAAGTTTTTCATCTCTTAATCTTTCCTCCTCTTCTTTTTGTTTTTGTTCCAAATCAAACTTTTCTTCCCACTCTCTTAGTTTTTGATTTTCTATACGTTGTGCCTCTAGTTCTTTCATCTCTCTAAGTTTTTGCTCTCTCCTTCTTCGTCTTTGCTCTTTAAGATCTTTATTCCTTTGTTCCTCTTCTCTAACTTTAAGATCTATATCTTTTCTATTTTGCTCTTCTTCTCTAAATTTAAGCTCTTTTTCTTTTGTTCTTAAATCTTTTGATATTGATGATAACTCTTCCTCTTTTCTAATTAGTTTATCATTATCAATCTTAATTTTTTCCTCTTTAAGTTTTAATTCTTTTTCTTTATTTTTAATGGTCTCTTCTCTTAAATATAATTTATCTTGATCTTTTTTTAGTTGATCCTCTTTTAAACGTAATTCTTTTCTTTCCTGAACAACTTTATTATTCTCTGCAAGTTTTTTTAATTTTATTTCCTCAACTTTCCTTTGATCTTGTTTCTTCTTATAAGTGCTATAAGCATTTGAAATTGAGCTGGCTGTAAAAGATGCTATTTTAGCAATACCACTTGTATTTTTTCTTCGAACTGATTTTTTTCTAGGCATAATTTGTAAAAACTTATTTCAACAAAATTTTATCGTTGGCACAAGTAAGAAATTGTTTAAAATAATTGATACAACTTTTGGTAGATTTTAATTAAAGATAATGAAAATTTTATATATCTTTCTCAACTTTTTTTTCGTCTTTTTTGAAAGAAACACCTTTTCTTATTAACATTTTCTGAACTTTTTCAGAATATGGCTCATCTATATGCTCTGTTATTGGATTTAATTCCATTCCTAGCGGCGTGATTGATTGTGGCATGGCTGTAAATTGTGAATCTGGATTTTCTTTTACATCTCTTACCCTCATCCTGTGTATTGCAAAAAAACCTATTAATGCATGGAAAAACATTAAAAATATAAAATAACCATTTGCTCCAATAATATCCATTAATAGTGAACATAGAAAAGGACCACTAATTGCACCCAATCCAAAGGCAAATTGTAATCCAGCTCCAGCAGCAACAAATTTTTCTTTAGGAATAAAGTCATTTGTATGTGCAAATATAATTGCAAACATAGGAAGACTACAAAAAGAAAACAAAACAACACACAGATAAAACCAGTACTTAGTTGTTGCAAGATCACCAGGCATATACATTTGACCTCCAGCGAGAATCGAGCAAAATGCAAAAAAGGAAGCACCAAAAGTCGTATAAATAATTACTAAACGTCTATCGAAAGAATCTGATAACTTTCCAATTGGCCATTGTGCTACAGCTCCTGAAATTGCCAATAAAAAGGTCACGACAGATATTTCAAAAATTGAGAAATTCATTGAAGCAGCATATACAGCAAGAAGAGAAAATAAAGCTGATTGCGTAGTTCCATAAATTAATGAACCAACCATACCTAAAGGAGATATTTTGTATAATTCTTTTAAACTCATTCCAGTAATTTTTTTAAAATTAGGAGCCTTACGTTTTGTTAATAATATCGGTATTAGTGATAAAGACATAAATAAAGAAACTAAAATAAATGGTTGAAAGTTTAAAGGTGAACTAAAATTTAAAAAAAACATACCTATTGCCATTGAGCCAAATTGCACGACCATATAAATTGATAGAACACTACCTCTATTTTTGTTACTTGATCTATCATTGAGCCAACTTTCAGCAATTGTATATAAAGAAACCATACTTACACCTGTAACTATTCTTAATAAAAACCAGCTAAATGGATTAATTAATATTGAGTGAACCAAAATAACAATAGATGCAATTGAAGCAAAAGCAGCAAAAACTCTTATATGTCCAACTCGTAAAATAAAAGTTGGTATAGTTTTTGCTCCTATAAAGTAACCAATATAGTATCCAGATAACATAAATCCAGTTGCGGTAAGACTAAACTCTTCAGCAACTGCTCTTACTCCAAGTAATGATCCTTGATATCCATGGGCTAACATAATCAAACCCATACCAGTAAAAAGAGCCCAGGAATTTTTTAAAATTTTATTCATTAATCTTTTTTATTAAGGCGTCATCTATTCTCAAATAAAGACTTAATTGTGACAAGTTTAAACTTTTTTTAGTTTATAAAAAGAGTGCACAGCAATGGTTATTATTATTAATATACCCCCATAAATAGTCTCTATACTAGGTTGTTCCTTAATTATAAGCCAAACCCATATTGGCCCAATTATTGTCTCTAAAAGAAAAAAAAGATTTACCTCAGCTGCAGTTATAAATCTAGGCGCAATTGTTACTAAAACAAATGGTATACCTACACACATAATACACATTAAAGGAACAATTATAGTATCTCTTCCTTGAAGAAGTAAATTATCAACAAAAAATAAAGCAAATATAGCAACCAGAAATTTTCCAATTACTGCAGCAGGGACTAAATCTTTATTTTTTACAGATCTAATAATATTTGCACCGACAGCTAATCCTAATGCAGTTATTAGACCAAAAATATCTCCATAAAAGTTTCCTAATTTAAAAGAGTCAAAAAAAATATAAACCACAGCTAAAAAAGTAATTAAGATTGCTATCCATGTGTTCTTGTCAGGATTTTCTTTGAGAAATATTGCAGCTAATATAGCAGATAGCATTGGTGCAGTTGCAATCATAACAAGAGTATTTGCAACATTTGTATTTTGTATAGAGACAATGAAAGTAATATTGGTGATGGAGAAAGTAAGTGCATAGAATAACCCAGCGAGTCCCATTGCTATAGTAATTTTAATTAAATTCGACTTATAAAAAAGAATAAGTGCAATAAGAATTACTACTGAAGGTATTGCGCCTCTATAAAACAAAAGCTCCCATGTATCTATACTCGAAAGTCTAATAAATAAAGAATCTGGAGTAATAAACATTACCCCAACAAAAGCTAACAGCGAACCTTTTTGCTGATTAGATAGATTAACCATTATTTAAGAATTTATGAAGAGTAAGGTTTTCTTGCGAAAATCCTTCTTACCATCGGTTCAAACCTTTCAAGAGGATAAGACTCGTAATTTGGATCAAATGAACATTGATCGTACTTTTCGCAAAAATTTACGCATGCATCAAAATATTTGTGACCTTTATACTTGTCTCTTTTATTTCTATTTCCACCTAAATGATGTGCGTAATAAAAAGCTTGAAATTCTCCATGTTTTTCTACTATCCAATGAGTTTTTTCAGAAACGTAAGGTTTTAAAATTGCTGCAGCATATTCTGAGTGGTTCATTGGCGCCAATTCATCGCCAATATCATGTAAAAGCGCTGCAACTATCATTTCTTCATTTTCACCAGCCTTCAATGCCCTAGTTGCGCTTTGCAATGAATGTTCCAGTCTACTAACTTGATAGCCTTCTAATGTTTCAGTTAAAGAAGATAAAAATTTAAGAATTCTATCAGCTGTTTTTTTAGCAAAGTCTTTTTCATTCTTATCCAACAAAAGATAATCATCTTTTGTACCTTTTTTCATTTCTGTAAAACTAACTTTTTTCATATCAATTATTTGATGCAGTACTCAATAATGACAATTGAGTAACTTTATTATCTCCCAGTTCATCTATTGGCTTAACAGGGTATTCTCCCGTAAAATAATGATCTGTTAATTGAGGGTATGAAATATTTCTATTTTCAAATCCAATAGCCCTATAAAGACCCTTAATAGATAAAAAATTTAAAGTCTTTGCATTAATATACTTACATATTTCATCATCAGTTTTATTTGCAGCAAGCAATTCTTTTTTTGTTGGCATATCAACACCGTAAAAATCAGGAAACTTTATTTGTGGACAAGCTATCCCCATATGAACTTCTTTGGCACCTGCATCGTAAAGCATTTTTACAATTTTATGAGAGGTTGTACCTCTAACCAAAGAGTCATCAATCAAGACAATTTTTTTATTTTTTATTGAGGATTTGTTAGCATTTAATTTTAATTTAACACCCAAACTTCTAATTTTTTGTGCTGGCTCAATAAAGGTTCTCCCAACATAATGATTTCTTATTAAGCCTAAATCAAAATTTTTACCTGTGTGTTTTGAAAATCCTATTGCTGCAGCATTCCCAGAGTCTGGAACTGGCACAACTAAGTCTGCATCAATTTTGGTTTCTTTGGCTAGCTCAGCGCCTAACCTTTTTCTATATTCGTATGCACACTCACCATTAAGAATACTATCCGGTCTAGAAAAATAAATATACTCAAAAACACAAGGCCTTATTTTTTTTGGAGGGAAAGGTTTGATACTATTTAATTTTCCATTCTCAATATAAACAATCTCACCATTATCAACATCCCTTATAAATTTGGCACCAATTATGTCTAAGGCGCAGGTTTCGGAGGCAAAAACATAAGAGTCATTTATTTTACCAATTACCAAAGGCCTTATTCCAAAAGGGTCTCTAACTCCAATTAATGTATTTTGAGTAAGCATAACTAACGCATAACCACCTTGAATTTGGAATAATGCATCCACAACTTTATCTATCGTTTTTGAACGTTTTGATTTTGCGATTAATTGTACAATAGTTTCAGTATCTGATGTGGTGTAAAAAATTGCTCCTTCATCAACCAATTTTTTTCTTAAGGTAATAGCATTTGTTAAATTTCCATTATGCGAAACACCTATACCACCCGTATTAGTATCTGCAAAAAAAGGTTGAATATTCCTTAATGTTGTTCCGCCGGTAGTGCTATATCGATTATGACCAATTGCATAATTTCCTGGTAAATTTCTTAAAACTTTTTCTTTATTAAAATTATCACCTACTAATCCAAATCTTTTTTCAGAGTGATATTTTTTACCATCATAAGATACAATACCACAACCTTCTTGACCTCTATGTTGTAAGGCATGTAAACCCAAAGCTGTTAAGGTAGAGGCATCTTTATTATTACTTATTCCGAAAACTCCACACTCTTCATTAATCTTAGGCCTAAAGTTCTTGAACTTTGTCTTTGGCATCTTCATAGTTTTTTTCATTAGGAAACTCTTTTATTATGTAATTACTACCTTTTTCAACATATGAAAAGGTAAATGATTTCTTAGCATCCACAGGCCATTTTTTTGAATTATAAACTATATCAACTGCTGAAAACAGGCATACACAAATAATATAAGATCTTACGAATCCAAATAGAAAACCAAATAAAGTATCTAGTTTACCTAGGCCTGAATATTTTACTGTCCTACTAATTCCTTTGCTAATTAATAGCACTAAGAAAATTATTATTACAAAGATCGAAATACCCAAAACAATATCAAGAATATATTCATTATCAATTATGCCTTTCACATATGGTTTTGTTTTAGGAAATAAAATTAAAGTTATAATATAAGCCAATAACCATTTAGATAGAGACAAAATACTCAAGACGAAACCTTTTTTGGTGCATTTAAATAGTGATAGAAGAGTAATTACAATATAAGCAAGATCAAAATAGGAAAAAAAATCTTTAATTTCCTTAACAAACTCCATTTAATTTTTTAAATATTCAAAGGGTTTTGAAATAATTATCAATGATGGCAGAAGTGTTAATACAGAAATCATGGCCAACAGCATTGCAATTCCAGTAAAAACACCAAAATAAATAGTAGGGATGAAATTAGATAATACCAGTATTGAAAAACCAAATACTATAGTTATTGAGGTATTAATTATTGCAACACCAACAGTAGAGTGGCAACGCTCTATAGTCTTGTTATAATCTTTAATATCTGAAAATTCCTCTCTGAATCTGTATATATAGTGAATACTATTATCCACAGCTATTCCAATTGTAATTGCAGCTATGGTAATTGTCATCATATCTAAAGGAATTCCCATTATACCAATTAATCCTAAAATAAAAAAAGCAGCAAGAAAATTAGGAACAATTCCTATTATTGATAATTTAATATTCTTAAATAAAATAAAAAACATTACAAATATACCAATCATTACAAAGCCGAGAGTTAAAATTTGCGACTTAAATAAACTTTGTAATAAATTATTAAATAAAATTAAGACGCCAGCAAGTTTAAATTCATCCTTCTTTAAGTTTAATTTATTTTCTAAATCATAATTAATTTGGTTTATTAAATCATTACGTCTTAAATCTTCAAGAGAGTCTTTAATTCGTAGACTTATTCTAGCCTCATTATCTTTAATTGATATATAGGGATCTATAATTTCCTTTTTTATTGTCTCCGGTATTTTTGAGTAAAGCACACCCATTTCTAGAGTACCAAGTTCTTTATTATTATTTAAACTTGTTGCAACATCTATAATTGAAGAAAAAGATAAAACTTTACCAATCGCCGGTAAACCATTCAAATAATTATGTACTTTATCTATTTTATCAATTTTATCTTTTGTAAACCAATATTTTTCATCGTTTGTATCTCCATCATTTTCCCAATCGTCAAACTCATCTTTTTCAGAGTTTGCAGCATCTTCATCAGAAATTTCACCAAATTTAATAATTATCTCAAGAGGAGTTGTTCCACCTAATTTTTCATCAATCAATTTCATTCCTCTATAAATTTCTGTTTTTTTGTCAAAGTAGTTTATGAAACTGTTTTCAACCTCTAAACGTTTGATACCAAAGATACTTAAAATTATTATTAATATTGTAGTTAAAAAAATCAAATTTTTATTATTTATAGATATTTTTGAAAAAAAATTTATAATTTTATAATTATTTATTTCTTCCAAGTTAATGTTATTTATAGGTGCAAAACTTAACAAAGTAGGAAGCAGTGTGAAAGTTATTAAGAACGAAGTCATTAACCCTAAAGTCATCATCCATCCAAAATCGATAATTGGTTTAATTTCACTAAATATTAACGATAAAAAAGCACACACTGTTGTTAAAACAGTATAAAGAATTGGCCAAAACATTTTATGAGTTGTTTTTGATAAAATCTCAAAGTTGCTTAAATTTAAATTATTTTTTTTTAATTGAATAAAACGGGTACTCATGTGTATATTCATTGCCATTGTAAGAATTAACATTAATGCAATAAAATTTGAGGATATCACTGTTACTTTCCAACCCAATAAACCTAACAACCCTGTCATAATAATTACGGAGAACACGCAGCTGCTTATTGGCACTAAAACCCAAATTAATTTTCTAAATACAAACCATAAAGTTGCAATAATAAATAAAAAAACTCCTAGTCCAAATACAATAATATCACTTTTTATAAATGACATCATGTCATCTGCTATCATAGGTATACCACCTAAAAATATTTTAGCATCTTTGCTGTAAGTTTTAATGACATCCCTAATTTCTATTATATTTTCATGATTTTTTTTTTTTAAATAATCTTTGTATTCTTCAATTTCCTTTTGACTTGAATTTACTAAATTTTGGAGTTGATTATCTTTTTTTAAATAAACAATTATTCCTGTGGTCGTACCATCCTCACTAATTACAAAGTTTCTAAAAACTGGGCTATTTATGATTTCATTAAATCCTCTGTCTTTATCTACTTTCTCATCCTTCAAAGTTACAAAGTTTTTAAGCCTTTCTTGAAGGGGGGCCTCAGAGTTGTTTAGTAAAGGTATATCAAGAATAGTCACAACATTGTGTACCCAATCTAAGCTTTGAATTTTATATTTTAGGCTTAAAAGATTATTAATGGTAGTTTGAGAAGTGATTGGTTCTTTAGGAGCATAGGTTAGTATAAGAAACTCTTTTGCGCCATATCTTTCATTAATCTCTCTTAAATATTCTAAATCTGGATCACCTTCGATTAATAATGTATCTGATGAAGCATCCAACCTAAAATCTTTTGAAGAATATCCAAAAAAAGCTAGCAATATAATTAAGCTTAAAAATACAAATTTAGGTTTTTTAAGAATAATATTATTGTAAAAATCGGCGAACATTTATTAGTCATTTATATTTTAAATTAACTAATTTGAGTATCTTTAAATTTGGTAAACATTGCCTCAAATTCCAACATAATATTTCCGGTAGGTCCATGTCTTTGCTTACCTATTATAATTTCAGCTAGATTGGAGACTTCGTTCATTTTTGCTTGCCATTCAGCATGCTCAACAGTTGCAGGTCTTGGTTGTTTTCTCTCTAAATAATATGCTTCTCTATAAACAAACATAACTACATCTGCATCTTGCTCTATTGAGCCAGACTCCCTTAGATCTGATAGTTGAGGCTTTTTATCATCTCTTTGTTCAACAGCTCTTGAGAGTTGTGATAAAGCTAATACAGGGACAGACAACTCTTTTGCAAGTGCTTTTAAACCTTGAGTAATCTCCGAAATTTCTTGAACACGTCCATCCTTTGTATTTACTGCTCTCATTAATTGAATATAATCAATTACAATAAGATCTAGGTTGTGTTTTCTTTTGATTCTTCTTGCTCTATTACTTAAAGCGGCAATACTTATTGCAGGTGTTTCATCTATAAATAGAGGTAATTCTGATATATTTTTAGATGTTTCGATAAATTTATCAAATTGCTCCTCAGAAATTCTCCCTCTTCTTATATCGTTTGATTTAATTCTAGATTGCTCTGCAAGTATTCTCGTAGAAAGCTGTTCTGAAGACATTTCAAGTGAAAAAAAAGCAACAGATGATTTCTTTCCAGTCTCTTGAAGTTTTTGTGCAGCATTGAAAGCTATGTTTGTAGCAAGTGCAGTTTTACCCATTGAGGGCCTTCCTGCAATTATAACAAGATCTGACTTGTGAAGACCACCCAGTCTATCATCTAAATCTCTTAAACCTGTTGGAACACCAACAATACCCTCTTCATTTTTGTAGGCATTAGAAGCCATTTCAATTGTCATTTTCATAGCTTCATCAAATTTAATTAAAGAGGAATTAAAAGATCCTCTTTCTGCCAAATCGTACAAAAATTTTTCTGAATTTTCGATTATATTTTGACCATTTATATTTAAATCATTTAATTTTGCATTTTCTATTGTATTCTCAGAAATCTTTATTAATTCCCTTCTCACAAACATGTCATAAATAATTTTTGAATACTCAATTGCTTGTCTTAATGATGTAGAAAATTTCGTTACTTTTACAAGATAATCTGGAACATTAATTTCATCCTTTTCATTCTCAAAATAATTTTTTAATGTTATAGGGTTTGCTAGCATCCCTTTAAAAATTAATTTTTCTATCGCTGCGAAAATTTTTTGATGCATTGGATCGTAAAAATTTATACTTTTAACAATGGCGCTAACATCATCAAAAATTTCATTGCTAAGTAAGATTGAACCTAGAACTGATTGTTCTGCTTCGATATTGTTTGGTAATTCTTTAAAATTATTCGTAACAACACTTAAATTATTTTCCATAAAAAAAACATCTTATAGAATTAAAATAAAAATTGAATAAAAAAAAGGTTATGGGGATAATAGTGTATAATTATTGAATTACTTCAGCGGGAATTACTTTAATCTTTATTTGCGCTTGTACTTCAGAATGTAAATTTATATTTACCTTAAAATCACCTAACGATTTTATATCATCCATTAGTTGTATCATTGATGGCTGGATCTCAATTCCATCTTTTTCATTTATAATTTTAGAAATTTCTGTTGGTTTTACTGAACCATAAAGCTCTTTATTTTCAGTACTTAATTTTTTAATTGTATATTCTTTAGATTTTATTTTATCAAATATTTCTTTTGCTGATTTCTTTTTTTCTAGATCTTTCTTGTTCAAATCACTTTTTATTTTTTCAACTTCTTTAATGTTTTCTTTAGACGCATACAAAGCTTTTTTATTCGCAATAAGATAGTTTCTTGCGAAGCCTCTTTTTACATCTATTACTTCGCCAATCGATCCAATTTTTCTAATATTTTCAAGTAAAATTACTTTCATTATATTAACGCTAAGTTTCGAGCTCTTTTTATTGATAATGACAATTCTCTTTGTTTTTTTTGACTTATGTTTGTTATCCTTGAGGGAAGTATTTTTCCATTTTCAGAAATGTATTTTTTTAACAACTTTATATTTTTATAATCTATAGTTGGTGCACCTTTTACTGAAAGTGGGCATGATTTTTTAAATTTATACTTATTTGGCTGAAAAATACTTAATTTTGCAAAGTTACTTTGAGATTTTTTTTTATTTCCTGATTTTTTTTTTTGCACTATAAATTAACCTCTGCTTTTGTTGAGTTTTTCTTTTCGTCAATATCTTTTTTTGAAAAATAGTTTGTTTCCAGGTCAAATTTTTTGACTTTAACAGTTAAATATCTTAAAAGATTTTTATCCATACTTTCATTTTTCTCTAAGTTGCTTACAATTTTTGCTGGACCTTCAAATTTAAAATGGATGTAATTACCTTTTTTATTCTTTTTGATTATATAAGATAAATTTATTAGTCCCCAATTCTGAGTTTGAACTACTTTGCCATCATTTTTTTCAACAATTTTAGTATACTTCTCTGTTAGTTGTTTAATTTGTGATGGACTAACATCTTGTCTTGCCACTATAGTATGTTCGTATAAGTTCATAATTTTAAGTTTAATAAAAATGAGGATATACTATTATAATTCTACAATTACAATACTTAAAACAATAATTAAAAAGAGATAAATATATATGTTTTCTGTTATTTTTCCAGGCCAAGGATCCCAAGTTGTGGGTATGGCTAGTGAACTATACTCAAAATTTGATTTAGTAAAAAAATTTTTCAAACATGCAGATGAGGTACTAAATTTTCCAATATCCAAGATAATTTTGGAGGGACCAAAAGAAAAACTTGATCTTACAGAAAATACACAGCCGGCGATTTTTTTAGTAGGATACTCCATTTTTCATTTGACTAAAAACGAGTTTGGTTGTGATTTAAATAAAGCAAAATTTTTTGCAGGACATTCGGTAGGTGAATATACAGCATTAGCATCAGCTGGGGTTATTAAGTTTGAAGATACAATTAAGTTGTTGAAACTTCGTGGAAATGCAATGCAATCAGCAATACCGAAAGGAGAAGGAGGGATGGTCGCAATTCTTGGTTCAGATTTACTTAAAATTGAAAATTTAATTAAGGAAAACCATTACAAATGTTTTATTGCAAATGATAATTCAAATGGACAGCTAGTAATTAGCGGTAGACTTGATGAGTTAAATAAATTAATTAATGATTTAAAAAACTTACGTATTAAAAATATTACCTTACCTGTTAGTGGACCTTTTCATTGTGAATTAATGAATAAAGCAACGATAATTATGGAGTCTCAAATAAATAAGCTAGAATTTAATACTAATGAAAATATTTTTATTTCAAATGTGACTGCGAATGAAATGCAAAGTACTAAGGAAATAAAGAATCTGCTTATTAAACAAATTGAGAGTCGGGTAAGGTGGAGAGAAAGCATTTTTTATATGATAAAAAATGGGGTAAATCACTTTGTAGAAATAGGACCAGGAAAAGTGCTTTCCGGTATGATTAAGAGAATTGATAAAACAGTAATAGTTGATGCAATTAATAATGAGGAGGATATAAACAATATAAAGAAAAATGATAAATTTCAGTAAAAAAAAAATTATAATAACTGGAGCTACTGGTGGTATTGGATATGAACTAGTAAAAAAATTTGTTTCTTTGAAAGGCGAAGTTTTAGCGACAGGAACAAACGAGGAAAAATTAAAAAAATTAAAAAAAAATTACCCAACAGTAGAAATTATAAAATTTGACATTTCAAAACATTCCGAAATTGAAAGTTTTATTGAAGAAGCTCACTCAAAGCTTAGGGGGTTGGATATTTTGATAAATAATGCAGGCATCACATTGGACAATTTATCTTTAAGAATGAAAAGTGAAGATTGGCAAAAAGTTATAGACATAAATTTATCATCCACATTTTATGCTTGTAAATATGCTCTTAAAAAAATGCTTAAAAATAAATTTGGAAGAATTGTCAATATAACATCTGTAGTGGGGCACACTGGAAACATTGGACAAGCTAATTATACAGCGTCCAAAGCTGGTATCATTGCAATGTCAAAAAGCCTTGCAATAGAATATGCAAAAAAAAATATTACAATAAATTGTGTATCACCAGGATTTATTCAAACAAATATGACTGATAAAATAAACGAAGAAGTAAAAAATAGTCTTATGTCAAGAATCCCAATGAATAAATTGGGAAATGGTGAAGATGTATCTAATTCTGTTGCCTTTTTAGCCTCAGATACAGCATCCTATATTACTGGTGAAACTATTCATGTTAATGGGGGCATGTATATGGCTTGACAAAGTTGAGTAATAATCTAATAACAAAAAATATAACAAAAAAGGATTTATATGTCTGAAGATATTTCAAGCAAAGTAAAAAAGATTGTTGCAGACCACTTGGGCATCGAGGAAGCTAAGGTCACAGAAGAAGCTAGCTTTATAGATGATTTAGGTGCTGATAGTTTAGATACTGTTGAATTAGTAATGGCTTTCGAGGAGGAATTTGGTTCAGAAATCTCAGATAGCGAAGCCGAAAAGATACTTACAGTTGGAGACGCAATTAAATTTATCGAGAGTAAAAGTAACTAATATTTAAAAAACGAATGTCATCACAAAATGATGGTATAATAGTTATATTGTCCTCGCCATCTGGTGCCGGAAAAACCACATTAGTAAATTTACTCTCAAAAAAAAAAAATTTTAACATTTCTGTTTCTCACACCACTAGAAAGCCAAGAAGCAATGAAATTAATGGTAAAGATTATTTTTTTGTAAATAAAGCAGTTTTTGAGGATCTAATCAAAAACAATAAATTTTTAGAATATGCTAAAGTTTTTAATAATTTTTATGGAACTTCAAAAAAACCAGTTATTGATCTTCTGAGTTTAGGTAAAAACGTGATATTTGATATTGATTGGCAAGGTACAAGACAAATAAAATCTCAAAATATTCAATATAAAATTATTACATTTTTTGTACTGCCACCAAGTAAGCAAGTTCTTTTTGAAAGACTTAGTAATAGAGACATGAAAGATAAACTAATCGCATCTGAAAGAATGAAAGACTTTTACAAAGATGTTAAACATTGGATAGATTATGATTTTGTTGTTATAAACGATGATTTAAATGAATGTTATAATGAAATTAGTCAGTTAATTGATTTATTCTTAAATAATAAGAAACAAATAAATTATAATAAAAAAAAAATTTCAGATCATATAAAAAAATTAGTCAATTAGTCTAAAGCTTTTCATATTTTGCGGCTAAACTATAGTATACTTCACTATCAAGATTTTGAGGACGTAGATCTAGATTAAGATTAAGTTGACTAATAATATTTTTATTATTTTTAAAAATATAATAAATTGATTTCCTAATTTTCTTTCTTCTTTGATTAAATAATATTCTAGTAATTTTTTCCAAATTTTTGGGGTCTTTAAGAGGAAATTTTTCAATCTTCTCTTTAAATATTAATAATGAACTATCAACCTTTGGTCTTGGAGAAAAAGAACTTGGTTTAATATCGAAAAGCTTTTTTATTTCAAATTTCCAGTTAGATAATATTGATAAACGACCATAATCTTTTGAATTTACATGTGCTAAAATTCGATTTGCCATTTCTTTTTGAAACATAAATATTAGAGCTCTAAACTTAAACTTATTATCTAGTATAAATTTTACTAAAATTTGTGAAGAAATATTATAAGGTAAATTACCAATTATAATTGTATTCTTATTGAAAATTTCATAATTAAAAAACTTTAGAATATCCTTGTTTATAACCTCAGCTTTACCAAAAAACTTATTTGATAAATCTTTTGATAGTTCTTTATCTTTTTCAATGGTAACAATTTTTTTAGGATTTTTCTTGATTAAATAATCTGTAAGATTTCCTGTACCAGGTCCAATTTCAATTATTTCGGACTCACTATTAATTATATTAATTTCAATTATTTTTTTTAATATATTTTTATCTACTAAAAAGTTTTGACCAAGACTTTTTTTGGATTTTGTTTTAACTAGTTTTTTTTGCAAAATTAATTGCCTCTATTAAGCTAATTGGATTAGATAAGTTCTTTCCGATCATTAAGTTATTTGTCCCATGATCAGGAGTAATCCTTAAAAAAGGGAGTCCCAATGTTACATTTATTGCATTAAAACCATATAAAGTTTTCATAGGTGTGAGTACTTGGTCATGATACATGCCAAAGATTACGTCAAATCTTTTTAAATTATTTTTTAAAAAAATTGTATCAGCAGCATAAGGACCTTGTATATTAATACCTTTAATTCTTAACTTTTTGACTACAGGCCTTAAAATCTTTTCATCCTCAGAAAACTTATCAGTTGTCTCGCAATGTGGGTTTAAACCCGTCATACCAATTTTGACCTTTTTCTTAAAATAATATTTATAAAATTTATTAATTGTATAAATATGTTTAAAAATTTTATCTTTGGTTATTTTTTTAAATATTTTTTTTAATGGTAAATGTGTTGTTAATGGGCATACAGCAAGATCTTTATTAAAAATTAACATTACTTCTTTACCTTTAGAATTAGTCTTTTGAGCAAAATATTCAGTCATTCCAAGAAATTTCTTTTGTAAAAAATGTTTTTTTGATATCGGTCCATTAATCAATATTTTAATATTTTTCCTTTTAATAAGAGATAAAGCAACATTTAGACAATCCTCAATATATGGTTTAGATTTGCTTGAAATTTTATCAAATGCTTTTTTAAATCTAAAATTAACATTGATTAAATTTATTTTTTTATTGGTAAGATTTTTTAAATTTAAATTAGATTTACTTAAATCCGTTATTTTATATTTATATTTTAATTTTTTCATTTGTTTAACTAATAGATCTTTTGAACAAATTAAAATAATTGGATTTTTTAAATTTTTTATTTTTTTTTCTTTAAGTGATTTAAAGTATATTTCAAGAAAAACACTATATGGTTCACCTGCAACTATTAGAATAGGTTTAGTTATCATAGATTTTAGTATTAAGCTCAGTTTTTTTATAATATATTGACGAATATTGATCTAGTTGGCGATTTTGTTCAGCTGATAGGATTTTTTTATATTCTTCATCAAAACTTAACTCTAATTTAGATTTTCTTTTATCTTTTAAAAATAAAAAAAGTTGGCCCCCAGGAACATTTATAGGACTTGTATGGTCCCCAACCTCTAATTTTTTGACATTATTTAAAACTTCTTTAGATAGTTGATTTTCTTTAATCCAACCAATTTTACCGCCTAGTTTTGAAGATGGTGCCTCACTAAGAACATTTGCTGTATTTTCAAATCCAATCTCTTTTATGCTTTTTTCAATTTTTAATTGATTGGTTTCTAAATCTGATATTTGTGAAGGTGTAAATAGAATTTCATGTAACAAATATTCATCAAGAAAGTTAGATGGATTTTCCAAGTCCTCCTTTAATTTTTTTCTTATTTCAGTTTCATTAATAACTAATTTGTCTTTGTAAATTGTATATATTAGCTTATTCCACATTAATTCAATTTCAATTTTCTCAATTAAATAATTTTCAGATATATCTAGAGAGCTTAATAAGATTTCAAACTCGGATTGATTTAAGTTTAAATTATTTCTTAAAAATTCTATTTGACCCTTTACTAATTTTTCATTTCCACCAAATTTAAAATTTTTAAGAATTTCATTTTTTTTTACTTTTTCTTTAATAATAGATTTTGTTGCATACTGAATAAGTTCTTTTTCATCAATTGTTTTGAGGTTGTCATTAAGCATTATTAGATAATTAATCTCTTTTGCAACATCTTTATTTGTAATCGGATAGTTCTCAACTTTATATAAAATTTCAAGTTTTTTTGCATAAAGATTATCAATTGTAAAAAAACTAAACATTAAAACCAAAAATGTAAAAATTTTTATTTTTTTCATATTAAATCATTTTAGATTTGTTGAGCTAATTTTTGAAAAAGGCATTATAGTCAAAGAAAATAGCAATTCCTCCTCAGGCTTAATATCGCTATCATTATAGAAAGTTTTATTATATTCTAGAGCTGCTCTTAAACAATCATTCTCATATTGATACATTAAATTGTAAAATTCAGTCATATCAATTTCTCTATTTGATCTAGTTTTGAAAGCTAAACTATTTGAATTATTTAATTTTAAAGTTGTTTCATTTCCGATGAAGTGACTAGATCCAATAATATCACTTTCCTCCAAATATTCAAATGTCGTAATAAGATTATTTACTGAAAAAGTTGTTTTTAATGAGCTATAATTTGATGAAGAAAGTCCATCATCTAACATAAAATCGTAATCTAATTTTAATATATCCGAAACTTTAAAATTTAAATTTCCAATTAAATCGGAATACTTTTTATTTAAAGAACTTTTAATGGGTAAATCTTTATTGGCAGTATCGCTAATGACTTGTGCAATTTCTAGAGATATTTTTTCATCCCCGAATTTATCATTTTTTTTATAACCCAAACCTGCTGTTATTGAATGCCCCCCCTCTACGGCATCATTTTCAGAAAGTCTACTAAATGAGTTTATATTCGAAATATCCAACCTTCGGTCCTTGCCTGACATATTTTTTGTCTTATTTGGACTAAACCTGTAAGTTAAATTTGGTGTTATAAAACTATTATAATATTCAGATTGTTTTGAAAGAGGGTAGCTTAAATTGTACATAAATTGAGAAAGTAGTTGGTTTTTTGACTTACTTTCATTATTTGATCCAGTTTTAGTGCTTTTATTTGGATTTAAAAAACTAAGCTTAAAATTTTTAACTAAACCACTATTTTCAAATTTTTTTGGGGAAGAATAAAGTATTGAATTATTTAAGATTTGATCATATCTGTTTGTCTCGTATTGTTTTTGAAAAAAATCTGACTGAAAACTTAAAGATCCCTTTAAATCAAAAATTTTTTTTAAATCTTTTGCGTAATTAAGACTAGGTATAATAATTTCGTACCTATCCGATGTCTTTTTTGTGAGATCTTCATACACTTCTGTGCTTAAAACAATGGAACTATCATCATTATATCCGTTAAATTCTAAAAATGAATGCATTAACGTCTCACTTTTTATCAAAGGTGAATTGATTTTATATTTTTTCAGATAAGTGTCATTAGTTACCTGTTCTAAATTTAGTTCAAGGCTGTATTCTTCAAAGATTCCATCTTCAAATTTAAATTTTGTATTAGAGAAAAAATGCGATTTAGATGTTTGATTTTCATTACCGAATGCAGAAGTATAAAAACTAAAATCACTTATATGATCGTAATTTTTTTCAATTTTTCTGTATTCATTTTGCAAAATAATATCTTTATTTGAGAAGAATCTAGGTTGAATTGTCATATCCTCATTATCAGCAATAACTTTATAATACGGCACCTGAATAGATGTACCAGTATTTCCTGAATCATTTAACTGTGGTATTAAAAAACCTGATTGCCTTTTTACAGTTGGGTCAGGGTGAAAAAATCTTGGAAAATATAAAACTGGTTTATCATAAACTTCTAGCCAGGCATTTAAATAATTAATAGTTTTTTTTCTTTTATCATGAATTATTTTATTAGCTTTAAGTGTCCAAGGAGGGCATCCATCTCTTTTTTTACAAGTTGTAAAAATTCCTTTTGACACAGTTGTGCTATTGTTTTTAGTCTCTAAAGTATTTCCATATAGTCTAGGTTCATTTAAAGGGTTTCCAAAAGATTTATTTGAAAAATTTATTTTTATATCTTTTCCATAAAATTCACTTTTATCTATATTGCTAAAAAAACTTTTAAAAAAAGAAATATTGTCATCTTTATCTTTTATAGTTACATTTTGTCCTTTGAGAATTTTGTTAGAAATATTTAATAAAAAATCTTCTGTATCGAAGCTGTTTTGATATTTATCTATTACTATCGTTTTATATTTAGATTTAATCACACTTGAATTTCTTAAATAAATTAAATTTTTTGTTTTAACAAAAATTTTTTTTTCTATTTCAATTTCAGTGTCATCAAATGTCTCAATCCTCTCTATATTTCTTAAATATCTTATTTTATTTGTTTTTATGACTGTATAATTGGTTTTATCTTCTACGATTACATTATTATTTACTATAAGTTCAGAATTTTTCTTATTATACTCAAATTCTTGAGCAGTTATAACGACACCACTTGTCGAAGAAATTTTAATTCCTTTATTTGATTTAAGAATTTCCCCATTATTTATAACTTGTATTTCCTCACCTTCAAAAAAAAAATCCTCTGCTAATGATTTATTAGCCAAAATTAAAAAAATTATTAAAAAGTATATTAAAATATTATTTTTTTTCATCTATTTCTCATTAATTCTCACTAATCCAATACTACAAAATAAGGATATTATTAACAAAGGTAACCATATTGATAAATACTCTGGTAATTGTTCATTTTCACCAAGCAAGCTTGAGAAATAATTTATGTAATAAATTACAACTGAGCAAAGTGTTCCCAAAATGAGATGAAAAATTTTCGAACTGTTCCTTTTTATATTAAGCATTACAATACATCCAAATATAGTCATTATTGTCAGGTTGATTGGATAAGATGCAAGTTTGTGAAAATGGATGTTTAAATTGGTTATTGAATATCCCACACTTTGATACTCACTTTTGAGCTTATTTAGCTCTATAAAGTTTAACGAAGATAAATCTGAAAAAAGCTGACTTATTTGTTCTGCATCAAAGTTACTCTCAAAAACTGTATTTTCACTTTTTTTAGTGCTAGAACTTCCGCTAGAGTAATTTGCATTCTTCAAAATCCATTTTTTTGATTTAATATTAATTTCATCAACTAAAATATTATTTATATTTTCATATCCCTTGGTAAATTGATTAATAGTCACATCATACAGAATACCTTCTGAAATTCTCTCAGCATTTATAATATTTATATAATTATTTATTTCATCTTTAATCCACAGACCATTTTCAGTTACTACTGCAAGGTATTTATTATCCTTAGAGTATTTATTTTTAAGATCTAAATAAACAAATTTTAGATTTGATGAAAGATTATAGAAAATTATTAAAATAAATATAGAGATTAGAAATGCAAAGCTAGACAAAATACAAATGATTTTAAAATTACTCAAACTTACTTTTTTGAAAATATCCAGTTCCTCCTTATCAAGTAATTTAATAAATAAAAATTGTGTTGATATGAAAAAAATAAATGGAAAAGTCTCGTATACAATTGAAGGCGAAGTAAGAAATGTCAAAAAGAGAGGAAATAATAAATTTGTATCAGTGTCTCTTAAGTAGGATACTTCCTCAAAAACATTAAGAATGATAACAAGAGAAAAGAAAATTGAAAATACAACTAATAGAATTTTCAAAAAAGATAAAATTAGGTATTTTTGATATACTTTAATCATCTGTTCACTCTGAGCTTAAACATTAAAAATAAATAACTAATTAAAAATGTAATCAATGGTAGAATTATAAAAAATTCGATTTTACTATTACCTACGTATCTCGCAGTTATTTCAGATATTACAATTAAAAAAAATCCAAAACTAAATAAAATATATTGTAACCTACTATATTTATAAGAATCTTTATTAGATAAAATAATAAGGCATGCTATCAAAACAATACTTGGAATAAAAAAAGGTTTTATAATTCTTTTAAATAACTCTTCATCGATGTCATTCTCAGCTTTATTTTCACATTGGAAGTAATCAGGTATTTTATATAGAAGAATGTTATAATTAAGTTTATATAAGCATGAGATGAGATTGATTGTAGATAGTTCTTGAAATTTAGGTGTTTTAGTACTCTTCGTTGAATATTTAGCTAAATTAATATCAGTTCTTTTAAATGCAAATCTTGTTAAATTATTATTATTAATATCAATAAAACTACCGTTATTTAAAACTAAAAAATTTGTGCCGTTCTCAGAAACTATTTTCCCACTTTCAGCATAAATAATTTGAGATTGATTTTCTTTTACCAAGTCTTTTAGGTAAATGTTCTTTAAATCTCCATTTTTATTTTTAGACTCTACAAAAATTGTTAAGTTTTCAACAACATCAATAAATTTTTTTTCCTTTATCAAATTAGGAAAAAAATCAACATTTGAGTTTCTTATATATTCCCTTGCTGAATCTAATGTTTTTGGAACGATTAATGCATTTAAAAATATTTGCAAAAATAAAAATAACAAAGAGAAAATAATAAGTACATTTACAAATTTAATTTTGTTAATACCTATATTCCAAAAAATTAACAATTCATTTTTATTTTCATATCTATTTAGAGTATAAAAAATACTTATAAAAATGCAAAACGGCAAAATTCTACTAAAAATTTTAGGAAAATTTAATATTGTAATATAAAAATAGGTAAGAATTCCATGACCATCTTCAGATATATAATCTAAAAAATTTACAGCTTGAATTACCCATATAATTAGCGACAAACTAAGACTGGATAATAAAAAAAACTTAGTAATATCTTTTAAAAGTTGATTATAAATAATTTTTTTCATTGAAATTTACCCGATAATCTTTATATAAATTCAACTTTAGTTTATAATTTAAATACAACCTAAAGTACATATTTAATAAAAATGTCAATAAAAATAAGCTTTAAAACAGGATCTAACGAGAAAAGCATTAAAAATTATGTTTTGTTTTCCGATGAAGAATTTAAGATAAATGGCTTAAATAAACTAAACATTAGCAAAAACTCTACTCAAATTAGTAAAACAATAATCTCAAATAAATCAAAAAAAAAAGACTTTATTTCATTTAATCTCAATCCAAATCAAAAAATAATTCTAATAAAAATCAAAAATAAACTTTCAGCAACCGAAAATGAAAAAATGGGAGCAAATTTTTATAATTATCTTAAATCAAATCTAATTTTTGATGTTACTTTTTTAAGCAAAAATACCAACGCTACCCAAATTAAAAATAATACATTTATTGATGAGTTTTTGCATGGTATGCAACTAAAATCCTATAGTTTTAACAAATATAAAACAAAACAAGAGGTAAAAAATATAGAAGTAAATATTTTAAACTCAAAAAAAATAAAAAATAAAAAAAAATTTGATAGATTTTCCTCTATTTTAGAGGGGACAAATTATACAAAAGACCTTGTGTCAGAACCTGGAAATATTCTTCATCCAGATGAATACGCAAAAAGATTACTTAAACTAAAAAAAATCGGGTTGAAAGTAAAGGCATACAATCAAAAAGAACTTAAAAAATTAGGAATGGGTGCTCTTTTAGGAGTTGGGCAAGGAAGCGTAAGAGGGTCATACCTAGTTACAATTGAATGGAATGGTAACAGGTCAAAAAGCAAGCCTTTAGCATTTGTTGGTAAGGGTGTATGTTTTGATACTGGTGGTTATTCACTTAAACCAGCAAGATTTATGGAAGATATGACATATGACATGGCGGGCTCGGCTGCTGTAGTAGGGTTAATGAAAACTTTAGCTCTCAGAAAAGCAACAGTTAATGCAGTAGGCGTGGTAGGCTTAGTAGAAAATATGGTAAGTGGTAATGCCCAAAGACCTGGAGACATTGTAAAATCTTATAGTGGAAAAACAATCGAAGTATTAAATACAGATGCTGAAGGAAGATTGGTTTTAGCTGATGCACTTACTTTTACTGAAAAGAAATTTAAACCTAAATTTATAATTGATTTAGCAACATTGACTGGGGCAATAATAGTTTCTTTGGGGTCAGAATATGGGGGACTGTTTTCTAATAACGATAAGCTATCCAAAGAATTAATTGATGCTGGTGAAAAAACTGATGAAAAATTATGGAGAATGCCTCTACATAAAAACTTTGATAAACTGATGGACTCTAATAATGCAGATATGCAAAACATTAATTATGTAGGTGGTGCAGGCTCTACAACAGCAGCGCAATTTCTACAAAGATTTATTTTAAATAAAACACCTTGGGCCCATCTTGATATAGCTGGTATGGCTTTCTCAAAATATGGTGGAGCATTAAACTCAAGCGGTGCCACAGGTTACGGAGTAAGATTACTAAACAAATTAGTCGAAGATAATTATGAGTAATTTGGAACAAACTTTATCAATTATTAAACCAGATGCAGTAGAGAGAAAATTAGAAGATAAAATTAAAAAAATGTTCATAAATGAAGGTTTTAAAATTGTGAAGGAAAAAAAAATTAAGCTTGAAAAAACAGACGCAGAAAAATTTTATAAAATACATGAAACGAAGCCATTTTATAATGATTTATGTGAATATTTATCCTCAGGACCAATAATTGTAATGATACTAGAAAAAATTGGAGCAGTATTGGATAATAGAAGACTTATGGGTGCTACTGACCCAAAAAATGCAGAAGATGGAACAATAAGAAAAGAGTTTGGTTTATCTATAGATAAAAATTCAGTCCATGGTTCAGATAGCATAGATAATGCAAAACTTGAAATAAATTTTTTTTTCGCCAATTAATTTATAATCATTTTTAAAGCCTTTGGATAAATTTTATGTTCCTGCTCTAATACTCTTTTTTGTAAGCTTTTAGCACTATCATTTTTAAAAATTTTTACTTTTTTTTGTAATATTATTTTTCCCGAGTCTAATTTTGAGGTTACATAATGTACAGTACAACCAGAATATTTTTCCTTATTTTTAATAACTCTATCATGTGTATTAAGACCTTTATATTTTGGTAATAAAGAGGGATGAATATTTATGATTTTTCCTTTAAATCTTTTAATAAATTCTCTTGATAAAATTTTCATAAAACCTGCAAGACAAATAATTTTAATATTTTTTCTTTTTAAAATTTGTAAAACTTTTAATTCATCTTTTAATTGATCTTTAAAAGTATAAATTTCAAAATTAATATTATTTTTTTTTGCAAAAGATAATCCTTTTGCATACTTTTTATTAGAAATCACAATGCAAATCTGTATCTTAGAATTTTTTTTTTTTGAAAAATAGAACAAATTTTTTAAATTTGTTCCTCTTCCAGAAATAAATACAGCAACTTTTATTTTATTGCCAAATGACTTTATCATAAAAAAGAGTTTTAATTTTCCCTTTAGTTATCTTGCCAATTTGATATGGTTTATACTCTTTCGAAAAAAATTTTTTTATTTTATTTAAATTTTTTTTTTCAATAATTAAACAAAACCCCACACCACAATTAAAAGTTTTTAACATTTCCATTTCATTAACGTTTTGTTTTTTTAACCATTTAAAAATCTTTGGAACTTTTATTTTCGAAAGATCAATACTTGCACATAATCCTTTTGGTATCACTCTTTTAATGTTATCAATTATTCCACCACCTGTTATATTTGCACAACCATTAATTAAATTTTTTTCATTAAGCAATAGTATCTCTTTTGTATAAATTTTTGTTGGCTTAATAAATTCTTTTTTTAAAAAACTATTTTTTTTAAAATTAATTTTTTTTTTTTTTAGAATATATCTTATTAATGAATATCCGTTAGAGTGTATACCATTTGATGGAATTGCTAGTATTAAATTATCTTTTTTAATTTTATTTTTATCAATCAAACTTTTATCATCTACAACACCAACAGAAAACCCGGCGATATCAAATTTTTTTTTCCCATATGTTCCCGGCATTTCTGCCGTTTCTCCTCCTACGAGCTCGCAATCAGAAATTTTACATCCAGTGATAATGCCCTTGACTATGGATTTAAGTTTTTTTAATTCAATTTTATTTATTGAAATATAATCTAAAAAGATTAAAGGTTTTGCACCTTGAACAATAAGATCATTTACACACATTGCAACTAAATCAATTCCTATTGTATCAAACTTATTTAGTTCATTTGCAATTTCAATTTTTGTACCAACTCCGTCAGTAGAGGCAACTATTTTTGGGTTTTTAAATTTCTTTGGTATTTCTGATATCGAACCAAAACCACCAATATTTTTATATTTTGATTTATTTCTTCTTTGTTTTGCTTTTTTTGAGAGAAATTCTACAAATTTATCAGCTGCTGTTATATTTACGCCACTTTTTTCATATGTAAATTTTTTATTATTCATTAAAATAAATTATGCATTTAAATATTTGTTTTTTGAGCCTGAAAAGAGCTTATATAATTTTTTTTAGCGCAGTTCTATTTTTTAATTTATCTAGCACAGAGTTAAAATCATCAATATTTAGTGTTAATGACATTGAAATAATTGAACCTTTTGAACTAAATTTTAAAAAAGAAAAAGTTGTGGATAAAGCATTTATTGAAGCTTTTAAAAGACTCATGAAAATGACAGTTATATCGAGCGAGGAAATAAAACTAAGCAGAATTAAAAATACCGAGATCAAAAATTTGATTGATTCATTCAAAATTAAAGATGAACGATTTATTAAAAATTATTATTCTGCCAAATTTGATGTAAATTTCAACAAACAAAATACATTACTTTTTTTTGAAAAAAAAAATATTTTTCCTTCTCTACCTAAAAAAAAAAATATCTTTATACTACCGATTTTAATTGACTCAAATAACGCCACTGTAAATCTTTTCAATCAAAATCCATTTTTTATTAATTGGTTTGATGCAACAAGTAAACATTTTTTGTTAGATTATATTTTACCCACCGAAGATATTGATATAATAAAAACTTTAAATCAGAACATTGAAAGTTTAGAAATTTATAATTACTCAAGCATCATTAATAAATACAATGCAAAAGATTCTATTATTTGTTTGATATTCCAAGATAATTATAAAATAAGAGTTTTATCTAAAATAACTATTAATAATAACGAAAAAATACTAAATAATATTTATAATAACATTAATTTAGATAATGAAAATGAATTAACAAATTTAATCATTTCTATAAAGAATAATTATGAGGATAACTGGAAAAAAATAAATCTAATAAATCGTTCGGTTAAATTACCCTTAAATATTAGTGTTGATGCAAATGATTACCAAAAAAACAACTCATTTAAAGAGTTTCTAACTAATACAGAATTTGTCTCAAATTTTTTTATAAAAGATTTTAATAATAAAAAAATTAATTATAGGATTATATTTAACGGATCACCTAGTAGATTTTTAGATTTATGTAATAAAAACAATATTTTAATTGATACAACTAATCAAATTTGGCAGCTAAATTAATGAGAGAAAATAAACAATTGCTTTTAGATTTTATTTATAACAACAGCCATTCAAAAGAAGATTTTTTTGTTTCAGAATGTAATTTTTTTGCGTTTAATTTATTAGAGTCTTGGCCAAAATGGGAAAAAAATATTGTAAATGTTTGTGGAGAAAAATATTCTGGAAAATCACACTTATCAAAGATTTTTTCAAAAAAAAGTAAATCAATAATCTTAAATACAAAAGATTTCAAATTTAATGATATAAATAAGTTCAGGTTTTATGAAATTATAATATTAGACAATTTTGAGAAAAAAATTGATGAGAAGTCCTTATTTTCTCTAATTAACTTTGTAGATCATACTAATAAGTACTTACTAATTAATTCTTTGTTGCCTATAAATGAAATTGAATTTAGTTTAAAAGATTTGAAATCAAGATCAAAAAATTGCTTAGTTGCAAAAATTGAAAAACCTGATGATAAACTAATCAAGGTATTAATTTCGAAATACTTGTCAGATAGGCAAGTATTAATTGATAAAAAACTAATCGATTATACAACAAAAAGAATTACAAGGTCTTATGGCAAAATATTTGAATTTATATATAAGATTGATGAAATGAGTTTAAAAATGAAAAAATCTATAAATCTTAAAACTATTAAGGAAGTACTAGGAGTTTTAAATTGAATAAATACAGATCTAATACCTGCGGAGAATTGACAAAAAAAAACAAAGGTTCTGAAGTAGTTTTATCAGGCTGGATTAATAAAAAGAGAGATCATGGAAATTTATTATTTTTAGATTTAAGAGATAATTATGGAATTACACAATGTATAATTGATAAAGAAAATAAATTTTTTAAAAATCTAGAAAAAATTCAACTAGAAACAGTCATAAAAATTGTCGGTGAGGTTGTTGAAAGAAGTCCTGATACAATCAACAAAGATATTAAAACAGGAGAAATAGAGATAAAAATCAAATCTTATGAAGTTTTGGGAGCTTGTGAAGAGCTTCCAATGCCAGTTTTTTCAGATCAAGAATATGCAGAGGATATAAGATTAAAATACAGGTTTTTAGACTTAAGAAGAAAAAAAGTTCATGAAAATATTTCTCTTAGGTCCAAAATTATATCTTTTATTAGAGATGAAATGACAAAACTTGGATTTTTAGAATTTCAGACACCCATTCTTACATCGTCAAGCCCAGAGGGAGCAAGAGACTTTTTAGTTCCAAGTAGATTAAATCCAGGAAAATTTTATGCATTACCCCAGGCACCGCAACAGTTCAAACAATTAATTATGATATCAGGCTTTGATAAATATTTTCAGATTGCACCATGCTTTAGGGATGAAGACGCAAGAGCAGATAGAAGTCCAGGAGAATTTTATCAGCTTGATATTGAAATGTCTTTTGTTGAACAGGAAGATGTTTTTTTTGTTGTAGAGAAACTAATGTTGCTTCTATTTAAAAAATTTTCCACAAAAAAAATGTTATTTGAAAAATTTCCAAGAATAACATACAAGGATGCTATACTAAAATATGGATCTGATAAACCAGATTTGAGAAATCCATTAGAAATATGTGATCTAACATCAATATTCACAAGAGAAGATGTAAAATTTGAAATTTTTAAAAAGTTAGTAAAATCTGGATCAATAGTAAGAGCAATAAAAACTACAAACACAAAAGATAAACCTAGAAGTTTTTTTGATGGAATTGATAAGTGGGCAAAAGATCAAGGCGCTTCAGGCATGGCTTATTTTACCATTGAAAATGATAAGGAGATTTCAGCCAAAGGTCCTGTAGGAAAGTTTTTTTCAGCGAATTCTATTAAAGAAATTATGAAAATCATGAAAGCAAATATTGGAGATAGTATTTTCTTTTCATGCAATAAAGAGAAAGAGGTGTTAAAGTTAATTTCATCAGCAAGAGATAAAATTGCACAAGAACTAAAGTTAATTAATGAGAATAGCTTTGCTTTTTGTTGGATTGTTGACTATCCCATGTTCGAAATCGATGAAAATACAAAAAAAATCCAATTCAGCCACAATCCTTTTTCAATGCCACAAGGAGATTTATCAAAGATAAACTTTTCAAAACCATTAGAAATAAAAGCTTATCAATATGATATTGTTTGTAATGGAATAGAACTTTCTTCCGGCGCTATAAGAAATCATAAACCAGACTTGATGTATAAATTATTTTCAGTCGTTGGATATTCAAAATCAGAGGTACAAAAAAAATTCAAAGGAATTATAAATGCATTAAATTATGGTGCTCCACCACATGGAGGCATTGCACCTGGGTTAGATAGAATTGTAATGTTATTAGCAAATGAAAAAAATATTAGAGAAGTTACTTTATTTCCAATGAATCAAAATGCTCAAGATTTGATGATGGACGCTCCATCAGAAGTTGATGAGAAACAATTAAAAGAGCTTGGATTACAAATTAAAAAAAAATAGCTATTTTTTTCCTTTGAGATTTATTCTTATGTCTGACAAATCTACAAGTTTTTTTTTATAGTTGTTTCTTACAAACCCTTTACTAGTAATATCTTTTACAAGTTTTAAAAATTGGTTTTGATCTTCATTATCACTCGTCTCATCATCTTTTGATTTTTCTACACCATTTCCAATTGACGGTGTGTGTGCAAGATCCTCTCTATTTAGATAAGATATTGCAAGTTCTCTGAAAATATAATCTAAAATCGATGAAGCACTTAAAATTCTATCGTTACCATATACTTTTCCAGATGGTTCAAACTTTGTATCTACGTATGCATTAACAAACTCATCAAGAGGAACGCCGTATTGTAGTCCAAGGGATATTGCTATTGCAAAATTATTCATCAAAGCTTTTACTAATTCACCTTCTTTACTGGTATCAATGAAAATTTCTCCAATTTTTCCATCCTCATATTCTCCTGTATGTAAATATACTTTATGATCTCCAATAGTAACTTTTTGAATATAACCTTTTCTTCGATCTGGCATACTAAATCTTCTACCCACACTGTCAGTTAATTTGTTGATTAAGGGCGAGTTATTTTCTTTTATTATTTGTTTTTTAATACTCTCAGTTTTTGTTTCTATTGTATTCTTCTCTGAAAATTTTTGGTTCTTCTCTAAACTTTTAGTTTTTCTTGTATCTAATTTGATATCAAGTATTTCAAACTTCCCATCATCTCTATTTTCAAGATTAGACAACTCTTTCTCGTCTACTTTGTCTAAATAATGACTTACTTTGAAGCTACAATTGTAATAAGTTTCAACTAAATATTTTGCCATAAAAAATTTATTTTTTTTGAGTCTTTATTTAAATAATGTATATACAAATTAAAAATTTAGTCTAATTTATTCTTTGCAATTTTAAATTGAAAATAAGTTAAATTTTTATGTTGACATTTATAAAAAAAATTTTTGTTTGGTGGAATCAAGAAACTCTAGGAACAAAATTATATACGTTTTTTTTTGGAAAATTCGTGGGAAAAGATGAGTTTGATAATAAATATTATGAAAACAAAAAAAAAACAAAAAGATGGATTATTTATAAAGACGAAATAGATGCGTCAAAAATTCCAAACGATTGGTTTTCCTGGATCCATTTCATGAAAAATAAAATTGAATACAAACATGATACAAAAAAATATAAATGGCAAAAACCTCATTCACCTAATTTAACTGGTACTGAGAAGGCATACCATCCAAATAAAAAAAATGATCAAATTAAAAAAAAATACACTAGTTGGAAAAATTAGCTTTTTTTTATTTTTTATTATTTTTCTGCTTTACACAATTACTTCAAACTCGCAAAACTCAGTTTTGGAGGGTAATTATTTAGAGATTAAAGTTTTAGATAAAGTTAGCTCTAAAAGCTACGAACTGAGGGTAAAAATTTTAGAAGAAAAATTTTTCAAAAACATCTCGATCAAAGCCTTAAAATGTAAAAATTCAGAATTTGATGATAATCCTGAAATAACTGCATATTTACAAGTTAAAGATCTTAAAAGCGATGATAATGACGAGGTTTTTGTATTTAATGGCTGGACATTCTCATCTAGTCCAACTCTAAGACCTTTTGATCACCCAGTTTATGATATTTGGATAACTAAATGTTATTAAATTATTTTATCTTTATCTAACCAAGAAACATTAAAGTCAGATTCTATAAATTTTTTATGTGTAAGTAATTTTTTGTGTAAATCAATAGTAGTTGTTATACCTTCTATTACAAACTCATCTAGAGATCGTAATATCCTTTGAATAGCCTCAGTTCTATTTCTACCATGACAAATCAATTTACAAATCATACTGTCATAAAATGGTGTTACTTTACACCCTTGGTAGATTGCACCATCCACCCTGGTTCTAAATCCAGAAGGTTGATGACACATTCCGATAACACCCGGAGAGGGTTGAAAATTTTTACTCGCATCCTCGGCATTTATTCTACATTCAATTGCATGACCTCTTGGATTAATATCTTTTTGTTTAAGCGCGGTTTCACCAGAAAAAGCAATCCAAATCTGCTCCTTTATAATATCTATACCAGTAACCATTTCAGTGACCGGATGTTCAACTTGTACCCTTGTATTCATTTCTAGAAAATAGAATTTTCCATTTTCAAAAATAAATTCAACTGTACCGGCTCCCTCATAACCAATTTTTTCAACCATATTTACAGTTTTTGAAAAAAGATCTTTTCTTAAATCATCATTTAAAACTGGGCTGGGAGTTTCCTCAATTAACTTTTGATGTCTTCTTTGTACAGAACAATCTCTCTCATGAAGGTGAACAGTTCCATTTTTTCCTGATAAAACTTGAACTTCTATATGTCTTGGATTTTGAAAAAATTTTTCAATATAAACCTCATCATTTCCAAAATATTTTTTTGCCTCTGATTTTGCAGTAAGAAATAAATTTTCAAAATCTTTCTCTTCAAAAACAATTTTCATGCCTTTTCCACCACCACCACCTGCAGCTTTAATTAAAACTGGAAAACCAATTTTTTTACAAATTTCTTTCGCATTATTAATATCTGAAACGCCTCCATCCGACCCTTCAATTACAGGTAATCCATGCTCTTTAGCAATTTTTTTTGCTTGTATTTTATCACCCATCATTTTTATCAATTTAGATGATGGTCCTATAAATTTAATTTTATTGTCCTCTAATATCTTTGCAAAATTTGAATTTTCAGATAAGAAACCATATCCTGGGTGAACAGCTTCAGAATTTGTTAATTCTATTGCAGACATTATAGCTGGAATATTTAAATAGCTATTTACTGGCTGGTGAGAACCTATGCATATACTTTCATCAGCTAATCTTACATGCATGCTCTCTCTATCAACATCAGAATGGACTGCTACGGTTGAAATTCCCCACTCTTTACATGCTCTTATAATTCGGACAGCAATTTCACCTCTATTGGCTATCAAAATTTTTTTAAACATTAAGAAACTATTGCAATAATTTGATCAAATTCAACTGGCGAACCATCTTCAACACAAATTTCTTTTACAACACCGTCAAAAGGTGACGGAACGTGGTTCATAGTTTTCATGGCTTCAACTATCATAACAGTATCACCCTTTTTAATTTTTTTTCCAACCTCTGTAAACTTTTTACCTCCTGGTTCAGGCGCTAAATATGCTGTTCCAATAATTGGAGATTTTACTTGGTTGCCAGATGTTTTTTTATTAGTGGTAGTATCATTTTTTACTTGAATATTCTGATTATCATTTAATGGTGCATTTATATTCTGAGCTTTTGAGACTTTAATTTTTGTATCATTATCAGCATACTCTAACTCGGTTAAATTAAATTCGTTAAGATAACCTGTTAACTCCTTAATTAATTTTTTATCAATTTTCATGTGCTAAAATTTTATGTATTGCAATTATGGCCAAAATATATCCCTCAGTACCTAAACCAAAAATACCACCATTTACAACTCCACTTATTAAGGATTTTTGTCTAAATTCCTCTCTTTTATAAATATTTGATATATGCAATTCTATACTCGGTTTTTTAAATATTTCTAAAGCATCCCTAATAGCAACTGATGTATGGGTGAAACCTGCAGCATTTATAATGATGCCGTTATATTTATTTCTAGCATCTTGAATAAAACTGACAATTTCTCCCTCAATATTTGATTGAACAATATCAATTTTTATATTCAATTCATCTGCTTTTTTTTTACACTCATTTTTTAATTCCTCAAAATTTTTAGTTCCATATTGTGATTGTTCTCTTTCACCTAATAGATTAAGATTTGGACCGTTAATAATTAAAATTTTAGCTGTCATAAAATATTTATATAATATGAAAAAAATAAACAAAGTAAAAATAAAGATTAATGGAAGAAAAAGGTCAATTAGCAGTAAAATTAGTTTAAAATCCCTTTTAAGTGCTAATAAAATCTCATTAAAGAAGGTTGCTATAGAATTGAATAAAAAGATTATAAATAAGAAAATGATTAACAAAATAAAAATTAAAAATGGAGATAAAATAGAAATAGTTCATTTTATTGGAGGTGGTTAGGAATGGATGATTACTTAAATATTTCAAATAAAAATTTTAAATCTAGATTGATAGTTGGTACAGGAAAGTACAAAAATTTTAAAGAATGTTCTGAGGCTATTAAGGCATCGGGCGCTCAAATAGTAACTGTAGCAGTAAGAAGAGTAAATATATTTGATAAAAAAAAACCTTTATTAATGGACTATATAGATCCAAAAAAAATAACTTATTTACCAAATACTGCTGGGTGTTTTACATCATCTGAAGCTCTCAGAACCTTAAGACTGGCAAGAGAGATTGGAGGATGGAAATTAGTTAAATTAGAAGTTTTGGGAGATAAAAAAACTTTATTTCCTGATATGATAGAAACATTAAAATCAACAGAAGTTTTAACTAAAGAAGGTTTTAAAGTAATGGTTTATTGCTCAGATGATCCATTAATGGCAAAAAGATTAGAAAATGCAGGAGCAGTAGCAATTATGCCACTTGCTGCACCAATTGGATCAGGTCTTGGAATATTAAACGAAGTAAATATAAAAATTATTAGATCAAGAACAAAATTACCTCTAATAATTGATGCAGGAATTGGGCAAGCTTCAGACGCTTCTCGTGCGATGGAGTTAGGTTGTGATGGTGTTCTAATAAATACAGCTATAGCAATGGCAAGAAATCCAATTCAAATGGCCGAAGCAATGAAGTTTGCTGTTCAGGCAGGTAGAAAATCATTTTTGTCTGGAAGAATAAAAAAAACTATTTATGGAAAAGCTTCAAGTCCTAAGACAGGTTTGATTTAATTTTTTTTTTATAGAATTTTTTTTTATAGAATTTTTTTCTTTTAAATTTTCCCTTAGATCTGTCGTTTTTTTTTATT
>CACOFY010000002.1 GCA_902626575.1 uncultured Pelagibacteraceae bacterium | reverse complement strand
AAGTTAAATCTACTAATATTAATTTACAATTAAACTTCTTATTAGAAGCTAATAGTTCTTTGAAATTAATCGATGTATTTAATGACAAATCTCAAAAGAATTTTATAAATATTTTTTATAATTTTGATCTTAAAAAAGATGCTATTTTAAAAAATTTCAAAGTAGATAGTGGTGAAAACAATAATGTTCAATATTCTTACAATAATATTGAACAAGATACTAACAGTATTTCTGAGACATTTATTTTATCTAGAGGATCAAAATTTATTAAAAATGAAATTAATTGTAATTTAAAAGAAAAATTTTCATCCGCATTTGTTAATGGTGTATTTTCTTTAATTGGGGAAAATCATCATGAAATTAGATCTCAGATTAATCATCTTAGTGAAAACACAAAAAGTTATCAATTAATAAAAAGTGTAATGAGTGATAAGTCAAAATCAGTATATCAAGGAAAAATTTATGTAGACAAAGTTGCTCAAAAAACAGACGGCTACCAATTAAGTAAAGCAATTTTACTTAATGATGAAACGGAATTTAATGCAAAGCCAGAATTAGAAATTTATGCTGATGATGTTAAATGTTCTCATGGTTCTGCCTCTGGAAATTTAAATGAAAACTCAATTTTTTACTTGAGATCAAGAGGCCTTACATATGATGAGGCTAAAAAACTTTTGATTAAAGGCTTCCTGTTAGATGTGATTGAAAAAATAACTGATAACGAAATTAAGGAATTTATAAAAGAAATTATGGGATTTAAATAATGAATATAACTAATATCAAAAAACAATTTCCAATTTTTAATAATAAGGTTCAAAATAATGATCTTGTTTATTTAGATAGTGCAAATTCATCTCAAAAACCACAAGTGGTAGTTGATAGAATTTATGATTTTTATACAAAAGAATTTTCAAATGTTGGTCGAAGCGTACATTATTTAGCAGTCGCAGCAACTAATTTATATGAAAATACAAGAGTTTTAGTTCAAAAATATATTAATGCAAAAGATCCTAATGAAATTGTTTTTACCAAGGGAGCCACAGAGGCTATTAATTTAGTTGCTAACACTTTTGGGCAGAAGTTTCTTGAGGAAGGCGACGAAATTTTATTAACTGAGCTTGAGCATCATTCAAATTATGTTCCCTGGCATTATTTGCGAAAGTCTAAAGGAGTAAAAATAAAGTTTGCAGAATTCAATTCTGATGGAGAAGTTACTCTTGAGAGCATAGAGAAAAATATAACTCCTAAAACAAAAATTATAGCGATTACACATTTGTCAAATGTTACAGGTGCAATATTACCTATTAAAGAAATAACAAGGTTGGCACACTCAAAGAATATTCCAGTTCTTGTAGATGGTTGCCAGGGTGCACCACATTTAAAATTAGACATGCAAGACGTAGGATGTGATTTCTACGCTATATCTTGTCATAAAATGTACGGACCAACTGGACTTGGAATTCTTTATGCAAAAAAAAAATGGCTTGAAGTATTACCTCCATATCAAGGTGGTGGCGGAATGATTAGAGAAGTAAAAAAGGAAGGCATTACTTTTGGAGAGCTGCCAAATAAATATGAAGCAGGAACTATGGCTACAGCTCAAGTAATAGCTTTTGGAGAGTCGATAAAATTTTTAAATAAAATTGGCATTGAAAACATTGAAAAACACGAGAATGAACTAACAAAATATGGAGAGGAAATTTTAAGAAAAAATAATTCTGTAAAATTAATAGGTAGCCCAAAAAATAAAGGATCAGTTTTATCTTTTACCTTAGACGGAGTACATGCACACGATATTGCAACAATACTTGATGAGGATGGAGTAGCAATAAGAGCAGGGCATCATTGTTGTCAAATTTTGCACGATAAATTAGGTTTATCTGCAACCGCAAGAGCATCTTTAGGTGTTTATAATACGAAAGATGACTTAGATAAATTAAATGAGTCATTAAATAAATGTAAAAAAATATTTGAGGGATAATGGATTTAAAAGATTTATATCAAGAGATTATTTTAGATCACGGAAAAAATCCGAGAAATTTAAAAAAGTCGGATAACTTTAATAAAGATGCTAAAGGACACAATCCTTTATGTGGTGACAAGGTTCATATATATTTGAAAGTTGATGAAAATAACAAAATATCTGATATTGCTTTTGAAGGTAGTGGCTGTGCAATATCAATGGCATCAGCCTCGATAATGACAGATTTAATGAAAGAAAAGAAAGAAATAGAGGTAAAAGAATTAGTAGATGATTTTTTAGAAATGATTAAGCAAAACCCAGAACTTAAATCAAAGATTTTAGGAGAAAATGAAAAAACTAAGTTAATGTCTTTGTCAGGTGTAAAAAAATATCCTATGAGAGTTAAATGTGCAACAATGGCCTGGCATACACTTACTGCAGCAATGAAAAACACTAACGAAGAGACAAATACAGATAAATTTGAATAATATGAATTTAAAAGAAAAAATAATTACTGAAATAAAAAAAATATATGACCCAGAAATACCAGTAAATATTTATGAGCTGGGATTAATTTATGATATAAAAATTGAAAGTGAAAACTTAGTTAAAGTAAAAATGACTTTAACTACACCAAATTGCCCAGTTGCTGAAAGTTTGCCAAAAGAAGTTAAAGATAGTATTATGGTGTTGCCAGAAGTAAAGGATGTAGATCTACAGCTAGTTTGGGATCCTCCATGGGATAAGACAATGATGTCTGAGGCTGCAAAATTAGAGTTAAATTTATGAAACAAATAATTACATTAAGCGATAAAGCAGCAACAAGAATTAAAGAAGTTTTATCGAAAGATGAAAAATCATTGGGTGTTAGAATTGGAGTTAAAAGTGGTGGATGCGCTGGGATGGAATATGTAATGGAATATGCCAAAGAATCGAAACCTGAGGATGAGCTCATTGAGGAAAAAGGAGTAAAAGTTTTTGTCGATCCCGGAGCAGTTATGTACCTTTTAGGAACAGAGATGGATTACAAAGAAGAGGAATTTTCCTCGTCTTTTGTATTTAAAAACCCTAATGAAACCGAGCGTTGTGGGTGTGGAGAGTCTTTCAAAATTTAATACCCATTTTGAGCATATCAGAGTTGCAATAAATGCATATATAGGATAATTTCACCCTATGAACGTTTTTGAATTTAGAAATTTGCAAAAATCAGAAGTCAAAAAAGAAAAGAGAAAAAGCTTGTTAAGATCTCTTATTAAATCTGTTGATACTGGTGCAAATGGAACTCAAGATTACGTTGTTAAAAGAGGTCCAGGCAAAAATAAAATTGCCTCTACTAGACAGTAATATTTAACAACTGTAATACATATCGAACTCAATTGGGTGTGGAGTGTGTTCGAAGTTATGTATCTCTTCAAATTTTAGCGCAATATAAGCATCGATTTGATCATCAGTGAATACGTTTCCTTGTTTTAAGAAGTCTCTATCTTTGTCTAAACTTTCCATTGCTTCTCTTAAAGATCCACAAACAGTTGGAATTTTTTTAACTTCATCTTCTGATAGAGCGTATAAGTCTTTATCAAAAGATTTACCCGGATCAATTTTATTTTTAATTCCATCAAGCCCAGCCATTAACATAGCTGCAAAAGTTAAATATGGGTTACCTGCAGCATCACCAAATCTTATCTCACATCTCGCTGCTTTTTTACTTAGTGTAATTGGGATTCTGCAAGATGCAGATCTGTTTCTTGCTGAGTATGCAAGAAGAACAGGTGCTTCAAATCCTGGAATTAGTCTTTTATAACTGTTTGTTGTTGCATTAGAAAATGCATTAATAGCTTTTGCGTGTTTTAGGATTCCACCAATGTAGTGTAAAGCTGTTTCGGATAAACCTGCATATTTATCTCCAGAGAATAATGCAGTATCTCCTTTCCAAATTGATTGGTGTACATGCATACCTGAACCATTATCACCTTTTACAGGCTTTGGCATGAAAGTTGCGGTTTTGCCAAAAGAGTGTGAAACCATGTGAACAGCATATTTATAAAGTTGTAAATTATCTGCTTGATCAACTAATGTACCAAAATACATACCGAGCTCATGTTGACTTGGAGCAACTTCATGATGATGTTTTTCAACTTTAATACCCATATCCTTCATTGCTTTTAAATACTCACTTCTCATATCTTGTGCGCTATCAACTGGTGGTACAGGAAAATATCCGCCCTTTATTCCTGGTCTATGACCCATGTTACCATTTTCATATTTTCTTCCACTGTTATAAGGACCTTCTGTGCTATCAATTTTAAATCCAGTTTCATTCATGTCATTTTTAAATCTCACATCATCAAATACAAAAAATTCTGCTTCAGGTCCAAAATATGCTTTATCCCCAATACCTGACGTTTTTAAATATGCTTCAGCTTTTTTTGCAGTACCTCTTGGATCTCTTTCGTATGGATCTTTTTTTATTGCATCCAATACATCACAAAATATGTTTAGCGTGTTGTGAGAAGTAAAAGGATCTACAATTGTTCTAGATAAATCTGGCTTTAAAATCATATCAGACTCATTAATTGCCTTCCAACCAGCTATAGATGAACCATCAAAGAAAATTCCCTCATTAAGCATTTCATTGTCCACCATATTACCGTCCATAGTGACATGTTGCAATTTTCCACGTGGATCTGTAAATCTTAAATCTACGTATTCTATCTCTTTATCTTTAATAGTTTTTAATACATCTTTTGCACTCATAAATCTCTCTAGTTACCCGTGGTTAATATCAAAAAATAGTGCAATAATATCGCCTATATAATTAATATCTCCTATGCAAATAGTGCATATATAGAATATTAGTTATATAGATAAAGCAATCAATTTTTAGTTGTATGGAAAATTTGTTAAATAAGGAAGCTGTCAAAAGAGTGATACATGCATTAGAAAATTTCAATAAATCTTATCGCGTTCAAATATTAGATCAATCTGCAAGGACTGCATTAGATGCATCAAAAGCTTTACAATGTGAAGTGGGAGCTATTGTTAAAAGTCTTTTAATTAGGACAGAGGACACGTTTATACTTTGTCTAATTTCTGGTGATAAACGCTGTTCCTTAAATAAACTAAAAAAAATTACTGGCAAAAAGGATGTTTGTATGGCTAATGCTGAGTCTGTAAAAACACAGACAGGCTTTACGATTGGCGGAGTTTCTCCAATTGGTTTAAGGAAAAAGATTGAAATTATGATTGATAACCAACTTAATAGATTTAATGATATTTATGCAGCTGCTGGTCACCCTAATGCAATTTTTAAAATTGATTTAGAAAATTTATTGAAAATTACTAACGGAAAAATTATGGAGATTTCCGAATGAAACATCCAACATTAACAGATTATACTTTGCTTGTTATATTGGCATTAATTTGGGCCTCGGCTTTTTTTAACATAAAAATATCAACGTACTCATTTGGACCTGTAACAATTGCTTTTCTAAGAGTTTTACTTGGATCAATACCTGTTCTTTTACTTTGCTATTATAAAAAAATTAAAATTGAGGCTTTCTCAAAGGATTGGCCTTGGTTTGCCTCTATAGGTTTCATAAATTTAGTTGTACCCTTTTTTTTAATAGCTTATGGAGTTAAATCTGTTCAAAGTAATCTAGCAGCAATTCTTATGTCGACTACACCTTTGAGCTCAACAATACTAGGTCATTTTTATACTAAAAATGAAAAATTTAATTTAATAAAAACAATAGGAGTGCTTATTGGTTTTTTTGGAATAGTTTATTTATTTTCAGATAATATTGTAATTAATGAAAATAATTTTATTTCAGCTTTACTGATATTATTTGGTTCAACTTGTTATGTAATTGGTGGAGTTTTAACTTTAAAAATAAGTAAAAAAAGAAACGAAAACGTTACAGGGTCAATTCTAATTTGGGCAACAATTATACTTTTACCACTTGTAAGTTTTTTAGAGCAGCCTTGGAATTACACACCAAGACTTGACTCAACAATATCAGTGATTTATTTAGGAATAGTATCAACGGGAATTGCTTGGTTATTACGATTTAGAATATTAAAACAAAATGGATTGATATTTCAGTCACAAGTAGCTTATTTAATACCAATTTTTGGTGTTATTTTAAGTTATATTTTTTTAAAAGAAGTTATTACCACAAAAGTACTTATTTCTTTATTAGCAATAATTATCGGAATTTATTTTGTAAAAAAAGGTGATCAAAAGAAGCTTATTTAAGCTTTGATAATGCAGCTATATGTGAAGAATTTGTTTCGCAACAACCACCAAAAATTGTTGCTCCCTTGTCTTTAAGTCTCTTTGAAAAATCGTAAAAAATTTCACCAGTCACCTCCTTTCTAGAACCCATAATTTCATTTGGATTTTTTCCAATTTCATTAGGTTTAGAATGATTAAATTTATGTACTGGCAAAGGTTCTTGCTCTTTCCATAGGTTGGCTTTTAACCCAAATGGTAAATCAAAAGATTTAAGTTTATCGATATGTTCTTCAATAATTTCTAATGAAACACATGCCGCAATTATTCCAAGCCAATTATGTTTTTTATATTTTTTTATAACCTCAGATATATTTTCACCTGTTGGAAGTTTTCCATTTTTTTTAAAGTGTAATCCTACTAAAACTGGCTTTTTGAATTTTTCAATTATATCTAGAGCAATTTCAACTTCCCAGCTACTAGAAAAAACATCTAAATAGAAAAAATCTATGTATGGATTTATTAACTCAGATTGCTCTTTAAAATTTTTTTCAATGATAGTTTTATCTCTTTCATCTGGAACATAAGTACCATTTTGCGGAGGTAAGCCGCCGGCAATCAAAACATTTTTTTTCGAAATGTCTCTAGCTTTTACAGCCAACTCACCAGCTTTTTTATTGATATATTCAAAAGTATTTTCCACTCTGTTTTGTTCAAGCCTAACCTTTCTTGCGCTAAAGTTATTAGTTACAATTACATCAGCTCCAGCATCAATAAATGATCGATGAGTATCGATAATTAAACCGTGATTTTCCTCATTTATTAGAGCGCTTGCAGACCAAAGAGTTCCTTTTGAAATTAGACCCCTTGCAAGCAACTCTTGCCCCATACCTCCATCAAGAATTTTTATAGTTTTAAAAAAGTCAGTTTTCATCACTTCTAAGCATACATTGAAACTTCAATTATAGGTAGAATAAATATTAAATTACATACATCATGTAGTAGATTTAAAAAATAATATTAATATTTTCAATCGCAGGTTTTTCTGTGGTTTCACGTGAAATTAATATAGGTATAATTAATGATAAAGCTGTTTCCAATAATATTTATATTACTTTGGTCTTCTGCATTTATAACTACAAAACCTATTATAGATTATAGTGATCCTTTTGCTGCTTTAGCATTTAGATTTTTTTTTGTTTCAATAGGATTTTTTATATTTTCTATTTTTGCAAAAAACACTTTAAAATCTTCAAATAAAAATGTTATTCAATCAATTTTAAGCGGAGTTCTTTTTCACGGATTTTACTTGGGAGGAGTTTTTTATTCAATTTCAATAGGAATGCCCACAGGTATCACAGCATTAATTGTAACTTTACAACCAGTTTTAACAAATATCTTAGCAGGACCGTTGCTTAATGAAAAAATAACAAAACCTCAATGGATCGGTATGATATTAGGATTTACTGGGGCAAGTCTTGTCCTTGGTTTTGATATTGGCAAAAACTTACCTTTAAATGGTGTTTTAGCGGCTTTTATAAGTCTTTTTGCAATTACATTTTCAACAATTTGGCAAAAAAAATTAAGTAATAATTTGCCGCTTTCTTCAAGCAATATGTATCAAGCAATAGGAGGGTGCTTATTTCATATTTTAGTTATTATTTTTTTTGCAAAACCTGAAATCTCTTTTAGCCCAACTTTTATATTAGCAATGTCACATCAAATTTTATTAGTGTCTTTTGGTGCTTTTACTATCCTAATGTATTTAATAAAAAATAACTCAGCTAGCAAAACTGTTTCAGTTTTTTTCCTAATACCACCAACTTCAGCACTTATTGCATGGATATTTCTAAATGAAACACTTAATGTAATAGATATATTTGGTTTTTTAGTTGCAACTATAGGAGTTTACATAGCAACAAGAAAAGAAAAAATTTGAGTTTATTTTTTAAGTTTAGATGAAAACATCAGATTTTCAGCATTAAAGTTATTTTTATTTTTGCTTATAAAATCTTCCATTAGTTTAATTTTATCTTCCTCAAATTCAGATACTTTTCTTTGGCCTAAATCAACATATAAGGATAAAATCTCAATAGTGGATGCCAAATATTTTTGCTCGCTGTGAACCATCTCTAGTTTATATTGTAATCTTTTTTTATCGTGATCAAAATAGAGTAGATTTACATCAACTTGGTCACCTTCTTTCACTTCCTGATTATACGTGATATGAGATTCAACAACCATTGTGCTTTTTTTTGTACTCTTTGCGGATGCTTCACCCATGTTAAATGATGTCATTAATTTTTCTGCACCGTAAAGGTCAAAAATTAAAACATAGTAAGCCACATTCATATGATTGTTATAATCTGTCCAATCTTTTAAAATTTTTTGCGAAGTTAAATGAATTGCCATATTTAAAAGAATTATTTTAGCATAAAACTTAGACTTTTTGATATTATAATTTTTCAACTTCAAATTGAAAATTATTTAACTCATTTACAAGGTTCATAAAAAGGTTTTTAATTTAACTTATATAAATGGTTAAAAAGACAAAAAAGAAGAACAAGAAATCTAAAAAGTCGATTAAAAAATCTAAATCAAAAAAAAAGACGACTAGAAAAATTTCTAAGTCTTCAAAGCGAAAAAAAAGTCTTAAAACCAAATCAAAAAAGCGTAAAACAAATGGAGGAAAAATGAGCGCAGAAGCAATGAAAGTGTCTTCAGTTCTTGATACCTCTCATTTGAAGGTTAAATTTCCATTTAAGTCAAAATATGGAAACTACATTAATGGTAAGTTTGTAGAACCTAAATCTGGTAAGTATTTTGACAATACTTCACCTATTTCAAATGAGGTTATCTGTACTATTGCACGATCAAATGAGAAAGACGTAGATGCAGCACTAGATGCTGCTCACGCAGCTTTCCCTAGTTGGGGCAAAACTTCAATAACGGAAAGATCAAACATTCTTTTAAAAATTGCTGACGTGATTGAGAAAAATCTTAATGTGTTAGCAACTGCAGAATGTTTAGATAATGGTAAGCCAATTAGAGAATGTATGGCAGCTGATTTACCGCTGGTAATAGATCATTGGAGATATTTTGCTGGGGTAATCAGAGCAGAAGAGGGCTCAGTTGCTGAGATCAGTAACGGCGAATACTCTTATCACATTCCTGAGCCACTAGGTGTAGTTGGACAAATTATACCGTGGAACTTTCCGTTATTAATGGCAACTTGGAAACTTGCTCCAGCTTTAGCTGCAGGAAACTGTGTAGTGTTAAAACCTGCTGAGCAAACACCAGCATCAATAATGTTACTTATGGAATTAATTGGAGATTTATTACCTCCAGGAGTAGTTAATATTGTAAGTGGCTTTGGTTTAGAAGCTGGTAAACCACTAGCATCATCAAAAAGAATCAGAAAGATTGCTTTTACAGGTGAAACAACGACTGGTCGTTTAATAATGCAATACGCATCACAAAACTTAATACCAATCACGTTGGAGCTAGGTGGAAAATCTCCAAACATTTTCTTTGAGGACGTTATGGCAAAAGATGACGACTTTTTAGACAAATGTCTTGAGGGTTTTGCAATGTTTACGTTAAACCAAGGTGAGGTATGTACTTGCCCAAGCAGAGTGTTAATACAAGAGTCTATCTATGATAAATTCATAGAAAAAGCTATTGCTAGAACTAAAGCTGTTAAGCAAGATAATCCTTTAAAAATGGAAACTATGATTGGTGCTCAAGCATCATTAGAGCAAATGGAGAAAATCAAATCTTATCTAGATTTAGGTAAGAAAGAAGGAGCCAAAGTTCTATGTGGTGGAAATGTTGCTAAGATCAATAGTGGTTTAGAAAAAGGTAACTATATAGAACCAACTATTTTCGAAGGTACAAACGACATGAGAATATTCCAAGAAGAAATTTTTGGTCCAGTAGTCTCAGTAACTAAATTCAAAGATGAAAAAGAAGCATTAGAAATTGCTAATGATACTCTTTATGGTTTAGGTGCAGGTGTATGGACTAGAAATGGAAATCTTGCGTTTAGAATGGGAAGAGAGATACAAGCTGGAAGAGTTTGGACAAACTGTTATCACGCGTATCCTGCTCATGCTGCTTTCGGCGGATATAAACAATCTGGTATCGGAAGAGAAACTCATAAAATGATGCTTAATCACTATAGACAGGTGAAAAACTTACACGTGTCTTACAGTGAGAAGAAATTAGGCTTCTTTTAAACAACAATTAATATATAATGGCCCGTGAGGAATCACGGGCCATATTTTTATGAAAGTTAAAGCTACAGAATCTGCTCTAAAATTACTACAAGATATTAAAGCTCAACATGGTGATGAGCTTTTGTTTCATCAATCAGGCGGTTGTTGCGATGGGAGTGCTCCAATGTGCTATCCTAAAAATGAATATATGGTCGGAAGCAGCGACGTCAAACTTGGTGAAATTGGAGGTGTACCTTTTTATATGAATGATGATCAGTATGAAAAATGGAAACATACTGATTTAACTATTGATGCCGTAAAGGGCATCGGCGGAATGTTCTCTTTAGATAACGGAACAGGTCGCAGATTTCTGACAAAATCAGAAATCTGCTTAGTCGTAGATAACGACAAAAAAAATTAATTTATCTTTTACTGTCCTGGGGCTTTGTAGCCAATCTTACTTGCTTTAGTTGTAGCTTTTGTAAAATCTATTGCTTCTAATATAGATAAGTTTTTTACAGCTCCTGATGCTTCAACAACTAATTTAATTGCTGCGAAATCATCAAAACTTGGTACTTCAACAACAACTATAAAATCGTATGAACCTCTTACTATATCCATCATATGACAAGTTCCACTCATAGCTTTTACAAGCTGTTCCACAACTGCTTTTCTATCACTTGTAGGATCTTTTAAAAATCCTTGAAAAGCTTTTTCAGTGTAGTTTCCCATTATATATGCTTTCATATTACACTCCTTTTTTTTTTTTATAGTATAATATCCCCGAATGCCTTGTAGATATGATTTATTTGCACACTAGACACTTTAAAAGGTCATGCTAGATTAAAATATGTACGAAAAATATGGACAATTTACAGATGGTAAATGGCATAAGTCCTCGACTGGTGAAACGTACGAAGTAATTAATCCGGCAAACGAAGAAGTGCTTGGTCAAGCATCTAAAGCCTCTCCAGAAGATGTAAATAAAGCATTATTGTCAGCGCAGAAAGGTTTAGAGGTTTGGAAAAAAACACCTCCTTGGCAACGCGCATATGTTTTAAGAAGAATTGCAGACAAAATGAGAGAAAAGCAAGACATACTTGCTAAATGGATGACACTTGAAGTTGGAAAACCTTTTGCAGAGGCAAAAGGTGAAGTTAACGGGGCTGCAGACATATATGAATGGAATGCTGAAGAGACAAAAAGAATTTATGGTCAAACAGTCGAGAGTAGATTTGAAGATACTAGAGTTCACGTTTATTATCAGCCAGTTGGAGTAGTTGCAGCGTTGGTTCCATGGAACTTTCCCTTAGTTCTATCCGCTAGAAAAATTTCTACAGCGTTAGCCGCAGGATGTTCAGTAATTGTTAAACCAGATGTGATAACGCCAGGTGTTGTAATGGAACAAGTTGAAATTTGTAGAGAATGTGGTGTCCCTCCTGGAGTTGTTAATTTATTATCCGGGGATCCCCCAAGTATCGCCCAACAACTAATTGCATCCGATATAGTTAAAAAAATATCAATAACTGGATCTTCAAGAGTAGGAAAATTAATTCTCAAACAAGCAGCCGATAAAGTTCAAAGAGTAACAATGGAACTAAGCGGTCATTCACCTTTTATAGTCTTTGACGATGCCGATATTAAAAAAGCGACCGATATGGCAATTGCTGCAAAATTTAGAAACAATGGACAAGTTTGTATTTCACCGAACAGATTTTATATACAAGAAAGTAAGAAAGATGAATTTGTAAATCTTTTTATTGAAAAAACAAAAAAATTAAAAATTGGAGATGGAATGGACCCTGATGTCCAACTAGGTCCACTAACTACAAAAAAAAGATTAAACGAAATTGAGGAATTAGTTGAGACGACAAAGAAAGAGGGTGCAAAAGTACTTTTAGGGGGAAAGAGACCTCAAGGTTTTAACAAAGGTTATTTTTATGAACCAACAGTGTTTGATAATGTTAAAGATAATTTTACAATAATGAAGGTAGAACCTTTTGGACCTTTAGTTCCAATATTATCTTTTAAATCTTTTGAAGAGGTAATCGAGAGAGCAAATAATCATGAGCTTGGCTTATCAAGTTATATTTGCACAAACTCCATGGAAAAAGCGCACAGAGCTTCCGAATTAATGGAGACAGGAACTGTTGCTGTTAACACTCCTTTAGTTGCAATTGCTGAAGCACCCTTTGGAGGTATTAAGCAAGCTGGATACGGAAGAGAAGGTGGTTCAATGGCAATAAAAGATTATTTAAATGTTAAATATACTCACCTCGGATTAAAAGGTTAGTAATAAATGTTAAAAAGAGATCTCTACTACGAAAGAATCCCTACAAAATCGCTTAGAGACGATGTTCGATATCTTGGAAACATACTTGGAAGAGTAATTAAAAAACAAGAGGGAGAAAACTTTTTTAATTTGGTTGAAAAAATTAGATTACTTTCTAAAGCAAATAAAAAGAATAAAAACGATAAGCTTAGATTTAACAAAATAATTTATGAAATTCAAAAATTAAGTCCAAAAAATATATTTAAACTTTCAAGAGCATTTAATCATTTCATGAACTTTATAAATTTGAGTGAAACAATTGATGCATCAAGAAAACTCGACGAATTTGAAAATTCAGAATCCAAAAAAAAATATGACAATATTTTTATAGAGGAAATTTTTGAGAGCCTATTTAGAAATAAAAAAATACCACCAAACAAAATCTACAATATTGCAAAAAATCTTAATATAGGAATAGTACTAACCGCACATCCAACAGAAGTTAAAAGACGAACTTTAATCCAAAAATACCATAAAATTATTGAAATAATGGAACAAAGAGAATTAATTAAAAAATTTCCTTCAAAAACTAAAATTTTAGAAAAAAAACTCTATGATGAATTTACAATAATTTGGAATACTGACGATTTAAAAAGATTTAAACCAACACCAACCGAAGAAGCTAGATGGGGATTAGCTGTAATTGAAGATAGTCTTTGGGAAACAATTCCAAAAGTTTATAGAAGATTAAATGCGATTTTCTTGAAACATATGGGAAAAAATCTTCCAAAAAATTTTAATCCAATTGAATTTGGCTCATGGATGGGAGGTGATAGGGATGGAAATCCAAATGTTACATCTATTGTTACTAAAGAGGTAATTCTATTATCAAGATGGGAAGCAGCTAAACTATATGAAAAAGAGTTAACTAAACTTATTCGAGGATTATCAATGGATAAATGTTCAAATAAAATTAAAAAACAGACAGGAAAAACATTTGAACCTTACAGAGTATATTTAAGACCCTTAAGAGATAAGATGAGAGTTACACATAGATCCATAGAACAATATTTGGTTAATAAAAAACCATTAAATAATAAAAATTTATTATCATCTAAAGAAGAAATACTTAAACCTTTAAGAGTAGTAAGAGAGTCACTAGAACAAAACCAAAGTGAAAACATTGCAAGTGGAGAACTTTTAGATTTAATGAGGAGAGCAAAATGTTTTGGTATAAATTTAGCAAAATTAGATATAAGACAAGAGTCTTCAAGACACTCACAATTAATAGCAGAGTATGTAAAAAAAAAATTCAATCAAAACTACAGTCAATGGGATGAAAACAAAAAAATTAATTTTTTATCTAAAAACCTTAAAATTAAAAAAAACAATATTAATAATTTCATATTTAAAAACAGGGAAAATAAAGAGGTATGGTCAACTTTTAAAGCTATAGCTTCAGAACCTCCAGAATGTTTAGGTGCTTATGTAATCTCGATGACTTCATCTGCATCAGATATTTTGACGGTGTCATTTCTTCAAAAAGAAGCAAAAATAAAAAATAAATTAAGAGTTGTTCCATTATTTGAAACTTTAGATGATTTAATTAATGCTAAACCAATAATGGAAAAATTGTTTTCATTAGGATGGTACAGAAAATTAATTAATTACAAACAAGAGATTATGATAGGGTATTCAGATTCTAGTAAAGATGCTGGTAAGCTATCAGCGAGTTGGCATCAATATAAGCTTCAAGAAGAAATTTTAAAACTTACCAAAAAATATAAAATTGATGTTACTTTCTTTCATGGACGAGGTGGATCTGCTGGCAGAGGTGGGGGACCAATAAGATCTACATTAAGATCTCAACCTCCTGGATCTGTAAATGGAAAAATAAGAATTACAGATCAAGGTGAAATGATACAACAAAAATATGGTTATGAACCTTTAGCAAAATATAATCTATGTAGCTATATCGGTACCGTGATGCAAGCTACATTAAAACCACCTCCTACACCTAAAAAGAAATGGAGGAGCTTAATAGAAGCTATGACAAAAATTTCAACCAAATCATACAGAAAAAATATAAATTATAGCTCTGACTTTATAAAATATTTTAAAATTGTTACGCCTCATGTTGCTCTTGGAAAATTATCTATAGGATCAAGACCCTCTAAAAGAAAAAATGTCGACAACATACAAAGCCTAAGAGCAATACCCTGGGTGTTTGCATGGACTCAGATAAGATTATTTTTACCAGCATGGCTTGGAACAGGTGAAGCCTTAAAATTTTCTTCAATTAAAAAAAATTTAAAAACGCTAATCGATATGGAGAAAAATTGGCCTTTTTTCAATTCAACAATGGATATTTTAGATATGGTTATCTCAAAAGTAGACCCAGATATTTCAGAGGTCTATGAAACTAACCTAGCAGACCAAAATTTAAAAAAAGTTGGCGACAAGCTTAGAAATGAATTTAATACAATTAAAAGATTGAACAAAAACATCACACCTAAAGTTATTATTGGACAAAGGAAAAAATTTAGGGGAAATATAATTGTGAGAGATATTTATTCAGAAGTACTTAATATCTTACAAGCAACAGTTATGAAAAAACTTTCAAAAAGAAAAATTAACAAAAATCATAAAAAATATCTAAATGATGCAATGATGACTTCAATTGCAGGTATTTCAGCAGCAATGAAAAATACTGGTTAAATGATTGAATTATTCATTGCATTTGGTGCTGGCCTTCTAAGTTTTTTATCACCTTGTGTATTACCATTGATACCTGGATATATATCCTACATCACTGGCAGCTCTTTGAATGAGCTAGTTCAAAAAAAAAATATAAACTTAATTCCAATAATTTTATTCACTATCGGTTTTTCTGTTATTTTTATTATTTTCGGTGCTGCAGCAACTTATCTTGGAAAGTTGTTACTAAGTAATTCTAACGAACTAAGAATTTTTGCAGGAGTAATAATAATAATTTTTTCACTTCAAATATTGGGTGTAATAAATATAAGTTTTTTAAATTACGAAAAAAGAATACATTCAGAAAAAAATATTGGAATTTTTGGTCCAGTGTTGGTTGGTTTTGCTTTTGGTTTTGGATGGACACCATGCATAGGTCCAATTTTGGGCTCTATACTCGCATTAGCATCTACAGAGGAGAATATAAGTAGAGGAATTCTACTTTTATTTTTTTATTCTATGGGATTAGCAATTCCTTTTATTCTATCTGGTTATTTGCTTCAAAAATTTTTGATAGTTTCAAAAAATATTAAAAAAAAAATGAATATTGTAATAAAAACTGGAGGTACTTTGTTGTTAGTAACTGGAGTATTAATACTCTCTAATAAGCTTCAAGCTGTAGGATTTTATTTATTGAAATATATGCCATTTTTTCAAAAATTTGGATAGAGAGTAAAAGAATAATTTAAATAAATAATATGATTTATGGAAAGATTAAAGGTATTGAAAAAGAAATTTCAAAATTGATTATTGGAAATGATTATTTCAATAAATATTCAAAAGCTTCTAGAGTTTGGGATCTATATTATGAAAATGGTGGAAACACATTTGATAATTCAATTTACTATAGAGACGGACTGACTGAAAAATTCTTAGGAAGATGGATTAAATCAAAAAATAATAAAAAAAAAATTGTAGTTATTTCTAAAGTTGGAAGCATCGATACTAAACCTTCAGAAGTTTGTGAATTATTAAAAATATCACTAGAAAGGATGATGTTAGACTCTGTCGATATTTTAATTTTACATCATGATAATAAAGAAGTACCAATAGGAGAATTTATAGATGCTTTTAATGAATTAATAAGATTAAAAATAATAAATTCTTTTGGTATATCAAATACTACAATTCAAAGATTTCAAGAGTCGATAACTTGGTCAAAAAAAAATAACAAAATTAATTTTAGTATTATGAACAATAATTTATCTTTAGCTAAAATGATAAAACCCTTATGGCATGATAGTATTTCATCTAACGATAAAGACTATCTAGAATTTCTAGAGAAAAATAAAATTTCTCATTTCTCTTGGTCAAGTCAAGCAAGAGGCTTTTTTTTTGAAGATAACTTAATAAAAAAAATATTTAGAAGAAAATTTAAAAATTATTTAAGAGAATGCTTCTCAAGTATAGAAAATCTTGAGAGAAAAAAGAGATCTAAGGAACTTGCAAATAAATACAAATGTACTTGTAATGATATAGCTTTATCTTGGGTATTGAATCAAAGATTCCCATCATATGCGATAATAGGCCCAAAAAATACTAACCAATTAATGTATTCATTAAACTCTATTTACATTAAATTAAAATTTAATGAGATAGAATGGTTAAATTTAAATAAAAATTAATATATGAAAATTTATCAAATTGATTCAAGTGCTAGAAAAGAAGGCTCTACATCAAGACAGCTATCAAAAAAGCTTCTTAATAAAATTAAAAAACCAGGTGATGAAATAATCTACAGAGACTTGGATGATGAAATGCTTTTTATTTCTAAATTAACAGAGTCAGGTATGAAGATACCTTTAGATAAACAAACTGAAGATCATAAAAAAATGTTTGAATTATCTGATAAGCTAGTTTTAGAACTGAAAGAAAGTGACATAATTATAATTTCAGCCCCAATTTACAATTTTGGTCCACCTGCAACCTTAAAAGCTTGGTCCGATCTTGCAGCACGTGTTGATACAACATTCAAGTATACACCTGATGGAAAAAGAATTGGATTGCTTAAAAATAAAAAAGCTTATTTAGTGATTACCTCAGGGGGTACTAAAATTGGCAGTAAAGAGGATTTTCTAAGTCCTTGGCTAACCCTAATGTTAAATTTTTTTGGAATTACAGATATAAAAATTATATCTGCTGATCAAATGTCCATAGATTATGAGAAATCAATTGCAAAAGCTGAAAAAGAAATTGAAGATTTATAAATTATATTTTCTTTTAAGGTGTCGAAGTTTTCCTTCTGTACTATCAAATTCAATGTAACAACCTTGTAAAAATCTATTACCATCATTTACATCAAACTCTGTTCTTCCATGTAATAATCTATGATTATCCATCATTAATAAATCACCTGGCTGCAACTTAAATTCAATCCTATACTTTTCAGAATTATATAAATCAGAAATTTTTTTTCTTGCTTTATAATAAAGATCTAAATCCCTTTTTTCCAATATTGGAACATAATCAAGTCTTGGACTAAATCTAACTTGTTTAAATTGATTATCCTCATCAAGTTTTATAAGTTCAGACCAATCTTCTAAAACAACATCTTTATCAATAAACTTAAAACGAACTTTAACTTTAGTTAGAATATCATAGTACTCAGGATTCTCTTTTTTAAGTGTTTCTGTAACATTGTAACCATCAACCAAAGTTGAATAACCACCTTTAACTTCATTCACAATACAATGTAAAATTTGAATACAAGGAACAGGATTTCTATATGGGTTATCAGTGTGAGGTGCTAATGGTAAAGATGTATAAGCAAGATCATTTGGGTTTGGTTTTGATTTTACATTAAAGTGTTCACCAAAGTTAGTTCTTCTCACACTTCCAATTGAGTTTGCAAATTTAACTAAATAGTTATCTTCAGTTGGAACTTTTTTAATTATTACAAATCCATATTTATAAAAAGAAACTAAAATATTATACATTTCCTTAGACTCAAACAAGTCATCTTTGAATTCAAAATTTTTAATTGATTTGAGACTAGAGTCCCATTTTATCTTTTCAATAGAATGAACAGCAATATCTTTTTTTGAAAATTCTTGAGCAATTAAATTAATATCAAGTTTTGAATTTACTCCATCATTAAAGTTAATTTCTAAAATTTGATCCTTAATTTGTGCTTCTTTAATTTGAACCTCTACATCTAAAGAAGTTGGATCAAAAAGCCTTTGTTGAGTTCCCTTATCTAAATGCTTTTCCCCATTTGCTCTTTCTCGAAGCCAAAATGGATGAATTTCCTCGCTTGAGGTTCCGTTTTTATAAAAAACTTTATTATTACTTAATTCAATTTTCATAAGATTCTATAAGAATTATTTATAAATTTACATTAATCAAGATAAATAGTATGTCGTCTGCATGGAAAAACTGAATGCAAAAAAATTAAGATATTTCGCTAATTTTCTTAACAGTCTTGCTAGAGATCTTACTAATTTTTATTACAAAAAATTAGATAAACCTTTCAAGGTTGTCAACAAACTAAAAGGCAAAGGATATGATCCAGTCACTAGTTCAGATAAAGCATTTGAAAAATTTATTCGATCAAAAATCAAAAAAAAATTTCCAAGTCATGAAATTATTGGCGAGGAATATGGTTATAAAAAAACAAAGAGTGATTTTAAATGGATTATAGATCCAATTGATGGCACAAGATCTTATGTCATCGGAAACCCAACTTGGAGTAATTTAATTTCACTAAACTACAAAGGAAGTCCAATTTTAGGACTTGCAAACTTTCCAAAATTAAAAAAGCATTACTACAACATATCGGATAAAGTAGCTTACGTTGTTGATAATAAAAAAAGGACAAGATTAAAAGTAAATAAAAACGCAAAAGTGAAAGATATGAAAGTATCAGGAGCTTTTCATGGATGGCTGTCAATTAATCGACAAAAAAAAATACCAAAAGTTTTAAAACTGATGCAGTTTCCATGTGCTGATGCTTTAAGTTACGCTCATTTTTGCGAAGGCAGAATTGATGTTGTAATTCAATGTATGAATAAAATTTGGGATATTCATCCACTTATTCCAATAATCAAAGCATCAGGTGGAATTGCCTCAACATGGCGCAACGAAAATGCAACAAAAGCTGGCAATGTTTTAATATCAGCCAATAAAAACATACATAATAAAATGTTGAGGCTTTTAAAACCTGCACTAAAATAATTTATTATGAAAAAAGCTGCCGTAATAATAGTTTGTTATTTAATCTCGATTTTTATTTCAAATTTCGTAGCAGCTCGAGAACTAAATGTTAGATGGTTTGATGGTATAATTCCTGGTGGTAACAAGGCACATAACACTTTAACTTGTTTATCAAGCCAAACCGAGAGAGCCCTTGAAAAAGATAGAACTGAAGACCCGACTGATGTTGTATGGAGTGATGATGGCTTAACAGTTTTTACAACTAATTCATCTCGTGGTAACTTAGAAGACCATTCTGTTCAGATGAATAAAGTAGCTGTACCTTTTAAAGTAACATCAGATCTAATGATTAGTCAAGGTGCAGATGTAACGTGTGATGCTATTGATGCAATGGATGTTAACGAAGGGTCAGGTGAGGTGTTAGCTGATATTACAGAAAACATAGTAATAAAAGATGATGGAAAAATATTTTATATTTTAGATTTTATTGGCGGATTAGCAAAATTTAATGCTACAACAGCTTTTAATCTTGATGGACTGACATTTGAAGCCCTACTTGATTTTGATAATGATATAGACAGTATAGCATTTAATAAGGAAGCAACAAAAGTTTTTACACTGAGTTCAACCACTGACACTCCAACTTTGACTACTTTTGAATTACCCGCAGCCCATGATATAAGTTCAGCAACTCAAATTCACCAAGTGGATCTAAGTACTTTAGGTATAGATGTAGACAGCCCGACTGGTAATACTGCAGAAGACATAGAATTTAGTGATGATGGTTTTTCAATGTTTGTATTAATTTTTAATAATGGATCAAGAGCTCATAGTTATATTTATCAGTTTCGATTAGAAGAAAGTTTTGATGTTTCCACCGCAGAAAAAGTTGGAAGATGGAATGTAAAAGGTTTTGGTAATTTACATCCTTCGAATGTTAATGGTATAGGTATGCCTCAAGGTTTTAGTTTTTCTTCTGACGGCATGCATCTATTTATCGTACAAATTCAGACTGGTGACGGGGTAGATCAAATAAATCGTTTTGATTTAGAATGTCCTTATGGAGTAGTAGAGTGTACATCTGCAACAACCTCTGTTGTAAGTACGACAGTAGAGATGGCAAAACAAAATATTAGTGTAAACATATCAACTATTTTCAGACGATTTGAATGGATTAAAAGAAACAGAGATGAAGAAAATTTAAGTGCACATAATATAAACATTAACTATCAAAACCCACTGGTAGATGCTTTAGCAAATAAATTTGAGCCTACTACAAGAAAAAATATTGCTTCACTTATAAGTAATATCAATAATGAAGAGAAACAATCTAAATGGTCCTCTTGGAGTATTGGAGACATATACGTCGGTAAATTTGGTCAAGATGAAAATGCAAGACCAAAGCACATAAGCGCAAGAGGACTAACAGTCGGGGCAGATCGAAAATATGGTGATAATAAATTTTTTGGTTTAGCTTTAAGATACGGGGATAGTAGTAGTGATATCAAAAAAATAAAACAAGATGTGAGCATGGAATCACTTACTTTAAATTTATATGGAATTGCACCCACTGACGAAGATACATATGCAAATATAGTGTTTGGAATCAGTTTTTTAAATATTGACCATATTTATCAATCTAAATTGTCCGGTGAAAGAAATGGAAAACAAGCTTTTACGTCAATAAATTTTAGAACAAAAAATAGATTTGGTAAATTTAATACAACACCTTCTTTAAAGTTTGATCTTGGAGTGACGCAATTGTCAGAAATGACAGATTTAATTAGGAACACAAATGATCCTTTAATAAAAAATATTACTTATAAAAAAGATACTTTTCAAAGTGGAGAGCTTGCAGCTGGTTTTTTATTTGAAATGGATAAATATATAACTGAGGCGGGCTCTTTACAAACAATGGGTGGATTAGAACTGCTTTACGATTTATCGCCTGATAATAGTTACAAATATATCTATGAAGGTCAAACACATGTAAGTGAAGAAGTAATTAGAAAACATACAAATAAAAATTTGAAATATAATATTGGTTTTGAAATGATATATTTAAATGGCTTCACTTTTTCATCGAACTTTGAAAAAATTATGAGTATTAAAAAAAATGGTAAATCGAAAAGTGATCGAGATACATTTATATTTAAAATAAGTAGATCTAAGGAAGAAGACGATGAATTTGCATTTAATTACAACCCTTTAAATAATCATCAATCAACTTTAAGTTACCAGAAAAATATAAATGGCTTAGATTATTCAATTAATCATACTCAAATTTTTGATAATTCGTTAGAGCACGATACAAATATAGAAGTTTCAAGTAAGTTTTAATTTATTTTTTGCGGCTTTTTTTTCATAAAAAATAGTTTTCTAGCTTTTAAGATTGGATTATATATTCAATTTCAAAGTGACTTTATGAAAAAAATTTTTTTGTTATTTATTTTTTTTATTTTTAGCTCTAACTCAGTATTTGCTGAGGCATTAACCGTTACACATGCTGGTTCCATAAATCCAGGTGGTAATGGTGATTTTAAAAGTGGAGTAGACCCCAGTTGTACAGCAACGATTAGTGGTGTCGAGTTAGACCAAGATAGTACTCATGAGCCTAATAAGGTATTGTTTAGTTCTGATGGTAAACAATTATTTATAGCAAATAGAGCCACAGGTACTCACTCAGCTACTGGTGTGAGTGATAGTCCATTAAGAATGAACAGACTTAATACACCCTTTGACATAACAACAGATAGAGTTAAGACGGATGTAAATTCGGGCTGTGGGGATCTTGATGGAGCTAATCCGAATGATATTTCAGGTGGTGATTTTGGAAGTGATCAGCTTGACAATATGCACATAGCAAATGATGGTAGAACATTTTTCTTTGTGAGCACTGTAGGAGTAATTGGTAAATTTAATTTAAGCACTCCATATGATATTGGCACAATGACATATGAAAAATCATTTAGTAGTGGAATTACTAATATTGATAGTATGCATTTAAGTAAAGATGGAACAAAACTTTTTTTATTGCAGAACAGTGGAAATGTTCCAATTATCTATACCCATACCTTACCAGCACCATTTGATATTTCTTCAACAACCATAACTCATCAAGTGGATTTAGTTGATAAGGGAATAATTTTAACTTCTGGGTCTGCAGACATGGGAGTAGATGTTGAATTTACTCCAGAGGGGAACGCAATGTTTATTGTGATTAACAACAATCATTCAAAACAAAGTGCAGCAAGACATGGTATTCAAGGTAACCAAAACTATATTTATCAATTTAGATTAGATACAAATTTTGATGTATCTACTGCAGAAAAAGTTGGACGATTTAGCATAGATTTTGATGAAGTTAGAACTGACGGTGAAAGCGAGTGGGGTATAGAAGGATCTCCAAGAGGAATAAGTTTTTCTGCTGATGGAATGAGATTATTCGTAACAGATATTGCTGACCAAACCCCCGGTGAAATGCGAATACACCAATTCGATTTAGAATGTCCATATGGAATAATTGAATGTGTAACGGACCCAGCTTCTTTAGTTGGTTCAACAGTACAGCTTTCAAAACAAAATATAAATTTAAATGTATCAACAATTTTTAAAAGATTTGAGTGGGTTAAACGAAACCGAGATAGTGAAAATTTAAATAGTTTTAATATAAATGTAAAAACTTTTAATCCTGTATTAACATCTCTAAAAAGCAAATTAAAAGAATCTAAATATATCCGTCAGGCTTCAATTACAAATAAAAAGAAAAGTAATAAAAAATCTACTTGGTCTTATTGGAGCCATGGGGATATTTCGATTGGAAGGTATGAAGACACTCCAATCGAAAAACCAAAAAAAATAACAGCATCCGGTATAACTTTTGGAGCAGATAAAAAATTTGCAGAAGATAAATTTTTTGGTTTAGCTATTAGGTATGCAGAAAATCACTCGAGTACAAATTCAATTGATGAAATAGATATGGAGTCTTTAACATTAAATTTATATGGAATTGCGCCAGGTGATGAGCAACGATATATAAATGCTGTTGTTGGGTTAAGTCTTTTGAGATTTGATCATAAACACTCAGGTCAAATAACAGGTGAAAGAAACGGAAAACAATTATTTACGGCAATAAATTTTAGAAACAAAGAAACTTATGGAGATTTTAATATAACTCCTTCAGGTAGATTAACTTATGGATGGACGCATTTAAGTGATTTTACTAATTATATATCTACTGTAAGACGTTCAACTGATGTTTTATATGATGAAGAATTTTTTGAAACAGCAGAGGTTGCAGCTGGTTTTATATTTGATCTAGAAGATTACAATATTGACAGAGGAACTGTTAAAACTAATGGTGGTTTGGAATATGTATATGATTTAACACCTGATATAAAATTTGAATATTTGGAACAAGGAAATACAGCTATTAAAAGGGTCGAGATTAATAATTACTCTAAACAAAATATTAGAGGAAATATCGGATTTGAAACTATTTATTTAAATGGATTTACTTTTTCTTTAAACTACGAACGATTTCAGCATCTTGATGATCATAGATTTTCTCATACCGATAGTCTTTTAATAAAATTAGGACATATCAAGGAGGAAGACTCTGAGTTTGCTTTTAACTTTGATCCATTAATAAATAATTTAGTAAAATTAAGCTATGTCAAAGATTTACGTGGTTTTGATATCAAATTAAATTCGTCATATAACTTTGATAGTCCAATTCCTGAGTATGGAACAGACATAGAAGTTTCAACCAGTTTTTAATTAGTTTAAATATTGTGAAAATATTAATTCTCCAACATATCAAAATAGAGGATCCTGGTTATATCAAAGATTTAATGATTAAAGATGGAGCTAATCTAACTACAATTGAATTAGATGAGGGAGAAAAAATCCCTAATGATATCTCAAAGTTCGATGCTATGCTTTGCATGGGAGGCCCAATGGATACTTGGATGGAAAAAGATTACCCATGGCTTGTTGAAGAAAAGAAAAGAATAAAAGAATTTGTGATTGATTTGAAAAAGCCATATTTAGGATTTTGTCTTGGCTGTCAGCTTTTAGGCGAAGTAGTTGGTGGAAAAGTAGTCAAATCAAATAAGCCTGAGATAGGCATGTTAGATATAAATTTTTCTCAAGATAAAAGTCTTGATCCCTTATTTTCTGAATTTCCAAATAAAATTACATCATTACAGTGGCATTCGTATGAAGTTCAAGGGCTCGAAAATAATAAAAATATAATTCATTTAGCATCCTCACCTGAAACAAAATATCAAATTTTTAAATATCAAAGTCATGCTTATGGAATACAATTTCATATAGAGGTAAAAGACACCACTGTTAACGACTGGGGATGCGTACCTGAATATAAGTCAGCGTTAGAAAAGCAACTTGGTCCAAATGCATTAGAAAAATTTGATAATGAGGCACAAGCAAATATGAAAAATATGAATAATTACTCTTATATTTTGTATTCAAAATTTAAGAGTGATATTCTTAAAATCTAATAGGAGGGAAAATGTCAGTATTTAAATTAATTAATGAGAGAAACGCTAAGGGAAAAATCAAAAAAGTTTTTGATGATATAAAACAAACAAGAAATATAAAAAAAATTCCAAATTTTTGGAGAGCGATAGCTAATAACCCTGGTACTTTAGAGAGAACTTGGAATAATTTAAAACAAATAATGAAAAAAGGGGCTCTTGATCCCATAACAAAAGAGCTAATATATGTTGCAGTTTCAATAACAAATAGTTGTGAATATTGTATTAGATCTCATACTGCGGCAGCAAAAAAAAAAGGAGCATCAGATCAAATGATTAAAGAAATGATCGATGTTGTTGGTATTGCTAATCAAAACAACAAACTAGTTGAGTCTTATCAAGTTGAAGTAGATAAAATTTATAAATAAAATAGTTTTATGAGTGGATATATATATTTAGCCTTCGCAATTATATTTGGCATTGCAGCAAACGGTTTTTTAAAAACTACTGATGGATTTTCAAACTTATATCCAACAATATTTTGTGTCTCTTCAATAGTAATTTGTTTGTTTTTATTATCTAAAGCTATGACAACGATTCCGGTTGGTTTTACGTATGCTACTTATGGAGGATTAACCATTACAGCTGTCACTTTATTTGGGGTTGTTAAATATAATCAATTACCAAATATTTATGGAACAATTGGAATAATATTAATAATTATTGGTGTTATTTTAGTAAATTATCTAGGTAGGACGAATTCTTAAATTTTAAGTACGACAAAAATGTACAATATTCATTATTGAAATAAATTTTCTTAATATTATTAAAGTAGTTATGAATATTTGTTATAGTACATTAGCTTTACTTGGAGTTATGTTAACTTTGTTTTTTATTTTTAAAAAACCTTCTAAAAGTGAACTAAAAAAGTTTAAAAGTAAAAATCAAGATAAAGTTAATTGGTCAAGAATGGGCTTTTAAATGTTTAAGAAGTTTTTCCAATTAAGTTTACAATCAAAACACCCGATATAATTAAAACCATTCCAAGAATTGTATAAAGATCAGGCATCTGGTTAAATTTAACTACTCCAACGATAATAGTTGCTATTATACAAAGACCAGCAAAAGAAGCATAAGTTACGCCAACCGGAATAGATTTCATCACTAAAGACAAAGTATACATACAAGCAACAATTGTTACTGCAGTTAACAATGTTGGAATTAACAATGTAAATCCTTGAGCACTTTTTGCAAAACCATTAGCAGCAGTACCAAGCACAACTGCAACAATTAAAACTAAATAAGCTGAAATATTTGCCATTAAGTATTATATACTCTCTTTTTGAAGTAAAATACTTAATTGTTCAATCATTTGCAAAGTAGACTGTGATGATGGATAAATTTTATGTGCCTCGATATAACTATCAATCGCTTTTTCATAATTTTCAAGTGCCGTTTGAACAAGCCCTTGACCAGAAAGTGCACCGAAGTGTCTTTTTTCCAAACTTAAAACCATATCAATATCTTTTTGTGATAATTCAAAATTTCCCATCATATAAAGAACGGTTGCTCTTTTATTCCATCCCTCTGCCCATTTAGGGTCTAATTCAATTACTTTAGAAAAAACATTATGTGCACTTGTTAATTGATTTTGCATCATATACTCAGAGCCTTTTGCCAAAAGCTCAGTCAAGGTGTCCTCTGATGGATGCGTAGTCCATAACTGCCAAATTTTATCCTCAACTTTTTTGGCCTCTTCCACGTTACTTAAAGCTTTTAACTGAGCAAACAGGTTATTTAACTCAGATATTTGTTTGTCAGCTGCACTAGCTGATTGAGCAAAAATATAGAAAATAAAAATGATAAAAATTTTTTTCATCATTCTATACTTATTTTGGTAATTTTGTTGCTCCAGTTTCTTGATGTATAATTTTACCATCTTTAAATTTATAAAAAGTCATTACTGCTTCTTTGTTACCATCATTAAAACTAACAAAAGAATGCTCAAATCCGACTTCGTTGTTTTCAAAAAGCACTCTTACTCTTTCCTTTTTCACATCTTTCATGCCAACCCATTTTACTACATCTGCTTTACCTAATTTTTTGCCAGATGAGTGCATTGGAAACTGATAGTCATCATGAATTAGTTGTTCAGCAGCAGCGATATCTCCATCGTGTAATATTTTTACCATCTTTTCTATAATCGACATTTTATACTCCTTTTATTATTATTGAATTGCTTGTTGAATTATCCAGTCTCATTTGTTTTACCGGCTTTAATTCATCTGAATTGTACCACTCTAATGCTTTTTCATAAGATGGAAACTGAATTAAGATATTCCTTGTGTGTTCCCAATTACCTTCGACAGTTTGGAATTCACCACCTCTTACAAGAAACTTTCCACCAAATTTCTCAACTATTGGTGTAACTTTACTTACATACTGTTTATAAATTTCTTTATCTTTAATATCTTTAATTTGAGCAATAACGTATCCAGACATAGGCTAGTATTTTTATTTCTTCATTGAATTAAACATACTAAGTGTATCATCAAAAGTCATCATTGTAGTCATTTTACCATTGTCGTTTACTTCAAAGTAATGTCCAAATATAGTATCCATTCCATCAGCAGTTGCTTTTACTCTGACAAAAACTTTGTTACCTTCGCTGATCATATCCATTGGAACTACACTAAAGTTTGTCCACTTCTCAGGAATTTTTGAAAATGCTGCCATAATACCTTGAGGACCCTTATGGACTCCTGAAAGTGGGTGGACTCCTTCTTTTCCTGGAAAAGTCCAAGTTGTATTTTCATCAACAAGTTCTTTAAAAAATGTTTCCATATCATGTTTATTAAATAAATCGTAACCTAATTTTACTCTTTGTTTTACATCCATTTTTTCTCCTTTGTTAATATAATGTTTGAGCTACTTTCTTTACTCTATCTTCACCATTTGGAATTGTACTTTCTAAAAACTTGTGACAACCTTCAGTTAATTTCTCATCATATTTAGATCCGTAATATTTATCTACTGCTTTGTTAACACCGTCATCCCATATCTTTTCTTTTATTCCAATTTCTAAAGCATATTCTTTCCAAACCTTAACTGATGCCATTGATTTTTCTTTCATCCCATATTCAAAACTTTCCCCTGAGGGTAAAAAATAATTTGCCATATATATTCCAACACAATCCCAAGCTTTGTCTTTATTTTCTTTGCTTAAAGTTTCTGCTTTAGCTGCATTCGTAAAAATAAAGATTGTTAAAACTAAAAATATTTTTTTCATAATTATCTCTCCTAATCTAAAGATTAAAATGTTAAGAATTTATTATAAAGTGTGAAAACTGACGCTGTGATATGTTAAAATCGCAAAGCTTTATTTTAGTGAATTATTATAAGTTTCGGAATCTAAGATTATTTCTGTTTAACTCACTAATTTTTGTACAACCCATAAGCTTCATATCTCTCTCTAATTCAGTTTTATATTGACCTAAAGCTCTTTCAACTCCTGCTTGACCCGCAGCTGCTAGTGCATAAAGATATAATCTTCCACCTGCACATGCTTTTGCACCAATTGATAAAGCTTTTAGCATATGAGTTCCTCTTTGAAATCCGCCCTCACAAATAACATCAATCTTATCACCAACTGCATCTACTATTTCTGCTAATTGATCAAATGGCGACCTTGATCCATCAAGTTGTCTTCCACCATGGTTTGAAACCATTATTCCTGTACATCCAATATCAACTGCTTTTTTTGCATCCTCGACACTCATAATTCCTTTAAGCGCGAAATGACCACCCCACTTAGAGCATAATTTTTCAGCATCATTCCAATTCATAGATTGATCTAACATTGTTGAAAAATAATTTCCAACCGAGGAATTTACACTTGTTCCTTCATTTACAAAATCTTGAAGATGAGGTAATTCAAATTTTCCTTTTGTTAAATAATTTATTCCCCACATTGGTTTTGTCGCAAAACTATATAAACTTGACAGAGTTAGCTTAGGTGGCGAAGTGAATCCTGTTCTTAAGTCTCTTTCACGATTTCCACCTGTTATCGTATCAACCGTTAAGGCCATAACATCAAAATTTGCTGCTTTTGCTCTTTCTAAACAAGAGTCATTGAGGCCTCTATCTTTATGAAAATAAAATTGAAACATTTTTGGAGTATCAATCATTGATGATATTTCCTCTACACTTACTGTAGCTAAAGCTGAAACACCAAACATAGTATTAAATTTTTGAGCTGCTTTACCAACTGCTCTTTCGCCATCATAATGAAACAATCTTTGTAAAGCTGTAGGAGAACAATAAAATGGTAAATCTAATTTTTTACCGAATATTGTTGTTGAAAGGTCAATATTTTCTACACCTCTTAAAACATTTGGTACTAAATCTACATCATCAAATGCACTCGTATTTCTTTTATATGTAATTTCATCGTCCGCAGCACCATCAATGTAATGAAATATTGGCGAAGGTAATTTCTTTTCAGCAAGTTTTCTAAAATCCGCAAAGTTATAACAATCTTTTAATCTCATATCATTTTAATATATCAATTATATCCAATTTGGATACGGTAAACCTTTTTCTTGAAGAAATTTTTTATTGAATAATTTGCTGTTATATTTATCACTCTTGTCGCAGAGTATCGTTACGATTGTCTTTCCTGGCCCTAATTCTTTTCCTAATCTTATAGCACCTGCGATATTTACACCGCAACTAGTCCCCAAACTTAATCCTTCATTTTGAATAAGATCAAACAAAACTGGTAAAGATTCATTATCACTTATAGAGAATGCACCATCGATCTTTGCTTCTGCAAAGTTAGCTGTCACTCTACTTGAGCCAATACCTTCGGTAATAGAATTACCCTCACTTTTTAACTCACCATTATTTACGTAATTACAAAGTGATGAACCTGCTGGATCGGAAAGATAAATTTTAATATCTTTATTTTTTTCTTTTAAGTAACTACTAACACCAGCAATGGTTCCTCCAGTTCCAGATGCACATATGAATGCATCTACTTTACCATCTGTTTGATCATAAATTTCTGGACCTGTAGTTTTGTAATGTCCTTTTAAATTTGCAGTGTTGTCGAATTGATTTGCCCAAACAACCCCATGATTATTTGAACTTCTTAACTCATCTGCTAATCTTCCAGCAACTTTAACATAATTGCCGTCATCTTTATAAGGTTTAGGAGGAACTAATCTTAAATCGGCACCAATATTTTTCAGCATATCTTTTTTTTCTTGTGTTTGGTTGTCATTCATTACAATTACTGTTTTGTAACCGATTGAGTTTCCAATTAAACATAGTCCAATACCTGTATTCCCTGCAGTCCCTTCAACAATTGTACCACCCTTAGAAATTAATTTTTTTTCCTCTGCATCTCTTATTAATGCAAGTGCAGCTCTATCTTTTACTGAACCACCAGGATTTAAATATTCTGCTTTACCATATATATTACACCCTGTTATCTCGGAAGCAGCTTTAAGTTTAACCAATGGTGTATTTCCAATACCATCAATAAAATTATTTTGAGAATTCTTCATTTAATTTTTATCACTTTGTTCAGTAATACCATAAGGTTTAAATGTTTCATCATCAACTGAACTCTCACCAACATTCTTTGCTGGAATTCCAACCATGATTGCGTTTTCAGGAACATTTTTAGTAACTACAGCATTGGCACCAATCTTAGCATTTTTTCCAATAACAACTGGACCTAATATCTGTGCACCAGAACCAACAACAACATTATTCATTAAAGTAGGATGTCTTTTTGTATTTCTTTGAACTTCCGAATTAATGCTTGGAGAAATTCCCCCAAGTGTAGCCATGTGATAGATTGTAACATTATCTCCAATATCAGAAGTTTCACCTATTACAACACCCATACCATGATCAATGAAAAGATTTTTTCCTATTTTTGCTCTTGGATGAATTTCTATACCAGTTAAAAATCTTGAAAACTGGGAAATAATTCTTGCTATCAAATCGAATTTTGCAATTGAAAAAAAATTTGCAATTTTATGAAAAAATATAGCCTTTACTCCTGGATACGTTAAAATAACATACAGCTTAGATTTTGCAGCCGGGTCTCTCTTAATAATAGATTCTAAAAAATCATTCATAATTTATTTGTTTTTTGATTTAAAAAACTACTTATTGCAACAACAAGAAGTTTCTTCAGGATCACAACGACAAACTTTAGAACCATCGCATCTGCATTTATCATTCATACAGTTTGAGCAATTACATTTTAAGTTTTCGCAAGTCATAGAAGATATATAATTGTTCAATATTATAATTCAATACTTAAATTAACGTTTAATTACAACTGATCAGTAGTTAAACCTTTAACATTAGCAGGGACTGCTATATCCATCATTTTTGGATTAGCTAAATTTAAATTGTTCATAATTTCAATATATTGATCAACAGAATCAACTTGTAATCTTGGATTATTTTTTATTTCATTGCCAATCGTTGATGAGGTTTTGCCGTTGTAGTCATGAGCAGGCAATACGACTGTATTTTCAGGTAATTTTAAAATTTTATTAAAAAGAGAGTCATATTGATCTTTTGCGCTTCCATTTTGAAAATCTGTTCTGCCAGTTCCATTAATTAACAATGTGTCGCCAGTAAAAACTCTATCATTCATAAGATAACTGTAAGAGCAGTCAGTATGACCAGGAGTATAAATTACTTTAAGTTCAATATTATCAATTTTAATTTTATCATCCTCTTTGACATGTAAATCAACAACTTCTGATTTTGATTTTTCACCCATGATCTTTGTACAATTTGTTTTTTTACTTAGTTCGTTTAAACCGGTAACATGATCAGCATGAATATGTGTATCAATTACTTTAACTAACTTAAGATCCAACTCACTCAAAACATTTAGATATTTATTTGTATGTTCAATTACAGGATCTATAATTAAAGCTTCTCTACCTTTATCACTTGCAAGAATGTACGTATAAGTTGAAGATTTATTATCAAATAATTGCTTAAAGATCATAGATTTTAATATTATTAAAAATTGCATCATTATTCAATCTTTCATATAATTGGATTTAGAAAAACAATTTAGGGGGGTAAATGACATTAAAAATTAATAGTTTAGCACCAGATTTTAAAGCCAAGACAACTGTAGGAGATATTTCTTTTCATGAATGGTTAGGAGATAGTTGGGGAGTATTATTTTCCCATCCAAAAGATTTTACTCCAGTTTGCACTACAGAACTAGGATCACTTGCAAAATTAAAACCCGAGTTTGATAAAAGAAATGTTAAGGTAATTGGTTTAAGTGTAGATCCAGTTTCAGACCACGTAAAATGGTTAGAGGATATAAAAGATGTCACTGGAAATAAACCAGACTATCCAATAATCGCTGATGAGGATTTAAAAATTGCAAAACTTTATAATATGTTAGAGGGAGATGCTGGGACAACATCAATGGGAAGAACTGCTGTTGATAACCAAACAGTGAGAACGGTTTTTATAATAAGACCTGATAAAAGAATTGGCTTATTTTTAACTTATCCTATGGCAACTGGAAGAAATTTTCTTGAACTTTTAAGATCAATTGACTCAATGCAGCTCACAGCCAAACATAAGGTAGCAACCCCAGCTGATTGGAAAAAAGGCGAGGAAGTAATAATTGTGCCTGCTGTGAAAGACGATGAGGCTAAAAAATTGTATCCTAACGGTTGGAAGGCAATTAAACCTTATCTTAGAAAAGTACCAGATCCATCTAAATAAATATTCATAAATTTAAAAACCAACAATCTTTATTATAAGATTGTTGGTTTTACCTTTTATATTTTTTCATTGATACTTGAGCAAGTAACAAATTTGGATCAATAAATATTTTAGACTCTCTTATTTTTTTAAATGACTTGTAAGCAAAAATAGCAATCGGAAGCTCTGTACATCCCAAGATAATTTTTTTACATTTAATTTTAATTAGATAATTTACAGCTGGCTTTAAAGCTTTTTCAGCCTCTCTTACCTTACCCATTTTGACAAATTTAATTGCCTTATTAACACTATTTTTTTGTAATTTTTTTCCAGGAGAAACTAATTTAAATCCTTTATCAAAATATTTACTATATACTTTTGTCTTAATAGTCGCCTCTGTACATAAAATACCAATCTTAGAATTTTTTTTACAAGATTTTTTTGCGTGAAGATAAACTTCTTTTGGCATACTTACCAAAGGGATCCTTATTTTTTTTTGAATATCATCTTGCCAATAATGAGCTGTATTACATGGCATGACTATAAATTTACATTTATTCTTTTGTAGTAATTTGCAACCCTTTATCAATTCTTTTAAAACATTGTGATATTTTTTTAAATTTTCAGGTCGTCTTGGCGTATCTGATTTATTATACAGAATAAATTTTGGATATTGTTGATCTGATTTTCCACGATTTAACACAGCAATTTTATTGCAGAAATCTAGACCTGCTCGAGTTCCCATCCCACCTAATATTCCAATCATAAAAGAAAGTTATATTTAAATTGTTTTATTTCTTGATCTCATAAAAACTAAAATTAAACAACCATTATTTGTATAAGATGAGTGTGTGGACCCAGGTTCAAAGCTTACAAAGTCTCCTTTTTTAAAAACTTTGCCATCTGCATCAATCAATTCTCCATCTAACATGTAAAACTCTTCATAGTTTATATGTTCGTGTGGAATGCTTTTAGAACCAGGTTCCATTTTCAAAATATAACTCCCTTCACCTTTTTCTTTATCATAACTAATCTTATGCCAACTCATGCCCTTGATTGGTTCACCATAATTATCAAATGGTTCAAAAGTTAATTTCATTGGATTTATAACAGTGCGTTTATTCATTTAAATAAATTATATCTTTTTTATAAAATAAGAAATAATAAATAAATATGGAATTTTTATTATTAGGAGTTTTCACAGGTTTAAGCTTAATTCTCGCTTTGGGTGCTCAAAATATATTTGTAATTGAGCAAGGTTTAAAAAGGCAGTACATTTTTACAGTTTGTTTAATTTGCTCAATTTCTGATTTAATTTTAATTTTTCTTGGTATTTTTTTATTTGAATATTTCAATGATTTTTTCTCAAAAGAAATCGAACTAATATTTAATATTTTATTATTTTTTTTTCTTATATATTTTATTACTACTAAAATAAGAACTAATTATAGCGATGTCAGTTTTGAAATCAAAACTGAAAAAAATAAATTAAAAAATATTATTTTTAAAACATTAGCATTTACTTATTTAAATCCACATGTCTATTCAGATACAGTATTTTTTTTAGGAAATTTATCTAAGAATTTTGAAATAACAGACAAATATTATTTTGGAATAGGTGCATCAATTTTATCTTTTATGTTTTTTTTTACTCTTGGCTATTTATCAAAATTTATGTCTAGCTATTTGAGAAGTGTAAAAGTTTGGAAAATGATCAATTATTTCATAATTACATTTATGTCATTTATAGCTTTGTACGTTTTGACTGAAATTTTCAATTTTTATTGATATATTTAGGTTCTAGGTGACAAATTTATCTCATTGGAATTTATTAAAATCCTACTAAATAAGTCGGGTATGAGCAATTTAGATCGACATTTTCAACCGCAAAATTTTAGCGATAAGGTAGCTTTATCTTTCACGAAATTTTTGCGTTTTCTTGCAGATACTTTTTTCAAAAAAAGGTACGGGCACAGAGCAGTTGTACTTGAAACAGTTGCTGCCGTTCCAGGTATGGTTGCAGGAATGTTAATTCATTTAAAGTCTTTAAGAAAGATGGAAGATGATAAAGGGTGGATTAAAACATTATTAGACGAAGCTGAAAATGAAAGAATGCATCTTATGACATTTATTCATATTGCAAAACCAACATTTATAGAAAGAGGCATAATATTAATTGCTCAATTTATTTTTATTATTACTTATGCCCTAATATATTTAATTTCTCAAAGAACCGCACATAGAATAGTTGGTTATTTTGAGGAAGAGGCAGTTGTAAGTTATACTGAATATTTAAACGAACTTGAATCTGGAAAAATTCCAGACCAACCTGCTCCCGAAATAGCTATTAATTATTGGAACTTACCATTGCATGCTACATTAAAAGATGTTGTAAAAGTTATAAGAGATGATGAAGCAGGACATAGAGATGTAAATCATAAATTTGCAGATATTATTGATAACAGAGTTAACAAAAAAAAAAATGTTGAAATTGAAAAAGAACAGCTTTCTAAAGAAGACAATTTAAAGGAGACAGATTGAAAACAGAATTAAATATACTGTGGGCATCTATGTCTGGGAATGCAGAAGACGTTGCTAAGGTATTGAACGACAAAGCTCAAAAAATGGGATTCACCACAAACAAAGTAGAGTTAAATGACGTCAGCATGACGGATTTTGCAAAAATGAAAAATGTAGCAATAGTAACTTCGACTACAGGAGAAGGTGATTTGCCGACTAATGGAGAAGATTTTTGGGATGATTTAAATGCATCATCAAAAGAGCTCCAAAATTTAAATTATAGCGTATGTGCATTAGGCGATAGATCACATGATATTTTTTGTGGTGCGGGTAAAAAAGTAGATGAAAAACTAATTCAATTAAAAGCAAACAAAGTTTTAGATAGACAAGAATGTGATGGTGATGACTCTGGTTCAGATGAGTGGGGAAATTCTTTTTTAGAAAAAATTAAAAGTCTGCAATAAAATAAGTAAGGAAAATTAAATATGTTTATGAAATTTTTAAAATATACGACAATTTTAATGTTTTTTAGTTCCGTATCTTTGGCTGACAAAAATATGGGAATTGGATCCAAAGGAAAATTGAGTGAGATTGATAGGATAATAGAAGTAAAAATGTATGATAACTATTATGAGCCAAAGTCTTTCAATATTAAAAAAGGTGAAACAATTAAATTTGAAGTTATCAATGAAGGTAATCTTGTACATGAATTTAATATCGCAAATGCAATGATGCATAAAAAACATCAGCCAGAAATGGAAAGAATGGTTGAACATGGAATTTTGTTAGCAGATACGATCGATAGAGATAAAATGAAAAAAATGGCAAAAATGGACAAAGCTATGGGACACTCACACAGCAACAGTGTTTTATTAGCACCTAAAGAAAAAGGTGACTTAGTTTGGAAGTTTGATAATGCAATGAATATTGAAATTGCATGCAATGTTCCTGGTCATTATCAAATAGGAATGGTTGCTAGTGTTAAATTAGATTAGAAAAAAACTTAATTTTATTATAACCTGGTAGATATGGAAACAAATACTAATCAAGAATTCAAAGTATTTGGAGTATCTATAGAAAAATTTTCAATTTATTACGGGTCATTACTTATTATTTGGGGAGTAATAATTAGCTTTCTAAGCGGCAGTGACTCCTTTACTTCATATATTCCAGCTTTCATCGGCATACCAATTTTAATTTTTTCTTATTTATCAATAAAATTTGTTAATAAAAAAAAACTTTTTATGCATATAGTAGTGCTTTTCGGGCTTTTTGCTTTTCTTGGTGGTTTAGATTTGGCAAGATCTATAGTAACTGGTTCCGCATTTGAAAATTTTTGGGCAGATCTCTCAAAAGCTATGTTAGCAATCACAGGATTTTATTTTACCATGCAATGTATAAAATCTTTTATACATGCTAGAAAAATAAGGGATCAAGCTAACTAATTGCTTAATAATGGAAGCTGAAAATATAAATAATTTTCATTGGAACTGTAATCATACTTGGAAAAGAAGTGCAAAAAATACAGCTTGGTGTTTGCTTGGTTGTGCAATTGGAGACTTTGGAACAATATTATTTTTTCAAATCACAAAAATACCATTTCCTGTCCTAGGAATTATGATACTTGCAATCATTAATGGTTTGATAACAAGCATTATTTTAGAAACTATTATTTTGTTTAGACAAAATTTTAAATTTTTGAATGCTTTAAAAACAGCATTGGGAATGAGCTTTATTTCAATGATCAGCATGGAAGTCGCAATGAACCTAACTGATTATTTTTTAACAGGTGGTGCTATACTAACGTTGTGGGTTGTACCAATTATGTTGTTGGTAGGTTTTTTAACACCCTGGCCTTATAATTATTGGAGATTAAAGAAGTTTAATATAAGTTGTCACTAATTTGAGTAACCATATTTTCTTAGTCTGACGTCACCAGTTCTAGCATGAGCTTCCATTCCTTCATATCTGGAAATTCTAGCCGCTGCTGCACCAACTTCTTTCGTAGACTCTTTAGTCATTCTTTGGAAACTTAAAGTTTTAATGAACTTTCCTACAAATAATCCTCCTGTGTATCGACCCGCACCTTTAGTTGGTAAAATATGATTTGTTCCTGAACACTTGTCTCCATATGCAACAGTTGTCTCTTCACCAATGAAGAGTGATCCATAATTTTTAAGTCTATCGTGAAACCATTTAAGATTTTTAGTTTGAACTTCTAAATGTTCAGGTGCATATTCATCACTAATAGAAGCCATTTCCTCGTCAGTATCACATAAAATAACTTCACCATAATCCCTCCATGCTGCTTCAGCACTAGCTCTTGGCATTTCAGGTAATTCTGAAATTAATTCTGGAACTCTTTTCATTACATCTTCTGCAAGTTTTTTACTTGTTGTGTAAAGCCAGGCAGGAGAATTATATCCATGCTCAGCTTGTCCTACTAAATCTACAGCAACAATTTCAGGGTCAGCAGTTTCATCTGCAATAACTGCAATCTCAGTTGGTCCTGCAAACAAATCAATTCCAACTTTTCCAAATAAAATTCTCTTTGCCTCTGCAACAAATTGATTACCAGGTCCTACCAATATATCTGCTGGTGTATTTCCAAACATTCCATAAGTCATTGCAGCGATAGCTGGAACACCACCTAAATTTAAAATCTTATCTGCACCACACAAATTAGCTGTATAAATTATTGCAGGATGAGCACCCACTTTTTCTTTTGGTGGAGAGCAAGCAATAATATTTTTAACACCAGCAACTTTAGCTGTTGTAACACTCATTACAGCAGAAGCTATATGCGCAAATCTTCCTCCAGGTATGTAGCAACCTGCAGTATTTACTGGTATAAGTTTTTGACCAGCATACAAACCTTTCGATAATTCAACCTCGAAATCTTGACCATAATTTTTTAATTGTGCTTCTGCAAACTTTCTAACTCTTTCATAAGAAAATTGAACATCATCTTTTGTTTTTTGATCAAGAGATTTTTTAATTTCGTCTATTCTTTCTTCAGAAACTATTATTTCTCCATTATATTTATCAAATTTTTCAGTTAATTCTTTACACCCATCCTCTCTTGATTTTTCTAAATCATTAAGAAGTTTTTGTACTATATCTTTTGTTTTATTGTCGTCAGTTGAAGATGTTTTTGGTGACTTTTTAAGATATTTAATTGGCATAATTTTATAAACTTTTAAATCAAAAGCTAATCTAATGCAACAACTGCAGCTGCAATCGAAGCTAATCTTGCTGGAGCATCATCTGACCTACTTGTTATTACCACTGGAACTTTTCCACCAACAACAACGCCCGCAGCGCAGGCTCCCATAAAATAAATCATCATTTTTACTAAACCATTTCCAGTTTCAAAACTTGGAACTAATAAAACATCAGCAGAACCTGCAACAATATTTTTTATACCTTTGATTGCAGCAGATTTTTTTGAAATGCTATTATCAAATGCTAAAGGACCAAAAACATCTGCATTTAATTTTTCTTTTGTTGCAAGTTCAGTTATTTCTTTTGCATCAAGAGAGCTTTGAACACTATCTAGAACTTCCTCTGTTGCAGATAAAACAGATATTTTAGGTCTGGATATTCCTATTCTATTACAAAAATCAATCACATTTCTTAAAATATGCATTTTAGTTTTAACATTTGGTAATACATTCAAAGCCCCATCAGTAATTATCAATGGATGGTCGTCTTTATTTAAAGTCATATGCCAAATATGGCTCATTCTATTTTTCCCAAGTAAATTATATTCTCTCTTTAAAACTTCTTTCATTAATATATCTGTGTGGATATGACCTTTTACAATAATTTTGATATCACCCTTAGCAGCAAGTTTTGCTGCAACTTTTGCAGTGTTGTTTTCTACTGGTTCATGAATGATTTTAAACTTTGAGATATCAAACTTTAATTCTTCAGCACATTTTTCAATTTCAGATTTATCACCAATTAAGATAGGAACTATCAAATTTTCATTAACCGCATCCATAGCTGACTGCATTGGTAATAATCTCCCTGCATTTACTATAGCTACTGGCACACCTTTTTTATTGTGCGCAACATCTAATAAATTGTTCGGGCAAATTATTTCTTTATCTGATAGCATTTGTTATTACATTTCATATTTATATGATGTGTATATATTAAGTTATTATGGCATAAAATGGAAATTGTAACTAAAATTTTACCTATTGCTTTAGCATTCATAATGCTCACTCTTGGTCTCAGTTTAACCACACAAGATTTTATAAGAGTAATAAAACAACCCAAAGATTTTTTATTGGGAATGTTTAGTCAGATTCTTATTTTACCTTTTGTTGCAATTTTATTAATCAAAGTTTGGCCAATATCTCCAGAACTTGCAGTAGGATTATTGATTATTGCAGCAGCTCCAGGTGGTGTTACATCAAACGTACTTACCTCATATGCAAAAGGCGATGTAGCTTTATCAATATCTCTAACAGCAGTTATCAGTTTGTTAAGCATTATAACTGTTCCATTTATAATTTTTAATTCTATGGATTTTCTTGGATTTAATATTGTTAATAAAAATATTTCATTATTATCAGTAGCAATGCAAATGTTTTTAATCGTAGCAGTGCCGACTTTAATAGGAATGATAATAAGAAAAATGTTAAATCAATTTACACAAAAATTAGAACCAATTGCAAATAAAATATCTTTAGTTTTATTTTTAATCGTTCTAACAGGGGCTATTTATTCTGAGAAAGATAATATAGTTAATTATTTCATTGAGTCTGGTATTATTACTTTATCGTTAAATTTATTAATGATGATAATTGCATTTTTTTTAGCTCATTTTTTTGGCTCAGGAATTAAACAAAAAAAAACTATCGCTATAGAGTGTGGACTTCAAAATGGAACTTTAGCTATATTTGTTGGAACAATAATGTTTGGAGGAGGTATTTATATTATTCCGGCTGCAACATATAGCCTTATCATGTTTGCAACTTCAATATTGTTTGTCTTATTTTTAAGAAATTCAAATTAATTTCAGATCTTATTTTATCGTCTGCCTTTTTTACTCTTTAGACCAAGTTTATCGCTGTGTCTTAATCTTAAAATTACAATTGCTGCTGCAATTAAAACTATTGCAACTGCTTCATACACAAGAGCAGAAGGATCCATTTCCTTACCTTGTAGAATTATAAATCGAGCTAAAGCAGTAATAGCTATAAGCAAAGGCAAAGTTATACTTATAGATTGCTGATCCCAAAATACTCTTACCATTGCAAGCACTTCTAAATATAGAAACATTAATAATAAATCTGCTAGAGTAACGTTTTTATTTACAAACATTGTATAAATTTCAATTCCCACAGCAATAATTGTGCTTATGAGAATTATTATAAGTAAAACTAATTGAATGTTTTTTGTAATTTTTTCCATTATTTTCCTTTTGTAAACGGCAGCCACTTTTCAAAAGCAGACTTATCAGGACCGTCATAAGGTATCTTATAAGAGTTTGTGTTTGTCAATACTTCAATACCTTTTGAAAAAACAAACATAAACACAATAATAAAAACTAAAGCCATAATCTTAAATGGACTATAATTTTTTACTTTAAATACACTGGATGATTGCGCTTCTGCTTTATGGAATTGTTTAAAAGTCCAGTATGTTGCAAATATTAAACCAATATGTGCAATAAAAACTCCTGCCCATCCGAAAGCAAATGTAGCATATGAAAACACATACAAGCTAAATACTGTTGACCAAATAAAACTTAAAACCAGTAATATTTGTAATCTTACAGTTCTTGGTAATGCTCGAAGATCATTTTTTGTATCATCAAACAGTATATTTGCTGCGTCTATAAACCAGTTTTTTATTGATTCCATAATTTTAAACTTATGAAAAAAACTATAATTAGAGATAATTAATTGTCAAGAAGCAATTAAACTCTCTAAATCATTTTTAATATTTTCTGAAATATATATTTTTTTATTTACGTTTTTTTTGAATCTTTTCTGCTTGTTTTGTCCTGGGTACAAAATTTCTTTCACACCCTTGATTTTAGGCAAACCCTTAACCCTTTTAATATTTTGTTTTATCTTTTCATTGAAATTTCCCACAAATAAATTTGGTTTAATTGTTAAAAACATATGCCCAACATTTTGTGGTCCTGAAAAGTCATCAAAAGGATCTTTGACTTTTCCACCATGGTTAGCACCAGTCATAACTCCACTTAATATATCAACCATCCAAGCTAAACCTGATCCTCTAAATCCACCCAACGGCAACTGAACACCTAGTAAAGCCTTTTTCGCATTGGTTGTTGGTTTACCAAATTTATCTAAAGCAACACCGGCAGGAATTTTTTTTCCTGTTTTGGCAGCAACTCTTATTTTACCTCTATTAATTTCAGAAACTGAAGTATCTAAAATAAATGGTATTTTTGATGAGGTAGGGGATCCAAAACATATTGGATTTGTACCAAATAATTTTTTTCTTGAACCATGAGGTGCTATTGCTGGAGGTGCATTTGTAAAACATAAGACTATAAGATTTTTTTTTACTGCTTGTTCAGCGAAATACCCTGACAAACCATAGTGACCACTATTTTTTATGCCAACTAATCCAATTCCTGTTTTCTTTGCATTTATTATTGCTTGTTTAATACCAATGTCAGCAGCTACAAATCCTATACTGTTATTAGCATCAATATGAGAAATTGATTGTGAAATTTTTTTAATTTTTATTTTTGGCTTTGGATTTATTACTTTTTTCTTTATTCGGTCACAATACATTTTTAATCTTGAGAGACCATGAGTATGTGCGCCAACTATTTCTGCATTAATGATTGCACTTGATGCAATATTTGCATGCTTTTCATTTAAACCATGTTTTTTAAAAATTTGGATTATTTGTTGTTTTAATTTTTTTCCATCAACCATAATGCATCTTTAGTTAAAAAATATATCTTACCAGTGGTTGGATGCACTTGTATATCTCTTATTCGTCCAATTTGATTTTTAAAAATAACTTTTTCTTTAACATCTTGAAGGTTTGAAAAATCAAGTGACCTTAACGACATATCTTTTAAAGATGTGATTAATGCTAAACCGTTCCATTCCTCAAATTCTTTTCCTTTGTAGATTGTTATTGCACTTACTGCAATTGATGGAACCCAATACTTTATTGCTTTAGTAAAACCTGGTTTCCATTTAGGACCAATCTTTGTTCCGCTATAATTTTTTCCACCCCATCCTAATATTTTCCAGCCATAGTTTTCTCCCTTTTTGACTTCACCAAACCAATCTCCACCTCTTGCACCGTGATTTGACATATAAACTTTTTGATCAAAAGGGGACAAGAAAAGTCCTTGAGGATTCCTAACACCTATTTGGAAAATTTCAGGTAACCAATTATCCTTACCAGTAAATTTTGGATTATCTTTTGGAATACTACCATCTAAATGAATTCGAATAATACTTCCAGGATGAGAGGTTGGATCCTGAGCAATCATTCCTCCACCTCTTTCACCAGCAGATGCGTACAAGAAATCATCTTTAATTACCAACCTTGATCCAAAATGATATCCAGAGTCTATTGGAGGTTCAGCTTGAAATATATTAGAAAAAGATAATTTTTTTTTATTTAATTTAGCTCTTGCTATAGATGTGCTTGTTTTCCAATCCCCTCTATTTTCAGTGTATGAAATCCAAATATTGTTATCCTTATGTAAAATATCTAACAACCCTCCTTGTCCATCGACCAAAAAATTAAGATTATGTTCAACATTAAAAATATTTTTTGTATTAATATTTACTATTTTAATTTCACCTTCTTTTTCTGTGAGAATAATTTCATTTTTATTTATAAAAGAAGATCCCCAAGGGTCATATAAATCGATAATTTTTTTGAGACTTATTTCATCTGCTTGAACTATAGATGAAATAAAAAATATAAAAAATATTATCCTTTTCCACGCCATGGAATTGTTTTATCGATTATTTTTCTTAATGTAACGTCGAATAAAAGTCCCAGCATACCCATTATAAATATCGTTATCCAAATAACCTCATACTGAAAGTATTTTTTTGCGACATTTTCAACAAAACCAATTCCGGTTGTTCCAGCTAAAAATTCTGCAGCAACTAAAGTTCCCCAACACATTCCAACTGCAACTCTTATACCAGTTAAAATTTCTGGAAGAGAATTTGGAAATATTACGTGTCTTAATATCTGTTTTTTTGATGCCCCAAGAGAATGTGCAGCATGAATTTTAGATAGCTGTGTTCCTGATGCACCCGCTCTTGCTGAAATAATCATAATAGACAGTGAAACCATGAATAACAGAAATACTTTTCCAGTATTATCGATACCAAGTACAGATATAATTAAAGGAGCCCAAGCCAAAGGTGGCACTGGTCTATATAATTCAATCAGAGGATCAAAAAATCCTTTAGCAAATCGATTTAATCCCATAAATAATCCTAAAGGGACACCAATTATAATTCCAAAAATTAATCCTAAAAATACTCTTAAGAAAGAGTCCCAAATATGTCCGTAAGGAACAGGAATTTTAAATAATTTAAAATCACCAGTCACTAATTTAAGAACCTGTCCTTTAAAATTTTGTTTTACAATCCCATCTTTGGTATGAACTGGATAATCACCTGGTAAAATGTCTGCTATCCAGTCAGGTAAAATAAAGCCAATTATTTTACTTACATCCATCATATCAATCCAAAGTAAAGGAATATTTTTATAACCAACACTTGGCTTCGACATTAATATAAATTTATTCAATGTATCAGATGGTTTTGGCAACCATCTTCCTGAACCTTGTTCAGAACAACTAGTTCCACTTGAAACAATAGTTCCAGCAGGAAATAAAAGTATATCTATTAATCTTAAACCACCTTGCTCAGATTTTTGAAGATTATCAAACTCAATGATTGCATTTTGCATATCATTAAGAGCATTTGGCGGATAGATACTTGCAAATTCAATTCTTCTTGCAATTTTAACAATATCTTTTGCAAAACTCGATGCTACTTCCTCAGTATCATTTAAACTTTTTCTGTATTCTTTAATGTCTTCTTTTAGTTTTTTAATTGAATTTTTGAATTGGGGATTATGGTTTCTTAACTTGAAAAACTTATCATTTATAAGCGTTAACTCTTCTGCCGCAGCATGAAATTTTAAACCTCTATCGGTTGCAGGAACTAATGGAACTTCAATTGTATTTTCAATTGAACCAGTTCCAGCACTGACTTTTATGATCCCCCAATCACCTTGCTCTGATATAGCAATCAGTCTTTCATTTTTTTCTTTTTCTGTTTCAAATGGATAGTCTTTTTTCTTAAAGTTTGAGCTTAATAATCGTAACTCATCAGTCATTTCTTTAATTTTAATTCTTGTATCTGTTTCCATTAAACTATCGTTTGTAAGTAGAGGAATTAATTGGCCAGTTTTATTAATATACTCAAGCAAAATTGTTTTTTGCTGATTGTTTAAATCTGGAGAATTTTGTATTTCTGCAGTTATTTTTTTTAGATTTTTGTTTTCTATTTTTATAATTGATGTGCTTTTAAATTCTCTTTCCTCAATTGGAAATTGGTACTTCAACCCTAGTAATGACTCATTAACCTTTGCAACTTGACATAATTCATTAGCTGATTTTGGATAAAATCCTTTTGCTATATCCCAAGAATAATAAAGCCAAATCAATAAAATCGCGCTACTACCAACAATTATCCAATGTGTTCCACCTTTTGCCCTTTCCGGATTACCAAAAACTGCATCAACTTTTTCAGTTTTAATTAGTCTACGTCCATAAAGGATACATCCAACAATCGATACTAGGATTAATATTGTGATAATTTGGGTTAGCATTTAATTTTCTTTCCCCATAATTTCCTCTTCCATGTCCCAAATCATGGAGAGTATTTCCTCTCTTTTTGACGAAAATTCTTTATTCTTTTTAATCTCTCTTAAATCTTCTTTAAGACCCATCTCAGCAAAAGGTAGATTATATTCTTTATGAATTCTTCCTGGCCTTGGTGCCATGACATATAGTCTTTCTCCTAATAATAAAGCTTCTTCAACCGAGTGAGTAATTAAAATAATTGTCTTACCTGTTTCTTTCCAGATTTTTAAAACAAGTGATTGCATTTTTTCTCTCGTTAATGCATCAAGCGCTCCTAATGGTTCATCCATTAAAATTAAATCTGGATCATTAATTAGACATCTTGCAAGAGCTACCCTTTGTTGCATACCGCCTGATAATTGATAAGTGGGAGTATTTCCAAAACCTTTTAGACCAACTATTTCTAACCACTCCTCAACTTTTTTTGCAGTTGAAACAGGATCTTCTTTCTTCATTCTTAATCCAAAGTTTACATTTTCAGAAACTGTTAACCATTCAAAAAGCGCGCCTTGTTGAAATACCATACCTCTATCTACACCTGGTCCGTTAATTTCATTATTGCCTAGAGTTATTGTTCCAGATGTTGGTCTGATAAAACCAGCTGCAATATTTAATAAAGTGGTTTTGCCACAACCTGATGGTCCCAGCACAGTTAAAAGCTCACCTTTTTTAATTGTAAAATTTAAATCTTTGAGCGCATGTACAGTTTCTCCTTTTGGAGATTTAAAAATCATATTTAAATTTTGAGAAATAAGATCGCTCATAAAATAACTTTATATTAAAATTTGAATAAAAAAAATAGGCACCAATTTAAAAAATTGGCGCCTATTTAATTTTAATTTACCTTCAAATTATAGAGGTAAGAAACTAGTGTCTACGTTTCCTCTTGGTGTTCCCATTCCTTTTAAGAATGCATCAAGATTTCCTTTAGTCATAGACTCTTTAGTCTCCTCTGGAGTCAGAAATTTGAAGCCACTCAAAGTTTCTTTCATATCAGAAACTTTCATCTCAGAAGCTTTTGACATAGAATTCATATCGCTTTTACCAGCTCTATATCTAGCATTTGCTTCATGTGTTACTTCAATAAAAGTTCTAAGCATACCAGGATTTTCCTTCATAAACTTTGTAGTTACCGAAGTAATATCTATTCCAAGTATTCCAGCGTCTCTAGCTTCTTGAACTGTAAGTAATCTAGTTCCAACTGCAGTTGCAGCTTTAATTGAATTACCACCAAATAAACATGCCATTACAACATCACCACTTACTAATGCAGCAGCTCCTTCTTCAGGATCCATTTGTATAATATCCATTTTTTTTCTGTCAGCTCCAACAACTTTCATACTTTCATCAAAAACGTATTCAGCCATTGTTCCTAGCGGTACAGCAACTTTCTTACCTTCTAATTCTGTAGCATTAGCTTTTGTAATTCCAGATGCATTAGAAGTTACACAAGTTGTTCCACCCATTCCATATTCCATAGCAATATCAACCAACTTAATAGGCGCTTTAGATTTTACTGCGTTAATGAATGGTACTAAACCTTGTGAGTAAGAAATATCAATGTCTCCTGCTAACATAGCATCAGTCATTGCTCCACCATTTGTGAAGTTAGTCCACTTAACCGGCACTCCTAGAGCTTTAGCAAAATTTTTCTTCTGCATGTCCTCTAGATTTGGACTTGGCCATTCTAAAAAGTAAGCAACTCTAACTTCATTTGCTGCAGAATTTGCAACAGAAATGCTCAAGTTAAGAGCAACAATTACTCCTAGAAGATAGCTTATTATTTTTCTCATATATATCCCCTTTGATAATTATTAATAAACAGCATTTAAGTTCATATTCAACACGATGTAAATGATCATTTAGTTCGCTTTAAGTTAATTAAAACAACTAAAAGTTGTATAATATGACGCGCTATTGTTATTATATTTTTCTAGTTAAGAATAATGTAATAGTCTAAATATATTCTATAATGAGCTCAGAAAATAAAAACAAAATTCCAAATTCTTTAAATGAACATTGGATGCCATTTACATCCAACAAAGACTTTAAAGCAAAACCAAGATTAATTACTGAGGCTAAAGGATGTTATTTAAAAAATCATGAAGGGCAAACCATGATTGATGCAAGTTCAGGTCTTTTTTGTAATCCACTTGGACATGGTCGAAAAGAAATTATTGATGCTATTACAAATCAATTAAAAACGTTAGATTATTGTCAGCCATTTCAACAAGGTTTTGGTGGATCATTTGATTTAGCAACAAAAATTTCTAAACATACACCAGGCACTATTAATAAAATGTTTTACACTATTTGTGGTTCAACAGCAGTTGAAACTGCAATAAAAATTGCAATTGCATACCATAAAGCAAGAGGACACGGTCATAGATACAGATTTGTAGGAAGAGAAAGAGCTTACCACGGAATGAATATTGGAGCGACCTCTGTTGGAGGAATGATTAATAACGTAAAAACTTTTGCAAGTGTTTTAATGCCAGGCGTATTACATATGAGACATACACATCTACCAGAGCATAAATTTATAAGTGGTCAGCCTGACACGGGAGCAGAAATGGCGGATGACCTAGAGAGAATTTGTATAAATTTTGGAGCTGAAAATATTGCAGCATGTATTGTTGAACCAGTTGCTGGATCAACAGGAACCTTAGTCCCTCCAAAAGGTTATCTACAAAGATTAAGAGAGATCTGTGACAAGCATGGTATTTTATTAATTTTCGATGAAGTTATCACAGGTTGGGGAAGAATGGGATCTGCATTTGGAGCACAAGAATTTGGAGTTACACCTGATATGATGACAATGGCAAAAGCAACAACAAATGGAATTAGTCCGATGGGAGTTGTTGCATGTAAAGATGAAATTTATGATACAATTATGGATGGTTCACCAAAAGGAACAATTGAATTATTTCATGGATATACATATTCAGGAATCCCAATTTCAGTTGCAGCCGCACTAGCAGTTCAAGAAATATTCGAAAAAGATGACATCTTTAATAGAGCTAAAGACATGTCACCATACTTTCAAGAAGGTTTATTCTCTCTCAAAGATATTGATATTGTAGACAATATAAGAGGATACGGAATGATGGGTGGTATAGATTTAAAAATGGACAAAAAACCTGGTGTAGCTGGGTTCACTTGTTTTAAACATTGTTACGAAGCAGGAGTTAATTTTAAAGCTACAGGAGATTGTTTAATAATTGCTCCAATGTTTATTTCTGAAAAAAAACATATTGATGAGATTATTGAGAAACTGAGAACTGGTATTACTAACTATTCGAAAAGTAAAAAAAATTAATTTTCATTTTGTTAGGGCAACAGGGAAAATATTATGAAAATTGGCGTTCCAAAAGAAATTAAACCTCAAGAAAATAGAATTGGCTTAACCCCTGATAGTGTGAAAGTTTTAACTTCAAATGGCAACGAAGTATTAGTTGAAAAAAATGGAGGAGTAGAAGCTGGTTTTGATAATGAACAATACAAAAAGGCAGGTGCAAAATTAGTTGATAAAGCCGAGGATATATTTAACGATTCAGAAATAATTGTAAAAGTGAAGGAACCTCTATCAAATGAGGTTAAAATGATTAAAGAAAATCAAATTGTATTTACTTATTTACATTTAGCAGCTGCAAAAGAACTTACCCAAGGATTAATAGACTCAAAGGGTGTTTGTATAGCTTATGAAACAGTTACTGATAACAATGGTCGCTTACCTTTGCTTGCACCTATGAGTGCTGTTGCAGGAAGAATGTCAGTTCAAGCTGGAGCTCATTGTTTAGAAAAAAATCAAAAGGGTAGAGGAGTACTTCTTGGTGGAGCTCCTGGTGTTGAGCCTGGAAACGTTGTTATACTTGGTGGAGGAGTAGTAGGAGAGAATGCAGCAATAATTGCAACAGGTTTAAAAGCTAAGGTTCATGTAGTTGATAAATCAGAGGCAAGACTTAAACAACTTTCAGAAATGTTCGGAGATAAAATAATACCACAACATAGTGATAAAATTGATCTTGAAAAGTTAATTTCGGAATGTGATTTATTAGTGGGTGGAGTATTAATACCTGGCGCTGAAGCACCAAAATTAGTAACAAAAAAAATGCTAAAAGGAATGAAAAGAGGATCTGTAATAGTTGATGTTGCTATCGATCAAGGTGGATGTGTTGAAACAAGTAAACCAACAACACACGCTAAACCAACATATATTGTTGATGATATTGTTCATTATTGCGTTGCAAATATGCCTGGTGGTGTTCCTAGAACATCTACTTTGGCTTTAAATAAAGCAACTCTACCTTTTATATCCAAGTTAGCAAAAGATGGTTATCAAAAAGCTCTTAAAAATGATCAAAATTTTTTAGCAGGTCTTAACGTTCATAAAGGGAATATAACTTATAAAGCTGTAGCAGATGTTTTTGGACATAAATATTTATCACCCAGTGAGGCCATAGCATAATGTACAGACCTTTACCTGAAGGCTTAACAATAAAAAACTCACCAATCGAAGGATTAGGTTTGTTTACAAATATTGATATAAAAAAAAATACATTTATTGGTGTTACTCATATTAGAGATGAACAATTTGAAAATAAATATATTAGAACGCCTTTAGGAGGATTCTATAACCATTCAGATGTTCCATCAGTTGTAAGAATGGTTACAGACTCTTTACCTAAACTTAAATTCGGAGATATTTTAGACGTTGATTCTGATACGAAGAAATTTCCAGGCAAAGAAAATGATGGTGAAAATGTATTCTTTAATCTGCAAGAAAAACCAGATGCAAAGTATTTTTTTATGGTTGCTGCAAAAGATATTAAAGCTGGAGACGAACTTACAGCGAATTATAATCTCTATACCTATCCAAAAACTGGTGTAGGTTTACAGATGCTGTAAATGGAAAAAAAATTACCAAATAATTGTAAAGCTGTTGTAATTGGTGGTGGTGTAGTTGGCTGTTCAACAGCATACCATTTGGCAAAGTTTGGTTGGAAAGATACAATTTTACTTGAAAGAGATCAACTAACCTCAGGTACGACTTGGCATGCCGCTGGCTTGGTTAGTCAATTAGGACCCTCTGCGGGAATAACTAAAATAAGAAAATACTCTTTAGATTTATACAAAAAACTTGAAAAAGAAATAGACTTTTCCCCTGGTTTAAAACTCAATGGTGCATTATCAGTTGCTACAACACCAGGCAGATGGGAAGAATTAAAAAGACAAGCAACTACCGCTCAATTATATGATGTAAATGTTGAAGTACTAAACTTAGATCAAATTAAAAAAAAATATCCCATAATTAATAATGATGGTGTCCTAGGTGGAATTTTTATGCCCGGAGATGGTCAAGCAGATCCAGTAGGAGTAACAAACTTACTTGCTAAAGCAGCTAAAAAAGAGGGTGTTAAAATATTTGAAAAATCGCCAGTTCAAAAAATCTTAAAAAAAAATGGAAGAGTTTCAGGTGTAGTAGTAAATGGAAAAACAATTGAATGTGAATATATTGTTTTAGCAACAGGAATGTGGTCTAGACAAATTGGTGAGGATATGGGGTTTAGTGTTCCACTTTATCCTGCAGAACATTTTTATATTATTACTGAGTCTATTAAAGATTTACCAAAAGATCTTCCTGTATTAAGAGATTTTGATGATAGTTTATATTTAAAAGAAGATGCTGGTAAAATGTTGGTTGGAATTTTTGAGGGTAAATCAATTCCTGCATTTAATAAAACAAATAGAGTTCCAGAAGATTTTTCTTTTGGGGAATTTCCAGAAAACTTTGATCATTTTGAACCATATCTTGCCGCTGCAATTAAAAGAGCACCAATTTTAGAAAAAGCAGGAATTAGAAAATTTTTTGCAGGGCCTGAATCATTTACACCTGACACAAATACTTTGTTAGGAGAAATACCGGGAATTAAAAATTTATTTGCTTGCTGTGGTCTAAACAGTATTGGAATTGGAAGTGGAGGAGGTGTCGGAAAAGTTACAGCCGAGTGGATGATGAGTGGCCATATTAATGAAGACCTATTTATTTATGATATAAAAAGATTTCAAAACTTTCACTCAAATATAGATTTTATTAAAGAAAGAATAACCGAAACATTGGGCGATCTTTATGGAATGCATTGGCCTTACAAACAACATAAAACATCAAGAAATCAAAAGTTACTTCCGTATCATAATGAGCTTAAAAAAGCTGGAGCATGCTTTGGTGTTTCAGGAGGATACGAAAGACCAATGTGGTTTAACTTAAATGGATCACCAGCAGAATATAAATATAGTTATGGCTATCAAAACTGGTATCCATCAGTTGAATATGAAACTAAAAATACAAAAAAAAATGTTGGATTGTTTGAATTAAGTCCTTTTTCAAAATTTGATTTAAGAGGAGAAAAAAGCTTTGAGGATCTCCAAAAAATTTGCACTGCAAACATTAAGTTGACGCCTGGTAAAACAACCTATACACAAATATTAAATAAAGATGGTGGAATAGAAATTGACTGCACAGTCGTTTGTTTAGATAAAAACTATTTTAGAATAATAAGCTCTGCAGCAACAAGAGAAAGAGATAAGTTTTTTATTTTAAAAAATATTTCAGATGAAGTGGGGTTTAAAGATGTAACCGATGATTATTGCTGTTTGGGTTTGTTTGGACCAAAATCAAGAGATTTACTTTTTAAAATAAGCAAAGATGATTTTTCTAATGATAGCTTTAAATTTGGTTTTGGTAAATATGTAAAAATTAATAATATTAAGGTTTGGGCTCAGAGACTTTCATATGTAGGTGAGTTAGGTTTTGAGTTATATATAGAAAATTCTGATGCTAAAAATTTATATAAAGCAATTGTTGCTGAGGGAAAAAATCATAATTTAGTTCATTGCGGTATGCATGCAATGGATACAATGCGAATGGAAAGTGGTTTTTTACATTGGGGACACGATATATCGCCTGAGGAAAATCAATATCAAGCCGGTTTAAGTTTTGCAATTAGCTATAAAAAGAATACTGACTTTTTAGGAAAAGACGCATTACTAAAAATTAAAGATAAAGAGCCCAATAAAAAAATGACGATGCTAACTTTAAAAAGTAAAAAAGCTGGGGAACCTTTACTACTTCATGATGAACCAATTTATTTAGATGACAAGATTATAGGAAGAACTACTTCTGGGAATTATTCTTTTAATTTTAATAAAAATCTGACTTTTGGATATGTAGAGAAAGATTTGTCTAATTTGGACATTAGTAAGAGCAAGATTTATGTAGAAGTGGGCAAAGTAAAATACGAGGCAGAGTATTTGGCTAAACCTCTCAATCAAAATAACTTTAAGACAATCTGAGAGCGAATACTCATCCTGGACGATTTGAATCAATTCTTAACCTCAATTTGAACAACCTAATAGTTGTATTGATTCGTTTCTCGTGATTTATTGGGTTATGTCTACAGAACAAATTTTAAGAAAACCCGCGAATGAGACTTTCTTAGAAGATCAAGAAATACAAGAGGAACGTAAACCATCTCAAAAAGTAGACATTAATATTTTATTAGAAAAAGTAAGAGCAGAAAAAAAGAAAGAAAAAAAAGAAAATTTAATATTTTTAAGTCTCATTTCATCAGTAATATTAATAACTGCATTTATCGCTTCTTTTTAAGATTTTTTCAAATTAAGTCTAGCTGTATTTAATAATTTACAAATCATAGTTGAAATTCTTTGCATATTTTTAAATCTCATTTTTTCGATCTCAACACTAACTTTTTGACCTGAATGAATACTATAAAGGTTTAAATCATTTTTTATAATAAACTTTTCTCTCTCTAGTTTTCTTAACTTTCTAATTACGGTTGGTCTTGGAACACCAGTTAAATCAGATATTGTCATGGCATTTAATCCAAAACTTCCACTCAAGCTTAGAAGATCTTTTGAAAATCTGGTTCCCTCATCAGTTATGCTATCTAAAAACTTAGTATAATTTCTATCCCCCTTAATTTTATTATTGAAATGTAAATTTTGATTATAAACAATAGTTGCCCATATTGAGAATGTTTCATAATCTTTAAAAAAAACTTTTTTAAAGTCTGTCATAAACTCAATTTGAAAATCTAAAAAATATCTCCAGCATTGTGTATAATTAGTTTTGATTAAAGATATAAAGTCATCTGTAGAAATGTGATTTTTAATAATTTTATTTTCTAAAAGTTTTTTTGAAAAACTTGATAATAATTTTGATATGTGTTTTATAGAATTTAAGGGCTTCTGAAATTCAAAACCATCACGTTGAATAGTCAAGCTTTTTTTATTTTTTTTTAAAACACCTGCTTTTTCTAATTCTAAAATCTTTCTTCTTGCAGTCTCCTTTGAGATAGCTAATTCTTTTGCAATATCAACAATACTAAATTTTTTTAATTCGATTTCTTTTGCCTGATAATACTCATCCCAAGTATAATTAAGCATATAATCACTATACGCTGTCATTGTTTTGTTAACTAAACTTATAAGAATAAAATACTTATCAAGATCCTGAAATTGATTATAAGCTCTGTGAAGCCAATCTCGTTGTAACTCTAGATAATCAGTATGCAATGCATGATAATTTTTTGTGTATATATTTGAAATATGACTTTCCTGAATTTCAGTTGAGAATATATTAAGAGTTTCTTTCATTTTATTTAAAATAATTCTATCGAGAAATAATAATATTATTGAAAGTACATCAAGAAAAATTTATATATTTACAAAAAATTAAATTATTAATTAGCCTATATAATAATGGAATTTGTTAAATTAGTAGGTCCAGCAGGTGTTTTCTTCATCATGTTTGCATTAGGTCTCAATCTTACAATAAGAAACTTTGTAAGAGTTTTTAAGAATTTTGAAAACCTTATAGTTGGTTTAATTTGTCAAATAATCATATTACCTATAATTGGTTTAATACTTATATCTTTAATTAATTTAACACCCGAATTTCAATTTGGAGTATTCTTATTATTAATCATGCCATCTGCTGCAATGTCTAATTATGCTACGAAACTAGTAAATGGCAATGTCTCTTTATCAATTACATTAACTTCATTGTGTGCTTTATTATCTTTTATTACTGTTCCATTATATTTAAATCTTTTTGGTAAATTTATTTATCAAAGTTTTTTTGAGTTAAATTTAATTATTTTTTCAATTAAAACATTTTTATTTATAACAGCACCAGTCTTTTTGGGTATTTATTGTAGGAAGAAATTTCGAGTTGTATTTGAAAAAAAAATTTTTTTCTTAGATCGTTTAGCATTTGGAATTTTTTTAATTATTGTATTTATTGCAATATTTATGGAAAGAAATAATTTAATAAATTATTTTGACGATATTGGTGTAGTTATCATTTCGTTACTTGTATTTATTGTGATTATAGTTTTTACAGTAGTAAATATTTTTGTAAAAGATATTGCATCAAGAAGAGCTATTTTAATTGAAGGTTTACTTCAAAATGGTGCAATGGGTTTTGTAATTGGATCTTTAATTTATAGCGATGTTGTTTACTTTATACCTATAGCTATTTATGCTTTGCTACAGTATTGCGTTCTTATGTTTTATATTGGGAATATTAAAATTAAAAATTAATTTATATCTCTAAAAACCCAAGGCCATTCAATATATTTCGAATATTTTTTAAACCAAAAAGATAAATATCTTTCTGATAAATAAGCATACAATCTTGTTTGGTCGTATCCCTTTAAATTATCTAGGCCAAAAATTTTTTCACATTCAAATAGCCATGGAAAAACATCACTAAAATATTTTTCCATAATATATTTTTTCGATATAAACATTATATGTGGATTGTAAAAAGATCTTGTATTTACATATTTTCTAAATTCCTCACGATCGTCTTTCTTTAAGACATCAATTGCTTTATCCAAAATTCCAAAACCATGGTGCATATCAAAGTGAAGTTTTATGCTTGAATTTTTTAAATTAAACAAAATTTTAGGATCTCTAATTAAGTTTTTCCAGCCCCTCTTTATAATTTTCATAAACCTTGTACTAAGTTGTATTGGTTCACAAATTACAGCATTATAATTTTTCCATTCATTAGGAATTTCATTTAGAATTATTTCTTCTAATGGCTTATCGATATTTTCGTTCTTAGATTTTAGCCAAAACCTTCTTCTTTGACAAAAGCCAATCCAATCCTCATTAGAAAAATTTTTAAATTTATTTTTCCAAAACCAATAATGAAATGTTAGCTCTGAATAATTTTTTTCTTTAAAGTTAATATTTTCTCCTCCATCACACTTAATATAATTGGAGTTGAAGCTATTTCTTCCAACCCCTACTAGATTTACACGTAATTTTTCTAACTTTTCTGATTGAATATTGGTTATGCAGTATATTTTAGGATGAGCCATTTATTAATATATTTGTATAATTAAAATTGATATTAATTCATTATTTTTAAAACTAAATGAAAATTTACGATTGTACAACATTTTACTCAGAACATATGATGATGGATGTTAGATTTAGTATTTTAGATAAACATGTTGAAAAATTTGTTGTAACAGAATCATTATATTCACATAGTGGTAAAAGAAAAAAATTAAATTTTGATATAAATAATTATCCTAAATATAAAGACAAAATCATATATTTGGTCATAGATAAAGAGCCAGATGATTTAATTAAGGTTGAAAAAAACAATGTTCACAAAAGGTTAAATAGCATCAAGCGAATTGAATTATCATACAACTATATGAATAAAGCAATAAAAGATGCTTCCGAAGATGATTTAATAATATTAAGTGACAATGATGAAATACCAAATCTAGACTCAAATAAATTTTTAAAATGTAATAAAAATGTTATTTTATTTAAGCAACTTTTTTTTTATTATAAATTTGATCTTTTTTACGACCTAATGCCTTGGTTTGGATCAAAAGCATGTAAAAAAAAATCATTAAAATCTTTTTCGTGGCTTAATAATTTAAAAGGAAAAAAATATCCATTTTGGAGAGTGGATACTTTTTTTTCAGAAAATAAATTAATAAATCTAGAGATTATCGATGATGGAGGCTGGCACTTTACAAACTTAAAAACACCAGAAGATCTTTATGAAAAATTAAATAATTTTGGCCATCATGATGAATTTAAGGAAAGTGGAATTACAATCAAAAAACTAAAGTATTATATTGAAAATGGTATTGTTTTCTATAATCATTTCGCTGATCAAAAAAATCAAAATAAATGGAATTATAATTATAAGCTAAAAAAAATAAATAATAAATTATTGCCAAATTATTTAATTCAAAATAAAGAAAAATTTAAAAATTGGTTCTGTTAAATTGAAAAATCGATCTTTTATAAAAAATAATAAAGGTTTTACTCTAATTGAATTACTTGTTGTAGTTGCTATTATTGGTGCCTTAGCTGCTGTTGGGGTTATAGCATATAACGGATATACAAGTGCTGCTAAAAGAAATGCTACACTTCAAAATCATTCTCAAGCTATCAAATTTATAAAAAGTAAACTTGCTCTATGTGAATTATCGACAAGCAGTACTTTGGAGCTTAGCTCAACAAGAACAATTAATTGTGATGCAGAAAATGATGCGAGCGGAATAAATTCAATGAATGAAGTTTTTATAAATTATTTTTTAGACCAGGGTTGGAAAAATCCTTACGGTGGTGATGAGGGTGTCGTTTATACAGCAAGAAATGGATCAAAAGATACAGATGGTAGAATGAGATTTGACGAGACCGAGTGCTCAAGTGGCTCAAGTAAAAAACAAATAGCTTTGTGGGTAAAGACATCTAAAGAGTACTATCCTGTTTTAATAGCTAAAGATGGCTGGTGCGATTAACCAAAACTTGTTTGAAAGAAAAAATAAAAGTAGTATATATCAACGTGAATTTAATGGCGGGGTAGCTCAGTTGGTTAGAGCGCGGGACTCATAAGCCCGAGGTCAGTGGTTCGATCCCACTTCCCGCTACCAAAAATATGGGACTATCGATTGTAATACCTGTTTATAATGAAGGAAAAAATTTAGAAGAGCTTTTAAAAAGAATAAACAAGTCATTTAAAAAAAATAACTTTGAAGTAATTATTGTAGACGATGACTCTAACGATGGTTCAAAAGATAAATTAAAAAATTTAAAAAAAAAATTCAAAAAACTCAAATTCTATATTAGAAAAAAAAAACCAAGAGATTTGTCCAAATCGTGCACCGTTGGTTTTTCAAAAGCAAAGTTTAAAAATATTTTAGTAATGGATGGTGATCTTCAACATAAACCAGAGGAAATAAAACGTCTATATAAAAAATTTGAGAATTCTAAATCAGACTTTGTTGTCGGTATAAGAAATTTGTTAGAAAAAAAAAATGAGGGGTTAGGATTAGTAAGATTAACTACCTCAATAATATTAATATATATAGTAAATATTACTTTAGGTTTTAAAACTAAAGACCCCATGAGTGGTTTTTTTATTTTTAAAAAAAAAATTTATACTCAAAATAAAAAAAATTTATTTAACAAAGGGTACAAGATTCTTTTAGACCTTATTTACTCTAGTAAAAATTATGATGTTACTGATATAAGTATAAATTTTAAAAGTAGGAGAGAAGGATTTAGTAAAATGAGCTTGAAAATTATTCTTTTATTATTCATGATAATTTTACAAAAATTTATTAAAAAGACTTTTAATAGTTTTTAGTTACTAATAAAAAAAGTTCTAAACTATTAAAATATAATTTTTTTACAATTTCATAATTTTTTAAATTCCCCTCTAAAATCATGTCATCTTTATACGCATCTCTAATATCAATTACCCAAAATTTTCTTGGCATATTATCATTGCTATAATTCACGAAATTTAATTCATATTTTAATTTTTCTAAATACTTTTTAATATAATTTTCATATGATTCGTTTAAATTTTTTTCTTTCGCATACTTTGTTTTAACAGTAAGAAATTTTACATTAGAATTATTTATAGCATTTAAAGCATCTTTTATTTGCGGTTTCGTATAATTAATATTTGTATAAAATTGTTTGAATGTATTTTCAAAAAAGACATGATTAATTGTAGTTGTTAAGCAAATTAAAATTATTAAAAAGTATTTTATAAACTTATTATTAATCAAGAATATAAGATGAGATATAAGGCAAACTATTGGTATTAAAACAAACATTATATAACGACTTATTAAAATTGGTCCAAACAGATATCCATAAAGCAAAGGAATAAAATAAGAGAAAAAAATTAAAATTACAAAGAAAGAGTAAATATTATAATTTTTATATAAAGTGTTTCTAAATTTTACGACTAAGTATATTAAAATCAAAAGATAAATTAAACCAAGTATTCTTGATCCAAAATATTGTGAAAAAAAATAGTTAGTGTAAAAACTTGGTTTAACTTGTTTGATCCAGTGTGGAGAAATTCCAACCAATTGATCTGCATATTGCATGTTTATAGGTAAATAAACAAACAGATAAAGCATACTTACTAAAGTTAGTCCTATTATTAAATAAATTTCAAAAAAATTTATTTTCCTTGTTTTTAAAGTTTTGATCAATTTAAATAAAATCAAAGAACCTAAAACCAATAATGTAAAAGCATGACTGATCAACATAAGAATTGATACAAAAATGATTGCCGATAATCTTTTAATATTTATTTCGTGTTCACTGTTTTTATTTTTAAAATTTAAATAAATAAAAATTAAAACTAATAAAAAAGTGAGAATATAAGATCTTACCTCTGTAGAATATCTGATATGAAATATATTAATTGATAAAACATAAAAACCAAAAACTAGTGATGGGTAACTTGATATTTTATATAATAAAGCAGCAAATACTAACAAAGTTAAAAAACTTAGTATTAAAGAAAAAAATCTAGAAAGATGAACGTCATAACCAAATAAAGAATGAAATTCTTTTAATAAAAAATCAAAAAGAGAATTAAAATTAGTATCTAGTGTTCTTATTAATGTTTCCTTAAAAGATATATTTGGTTCTGATGTAAAAAAGGCAAATATTTCATCTGTCCAAAAATCTTCATAATTTATATTATAAAATCTAATGATTGCAGCAAATATAAATATAAATAATATTAAAAATATTTTTAAACTAAATTTTTTATTATCAAACATTACAATTTTTTTATTTTTAAAAAAATTAAGTTACCAGGAAAAATATAAGTTAATATTTTATCAATAAACGAAAATTTTTTATAAAAATTAAATGAAAAGAAAGATAAAAATGGACCTAATAAAATAAAACTCTTAATAGAAATAATTTTGAATTTCTTTTTATCCACAATTTTTTTTATATTAAACTTATTAAATTTTGTAATATGTTGATCTTCATAACTTACACTGGATATAAAATTTAAAATTATTTCAAGAATTGGCCAAAGAGACAAATAATTTGGAGTAGTTATATAGATTTCACCATTTTTTTTTAAGCAATAAAACGCGTCATCCAATATTTTTTGTATTTTTTTAAGGGGCAGATGTTCAATTAATTCAATTAGCGAAATTGAGTCCAGCGAATTTTTCTTGAAAGGCAATTTTTTTTTCAAAACAATAAACTTTTTCTTTTTTGATCCATACTTTTTTTGAGCATAATTAATCTGACTTTTTGATATATCAACACCGAAGGATTTTTTATTTTTTAGTAAAGATAAAAAAGTTCCAGGACCGCAAGCTATATCTAAATGTATATTTTTTTGATCAATATTTTCTTTTACAAATTTAAATTTTGAATGGTGCCATGCACTCCTAATGCCTTTTTTTTTGTGAAATATATAGTCATAATACCCTGCTTGGATACTTTCATACTGAAATGATTTTTTTGACATTAAATTAATTTTTTGAGGTAGTTTGAATAATCACAATTTCCATAAAATTTAATTGAATTAATAATATTTTTTTTAGATATCCATTTCTTATTAAGTGCAATTTCCTCTAAACAGGCAATTTTGAAACCTTGTCTATTTTCTATAGCAGATACGAAAGCACTTGTTTTATAAAAATCCTCAATAGAACCCGTATCTAACCAAGCTCCACCTCGCCCTATTATATCTGCAGATAATTTATTATTTTTTTTATATTTATTTATTAAATCAACAATTTCTATTTCACCACGTTTAGAAGGTTTTAGTTTTTTTGCGTAATCAATTACTTTGTTATCAAAAAAGTAAAGTCCTGTTATTGCAAGGTCAGACAAATATTTTTTTGGTTTTTCTTTAATCATAATTACTTTGTTTTTATAACCAACTTTCGCCACACCATAAAGTTCTGGTTTAATTACTTTATGCAATATTATTTTTGCACCTTTTTTTAATTTTGTATTATTTAAAAGTTGATCCGTAAGGCTTTGACCATAAAAAAAATTATCTCCCAATATCAATGCAACATTTTCTTTATCAATGAATTTTTCTCCAAGTATAAAAGCATCTGGAAGCCCACGTGGAGATGCTTGTTCTTTATAAGTTATTTTTATTCCTAGATTATCACCATTTGGGATTATTTTTTTATATTGGTTTAATTGACCTTTATTAACAATTATCAATATATCTTTTATGTTAGCTAACATTAAGATTGATAGTGGATAAAAAATTAGAGGCTTATCATAAATTGGCAATAATTGTTTATTTACGGCTTTAGTTAAAGGACTCATTCTTGTTCCTTTACCCCCAGAAAGTATTATTCCTTTTTTTATCATTTATATTTATTTCCAAATCTTTTGATTATATCTTTCTTTTTCAATTTTGAATAATAACCTGGATTTTTTAAATACCAATCAAAAGTACTAGCAAGCCCTTGGGAGATATTAATTTTAGGTTTCCATTTTAAAGTTTTGATTAATTTACTACTATTTAGAGCGTATCTAATATCATGACCAGGCCTATCTTTAATAAATTTAATTTTTACATTTTTTCCAATTTTAATTTTATCTTTTGCAATTTTTAATAAACTTTTTGTAATTTTTAAATTATTTAAATTTATATTTGAACCAATATTATAAAAATTTCCTATTTGGCCTTTTTCTAAAATTTTAATTAGAGCTTCACAATGATCATCGACATAAATCCATTCTCTAGAGTTGAGACCTTTTCCATAAATAGGTAAACTTTTATTATTAAAAATATTATAAATTAATTTAGGTATGAGTTTTTCAGGATGTTGTCTCGGACCATAATTATTAGAACAATTAGTAATGATAGCAGGTAGTTTATAAGTTCTGATATAAGAATACACAAGATGATCCGACGAAGCTTTAGAAGCAGCGTATGGTGAGCTAGGTTTGTAAGCATCACTTTCTTTTGATCTACCAAATAAAACATCACCATAAACTTCATCAGTAGAAATATGAATTAACTTGCAGTTTTTATTTTTTAAAACATGTTTTCTAAAAGTTTGTAATAAATTAAAAACTCCATAAATATTATTTTTTATGAATGTTTCTGGTCCATCAATTGACCTATCAACGTGAGTCTCTGCCGCAAGATTAAATACTGCATTCGGTTGATATTTATTAACCACTTTTAAAATTTTATTTTGATTATTTAAATCTGCTTTAATAAATTTATATTTCTTTGAACTTCGAAATTCTTTAACATTGTAAAAATTAGATGAGTAGCTTACTTTGTCTATATTTATTACATAATATTTTTTAGATAAAAGTAACTTTATTAGATTGCTCCCAATAAACCCTAAGCCACCAGTAACTACAATCTTTTTCATAATTTTTTTTACAACAATAGTCTATTTAAGTATACTTATTTTTAATTAATGAATTTGAATTTAAGCGAAATAACATTTGTAATTGTTACATACAAAAGTGAGTCTATCATTCAAGATTGTTTAAACACACTTCCAAGTGATTCTAAAAAAATCATAATTGAAAACTCAAATAATATTAATTTTGGGAAAGATTTAAAACTCAAATATGACAATATTGAGGTAATACTTTCTGAAAATATTGGAATGGGTGCTGGAAATAATATCGGCCTTAAAGCATGTAAAACTAAATATGCCTACGTTTTAAATCCTGATACAAAATTAAATGAAAATACAATCAAAAATTTAATAAATGGTCTAAATCAGGTTTCCGATTTCAGTATTGCTTCACCATTAAATGATGATCCAAATTATCCAAATTATAAAAAAAATAATTCATACGACAAAAATAAGAATATACTATCTGTTGATAGATTAGATGGTTTTTCAATGTTAATTAATTTGGAAAAATTTAGTGATCAAAATTTCTTTGATGAAAATTTTTTTTTATATTTAGAAAATGACGATTTGTGCCTACGGGTTAAAAATAAAAACGAAAATATTTATATTATTAAAAATTCGTTAATTAATCATGCTGGTGGTATTTCAAAAAAACATAATTTAGAATATTTGAGAAATTGGCATTGGATGTGGTCAAAATTTTATTTTAACAAAAAACACTATGGTTTTTTTAATGCATTTTTCAAAATTTTTTTAAATCTTTTTTCATATTCATTTAAATTTATATTTTATTTAATTACATTCAATCATCATAAAAAAAAAATATACCAAATGAGAGTTTCTGGTTTATTAAACTCGATTTTAGGAAATAAATCTTTTTTTAGATTAAATAATTAAAATTTATTATTTAAATAGGAAAACCACTTTTCGAAATGTGGTTGAAAATAGAAGTCATAACCCTCTTTTCCAACAGGCTGTACTACAGGAAAGTCAGGACAAGCCTCCAACAATCTTGGGACTTTAAGTGCCTCAGCAATTGGATAGAACACAGACATATTACCAATAAAAAATTTACATGATTTAATTAGCTGAGCAACCTCGTAAAAATCTTTCGGATTATAAAGTTCTAAATTAGGGACATCTTTTTTTAAATCATTGAATTCATCCTCAAGACCAATAAACAACAATTCTTTTGAGTCTCTTAAAAATTTATAATTAATAAAATTATTTCTAAATCTAAAAGTTCTATGTATTATAATCTTATTCTTTACTTTAGGATGTTCCTCTGCATCTAAATAAGGCATACTCAAATCAACCTGTTCACCAGTAATTTGAAAATACCAACGAGGTGAATTGAATACATAATTTATTGGAAGCTCTCTAAATAAATCTAAATTTACATCTATTTTCTCATTTTCATGTTTTTTCGCTAAATTCAAAAAATTTTGTTTTTTTAGTAAAGGTAATAATAAATTAAACATCCTATCATTTATAAAAATATTTCCTGACGGATGTTTTTCATAATAACTGGTATTTGTCTTATTTAAACCAATATAAAAATTGCATTTATGTGTTAAAGATAATTTTTTAATTACCGCAAAAGAGTAAATTAAATCGCCACAATGGCCCGAGTGTAAAAAATTTAATTCTTTGTTTTGTTTTATAGCAAAATCAATATCATGAATTATTTTTTTGTATTTTTTTTCATATTTTTCAAATTGAGATGATTTTCTGTAATCATTTTTGTTATAAAATAACTTTTGAAAAATTTTTTTGAGCATTTAGTGGCCTGGAAATTCTATCAAATTTTCAACTTTGTAGTTTGATCTTTTAAGTTTATCACAACCTCCTAAATCAAAGAGATTTATAACAAATATAAAACCAGCAACATTTCCTCCAGACATTTCTACTAATTTTGCAGCACCCTCTGCAGTTCCTCCGGTTGCAATTAAATCATCAATAATTAAGACAGAATCATTTTTAGTTATAGAGTCTTTATGAACCTCAATAGTTGCAGTTCCATACTCTAGCTCAAAATCTATTGCGAAAGTTTCTGCAGGGAGTTTATTTTTTTTTCTAAGCATAATAAATGGTTTGTTTAGTATGTATGAAACTGCAGAGGCAAATACAAATCCCCTAGACTCAATTGCAGCTATCTTATCTATATTTAAATCTTTTGATCTATCAACAATTTGATTTATTGTTTCTTTAAAGGCATCTGCATTTTTTATTAAAGTGGTGATATCACGAAACAAAATTCCCTTTTTAGGATAGTCAGGAATTGATCTAATATAATCTTTTAAATCCATAATTTTTTAAGTTATAAATAATTAAATCATTTTAAATAATATGACAAACAAATTAGCAATAATTGGAGGAAGTGGTCTTTATGATGTTGAGGAATTTAAGGAAAGAGAATTACTTAATATAAAAACCCCATGGGGCTCTCCCTCAGATCAAATTTTAAAAACAGTTTTTAAAAAAAAAGAAGTATTTTTTTTACCACGTCATGGAAGAGGTCATTTTATTTCTCCGTCAAAAATTAATTTTAGAGCAAATATAGATGCACTAAAACAGCTTGGTGTGACCGATATAGTTTCAATTTCTGCAGTAGGTTCTTTAAAAGAGAATCTTTCACCTGGAAAATTTGTTATTGTAGATCAATTCATTGATAGAACTTTTGCCAGAAATAAAACTTTTTTTGATGATGAAATAGTTGCTCATGTTTCTATGGCTCACCCAACTTCTAAAGGTTTAATGAAAGCATGTGAAGAAGCTATTAAAAAAAGTAAAATTGATTATCAAAGAGGAGGCACTTATGTTGTTATGGAGGGACCACAATTTTCAACACTTGCAGAATCAAACTTGTATAGATCTTGGAAAGCAGATGTAATTGGAATGACCAATATGCCTGAGGCAAAACTAGCTAGAGAAGCAGAGATAAGGTATGCATCAGTTTCGATGGTTACAGATTATGATTGTTGGCACCCTGAACATGAAAATGTAGATGTTCAAAAAGTCATTAAGGTGCTTAAAGGTAATGCCGAAAAAGCAAAAAATATGATTAAAAATTTAATTGAAAATTTTGAAGTTCATATTGACCCTAAAGATCCGACTAATAATTGTTTAGATGTAGCTATAATTACAGCTCCAAAAAAAAGAACACAAAAAACTATAGATAAACTCAAAACAGTTGCCGGAAGAGTTTTAATTAAATGAAAATTGAAGGTAAAGAATATCGTACAATATGGTTTGAAAACAACGTAGTAAAAATTATTGATCAAACAAAACTTCCACATCAATTTGTTATTAAAGACCTAATAACAGTCAAAGATGCAATAAATGCAATTACCAGAATGGAAGTCAGAGGTGCCCCTTTAATTGGAGCAACGGCTGCTTACGGACTTGTACTAGCAATAATTGAAAAAAATGACCAAAATTTTTTAAAAAAATCTTCTGAGGATTTAATTAAATCAAGACCAACAGCAATTAATTTAAAGTGGGCGGTAGACAGAATGATGAATAAACTTAGAGGTGTAAATAGTGACAAAATTTTACATATTGCATCAAATGAAGCAAAAGAAATTTGTGAAGAAGATATAAAGTTTTGCAAAAATATAGGTTTAAATGGTCTTAAAATAATTGAAGAAATTCATAATAAAAAAAAAGATACTATAAACATTTTAACTCATTGTAACGCAGGTTGGCTAGCAACAATAAATTGGGGTACCGCAACTTCTCCAATATATCATGCACATAAAAAAGGAATTCCAGTTCATGTTTGGGTTGACGAAACAAGACCAAGAAATCAAGGAGCAAATCTAACATCTTACGAATTAAACGAAGAAGGAATTAAAAATACAATAATTGCAGATAATACAGGTGGAATTTTAATGCAAAGAGGTGAAGTTGATATTTGTATAGTTGGAACTGACAGAACCTTAGCAAACGGGGATGTGTGCAATAAAATTGGAACTTATTTGAAAGCACTCGCAGCACATGATAATAAAGTTCCTTTCTATGTAACTCTTCCAAGTTCAACTATTGATTGGAATATTAAAGATCACAAAGATATTCCAATAGAGGAGAGAAATTCAGATGAATTATCTCATATTGAAGGTTTAGATGAAAAAGATGATATAAAGAAAATACAAATATATCCAAAAAAAAGCAAAGCATTAAATCTTGCTTTTGATATAACGCCTGCAAAATATGTGACAGGTTTAATTACAGAAAGAGGAATTTGTGAAGCATCTAAGGATGGTTTAAAAAAATTATTTTAATGAAAAAAAATTTATACTTAATATTATTTTTAATTATTGCATTTTTAATGCTTTATGTCTCAAGAATAGAATATGGCTCGTTCAGTCTTGAAAAGTCCATGAAGGCTTGCATAATTGCACAAAAAAGAATTAATAAAGATAAAAATATTGAGGACATCAAAACTTTTTGTGAAAATGAGATAAATAAAAAACTCGGAAAATAATGAGTAATTTAAAACTAGAGGTTATTAAATATGCAAAAAAACTTAATGATACAAATCTCTCACCTTTAAGATCAGGAAATGTTTCTGTTAGAACAGATTTAAGTGGTAAAGAAGGTTTCTTCATTACACCTTCAGGTATAAAATACAATGATCTACAGGAAGATAAAATTGTTTTTCTTGAGATGGATGAAAAAAAAAATGAACAAAAAATCATAGATCACGGACTAAACCCATCCTCGGAGTGGAAATTTCATCAAGATATTTATATAAATAAACCAGATGCGATAGCGATAGTACATGCTCACTCGCCTTATGCTACTGCAGTATCTGCTCATGGAAAAAATATACCTGCATTTCATTATATGGTTGCTTTAGCTGGTGGAGACGACATTAAGTGCGCAGATTATGCAACTTTTGGTACTAAACAACTTTCAAAAAATATTATTCAAGCTTTAAATGAAAGAAAAGGATGTTTAATGTCAAACCACGGTCAGGTTGCATTTGGGAAAAATTTGGACCAAGCATTTGAATTGGCCGAAGAAATAGAAAATATTTGTCATCAATATATAAATACAATAAAATTAGGAAATCCTAGGATTCTTTCATTTGAAGAAATGAATAAAATTTTAGAAAAAACTAAAAATTATAAAAAGAATTAAAAGGTTTTTATTATGGGTAAAAAAGTAGGTGAGCATATTACTCTTGATATAATTGGTACTGAAAAAGAGTATGAGCCGAAATTTTTTGAAAAACTTGTCTATAAAATTGCTAAAAAAGCGAAAGTAACTGTTTTAGAAATTTCAAAATTTAAATTCGAGCCTCAAGGGTTTACTTTAGTAGCTTTACTTGCTGAAAGCCATATTAGCTTTCACACCTTTCCTGAGAAAGGTATAATTAGCTTTGATTTTTTTACATGTGGAAAAGTAAATCCAATCGTTGCATTAGATATATTAAAAAAAGATATTAAACATAAACGTATAGTCAAAAAAGAATTCAATAGAGATACTGTCAGTTATTATGATGATATTTATAGTTCACAAGGATTAAGAAAGTATTATATGGTTAAAAATGTATTAGAGGATTTTACCTCAAAGGTAGGACAACATATCGAAATCCTAGAATTAGAGCAGTTTGGTAAATCTTTGTTTATCGACAATGAATTACAGGTAGCTGAAAGAGACGAGCATCTATATAGTTCAACTTTCGTTAATTCCGGTATTAAACTAAATTCAAACAAAGATAAATCAGCAATTATTGGTGGTGGAGACGGTGGTGTAGCAAGAGAATTAATTTCAAAAGGTTTTAATTTAATTGATTGGTATGAGCTTGATCCAGAAGTTGTAAAAGTATGTGAAAAACATTTATCTAAAATTGGAGAAAAGGCTACAACTAAAAATTCTGTTAAGTGTGTGTGGGGAGATGCTTTTGAGAGTATTAAAAAAGTTGAGGATAATAAATATGATAAAATTTATGTTGATTTGAATGATGATCAATATTGTATTGATCTTGCAGCAAAAAACATAAAATCTTTAAAAAGAATTTTAAAAACTGATGGAACAATTACAGCACAAGTTGGTAGCCAAGATAAAAAACCTAAGCAAGTTGAAAAATGGTTAAATTTGTTTCAAAAAAGCTTTGGTAATACATCCTTAGATAGAATCTATATACCAAGCTTTGATTGTTCTTGGAATTTTGCATCTTCAATAAACAAATAATTTCTTTTTAAATTTTAATTTTTGTGAAATACTTTTGAAAATAAATTTGGAGGTTAAATGAATATAATTAAAAAATTCAGCTTAGGGTTATTGATAAGTCTATTTTTAACAATATCTGCTAATGCTGATAAAATAAGAATAGGAACAGAAGGTGCATATCCACCATGGAATTCAAAAGATGCCTCAGGCAAATTAATTGGTTTTGAAGTAGAATTAGCTTGGACACTTTGTAGATACATTCGACAACAATGTGAAATCGTTGAGCAGGACTGGGATGGAATGATACCAGCTCTTATAATGAGAAAATTCGATGCAATAATGGCTGGAATGTCAATAACTGCAGAGAGACAAAAAGCAATTAGTTTTTCACAAGGATATGCTGATGAAGTGGCTTCACTTGCTGTTATGAAAGGTTCAGATCTTGAAGGAATAAGTACTTCTGAAGGAATCAATCTAACAAAAAAAACAGGTGCAGTAAAAAAAGATCTTAAAACTTTGACTTCTGCATTAGCTGGAAAAACAGTGTGTACACAAACTGCTACAATTCACCAAAATTTTTTAGAGTCTGGTGATGTAGGTAAAATAAAAGTAAGAACATATAAGACACAAGATGAAGTAAACTTAGATTTAGCTTCTGGTCGATGTGATGTTGCATTAGCTGCAGCAGTAGCATTTACAGATTATGCAGAAAAATCAGGTAAACCAGTGGTACTTGTTGGACCAACTTTTTCTGGTGGGGCGTTTGGAAATGGAGTAGGTGTTGGAATAAGAAAAGACGACACAGAACTTTTAAAAGCATTTAACAAAGCCATAGATAAAGCAAGAAAAAATGGAGACATTAGTAGAATTGCTACTAAATGGTTTGGCTTTGACGCATCTATGTAATTAATTTTAGATTTGGCGACTATAATATATAGTCGCCAGTCTTTATGGAACTTCTAGCATTTGGAAAAACTGGTTGGGGTGATGAGTTATTCATTGCTACTTTAATGACTCTAGCTGTTTCAATAACAGCAATTTTAATTGGTTTCCTTTTCGCCCTTATTTTTACTCCTTTAAAGTTATCAAAAAATAAATTTTTTAATCTTATTGCTAATTGTTATACAACTGTAATCAGAGGTGTTCCCGAATTATTAGTAATTTATCTTTTCTTTTTTGGTGGAAGTGGCGCAGTTATGTTTGTTGCATCTATTTTTGGTTACAATGATTATATAGAAATAAATGCATTTATCACAGGATCATTTGCAATAGGTATAATTTCTGGAGCATATTCAACTGAAGTTTTTAGAGGGGCTATTCAATCAATTGATAAAGGTCAGTTTGAAGCTTCAAAGGTTTTAGGTTTAAAGAAGCCAATTCACTTTTTTAAAGTAATCATGCCTCAAATGTTACGATTAGCTATCCCTAATTTAAGTAATGTTTGGCAAATAACACTTAAAGATACATCATTAATATCTGTAACTGGACTAGTTGAAATTATGAGACAGTCTTACATTGCCGCAGGATCTACAAGAGATCCATTATTTTTTTATTCATTTGCCGCAGTCTTATACTTACTATTAACTTTCCTAAGCATGAAACTTATTAACAGATTAGAAATTAAATATAGCAAAGGATATTAATGGATTTTGATTTAATGATAAGTAGTTTCCCAAAGTTACTTAATGCAACTTTAATAACTTTGAAACTTTTATCTGTTTCTTTAATTGTTGGTTTAATTTTAGGAATTTTGTTTTCTATTATGAGAATTAATAAAAATCCTATTATTAATAAATTTGCTTACGGGTATTCTTATTTTTTTAGGGGAACTCCTTTATTAGTTCAAATATTCATAATTTATTTTGGATTAGGACAATTAGAATTTATAAGATCATCATTTTTATGGATATTTTTAAAAGAACCTTATTGGTGTGCAATTATAGCTTTTTCTTTAAATACAGGGGCATACACATCTGAAATTTTACGGTCTGCATTTGAGACAATTAAACCAGGTTTAATAGAAGCAGGTAAAAGTTTAGGAATTCAATCAAAAATTATTTTTTTTAAAATTCAGATACCAATTGCGATTAGACAATCATTACCTGCATATGGAAATGAAATAATTTTAATGTTAAAAGGAACATCTTTAGCTAGCACAGTTACACTTATGGATCTTACTGGTGTAGCAAAATATATTATCTCAACAACCTTTAAGCCGATTGAAGTTTTTATTGTAGCTGGTGGAATATATTTATTTTTGACTTTTTTAATTCACAATTTTATTAAATTTTTAGAGAAAAAATATAGTTTTTAATATCCAGTATACTCTTTAATTTCCTTAATTTTTGACCCAGTATGATTATTGATTTCCAATTTAATATTTCCCCTTTTGTCGTTTAAAAAATGTATATCTCTCGAAGTCTTTATAAAAACATCACCAAAATCAGAATTTTTTTCACAAAGTCTTTTTTCGTTTTCTATGTCCCACAATTTATTATTTATGTCCTTCAGCTCCTTAAAAAGATCGTTTAATTTATTGTCAATTTTTACGTTCTTTTCAAACTGATTCTTTAAAATATCATATTCTTCATTTATAAAATTTAGCTTACTAGGATCTTTAATTCTAATTTTTTTAATTTCTAATATGGATAATTTATCTAATAGTTCACCCACAGAAACTTCAACTAGTATTTTATTCATAAAACATTATTCTATGTTAAATTGTTAAAAATATGTCTAATATTTTAGTAATCAAACATGGTTCCTTAGGTGATATAGCGCAAGCAAGCGGGGTAATTCAAGATATATTTGAAAATCATAAAGAAGATAAAATCTATTTATTAACAACCAAACATTATTTTGACTTATTTAAAAAAAATCCATATTTAACTGATGTAATTTTAGATAAAAGAGCATCTAGACTTAATTTGATCTACCTTTATCTTTTAATGAAAAAGATAAAAAAATATAATTTTTCAAAAGTTTATGATTTACAAAATTCATCAAGAACAAATTTTTATAAAAAAATTTTATTTCCTCAATCAAATTTTAATGTTTGGTCTTCATCTGAAACAACAATACCAAAGGATAAATCTAAAGAGGAATTTGATAAAAATCCAGTCCTAGATAGATTCGCTCATCAACTTAAAATATCTGGACTTAAGACCCATCATACACTGAAACCTGATTTTTCATGGAGTTGTGAAAATATTTCAAAATTGAAGTCTGAATTCAATTTAGATAAATATATTTTGTTATTTCCATTTTGCTCTCCACATCTAACTCAAAAAAAGTGGCCATATTATAAAGAATTAATTGATTTAATTAAAATTAATTTAAATGATACTTATAAAATTATTGTTGCACCTGGTCCTAATGAGATTGAGCAAGCTAAACAAATTAATGCCGATTGCATTTTAGATAATGGAAAGCCTATAAATATTTCTCAGTTATCATCGTTGATAAAAGAAAGTTCTTTTGTAGTTGCAAATGATACTGGTCCAGCACATATGGCAGCGCATTTAAACGCAAAGGGTATTAGTTTATTTGGACCTCATACAACTGCATTTAAAGTTAGTATTGAGAGAGAAAATTTTAAAGCTATCCAAGTAAATGATTTGAACAAATTAAGTGCTGAAAAAGTATTTGAGAGGATAGAAAAAAAAATTTAGTAATTTTTTTAAAATATTATAAAATTCTTTTATAATTTTCTATTATATTGCTCCAATAAAAGTTCTGAGAGTTTTCTTTGGCTAATTTCCCATAGTCTCTATATTTTCTATCTTTTAGTAACTTATCTATAGAGCTATAAATATCTTCTAAATTATTTCCATCACAAATTAAACCTGTTTTTTCGTGAATAATTGCATCTGATGCACCACCATCCTTACCACCTATCGATGGTACACCAAACTGAGCAGCCTCTACAAAAGCAATCCCAAAACCTTCAACAGATTTTTTATCAATTATTGATGGCATTACAAAAATATTTGAAGATGCAACAAGCGCATTTTTCAAGTCATTAGAAATATTTTTCATAAAGATTACTTGTTTTGATAATCCTAATTGATCAACTAATTTTTTTACATTTTCTTCTTCATCACCATATCCTATACAAACGTAAATTATATCAGGATATATTTCTTTTAAATTTCTTAACGCCATGATGACCTTTTCGTGATTTTTTCTTTTATCAAAGCGAGAAACTGTAATTAATCTATTTTTTTTTTCACCAAATATATCTTCTGCTTCTTTTAAATTTTTTTCAGGAATATTATCTACAGGCTCAATGCCTGGATTTATTATAATTATTTTTTCTGATTTTACACCTAACTCAATAGCTAAATTTTTTGTAAAATTTGAATTAGCTATTACATATTCAATATTATTTAGAACATTAAGAACCCTTTTGTTTAACCAAGATCCTTTTTTATGATTAATTTCTTTTGAATGTATTAAACAAATTTTCTTAACCTCAGTATTTATATTTTCTAAGCTTTTCCAGTGATCTGCTATAACACATCTTACTTTTTTATTTTTTGTTAAAAAATCATTAATTAAAAATGATTTTCTAAATTTTCTGATTATCTTTGGTCCTTTAACTCTTTCAATTGAAAAAGAGACCTTTTCATCAAAAATATTTGAATTCTCATGGTAATCAGCAAAAACTTTAACCATATCAAGTTTTGATAACGAATTAGTAAGACCCCACATTAAATTCTGCATTCCACCTACTTCAGGAGGAAAATTCCTTGTTAAAACTAAAAACATTTCATCTTTTCCACTTTATATTGCAGCCCATACTCGGAATTTGATTTTGAGGCCCATTGCCTGTTTCTGAAATTTGTTTAAGCGCATTGTATAAATCACTATTACCATCCCTCACTGGTTTTAAATCTTTTAATTCTCTAATTCTTCCTCTGTATTGAAGTTCTAATTTATTATTATAAGCAAAAAAATCAGGGGTACATACAGCACCATATTTTTTTGCTACATTTTGAGTATCATCATGAAGGTATGGAAAACTAAAATTATTTTCTTTTGCAAATCTGATCATTTTTTCAAATGAGTCTTCAGGATAATTTTTCACATCATTGGAACAAATTGCAACCGAGTTAATTCCAAAATTTTTAATTTTATTACAATCTTTAACTAAATCATTTATAATTGCTTTCACATACGGACAATGATTACAAATAAACATAATCAATGTTCCTTTTTCACCCTGAATATCTTTTAAAGAAAGTATTTTATTTTCAGTGGATTTAAGTTTAAATTCCAGCGCTTTTTTTCCAAAATCGCATATTGGAGTTTTTGTAAGAGACATGTTAGATTAATATATAATTTATGTTTTATGATTTAAAAGACAAAAAACCAAAAAACTCTGGCGAAAATTGGGTAGCGCCAAATGCTATTGTTATTGGTGACGTTACTTTAGAAAAAAATACAAGCATATGGTTTAATGCAACCTTAAGAGGAGATGTAGAAAACATTCATATAGGGGAGGGATCAAACGTTCAAGATGGATGTGTTTTGCATACTGATCCAGGTTGCCCTCTAAAAGTTGGAAAAGATGTTACAGTTGGTCATTTAGTTATGCTTCACGGCTGTACAATAGGTGACAATAGTTTAATCGGTATTGGCGCAGTAATTCTCAATAAGGCAAAGATTGGAAAAAATTGTATTATCGGGGCTAAAGCATTAATTACCGAAAATAAAGTAATACCCGACAACTCTTTAGTAGTTGGATCCCCTGGTAAAGTAATAAGGGAGGTAAGCGACAAAGAAAAAAAAGCTGTTTGGGAAAATACAAAACAATATCAAGATCGTTGGAAAAAATATTCAGAGTCTATAATTTAATTTAAATGTTTGAATTCAGTGATTTAAAAAAAATTGGTCAACTGTACCAAACAGATAAAATTGATCATGGTTATTTAGAGATCTATGAGAATTATTTTAATAAACTTCAAGATAAAAATCTTACAATACTTGAAATAGGTATCGCTGACGGTAAATCACTCTTAATGTGGTCAGATTATTTTAAGAACTCAAAAATAATTGGTATTGATATTCATAAAATTAATTTAGGGGAGAAAAATCTAAATAGAAAAAATATATTTATTCATCAAGGATCACAAAGCAATAAAAAATTTATTGATGAAATTATAAAGGAATATAGCGAATTTGATATTATAATAGATGATGGGAGTCACTTAGCAAAAGATGTTAAGAAAAGTTTTGAATTACTATTTCCTTCATTAAAAGAAAATGGTCTTTATGTTATCGAGGATATACAGACTAGTTATAATCATTTTTTTGGTGGAAACCCATTTGATTTAAAATATTCGAATTCGCACATGAATTTTTTTAAACAATTAACAGATAGTTTAAATTATCAAGAAATTGCGAATCCTTTTTATATTGAAAAAAAATATGATGGAAAAATTACAAATATTTCATTTTATCACAATATGGTCTTTGTAAGAAAAGGTAATAATGACAAGCCAAGTAGAGAGGTGATTAAACATTCTTACGAAGATATGAAATTTTTAGAAAAATCTAGAAGAACAGGAAAAAAATTACAATATTTTGTTAAATACAAAATCTTTTATAAATCATATACGCTTTTATTGTTTGTGCTCAACACATTAAAAAAACTAATTTTATTTAGAATATAGGTTTATATTTTCATTATTTTGAAGCTAACTTTAATGCTAGGATGTTTTTTTTTAAGTTTTCTTTTAATAATTTTAAATGATTGATTATGGATTTTATTTTCTATAGATGTACTAAATTTATTATTACCATTAACAATTTTAGCTGCACCACAATCGTTATGATTAATAACAATTAAATTACTTATATTATGTAATTTAATTGAAGTCGCTAAATTTTCCCAAAAAGTAGAATGCCATTTTTTAAATTTTTTTGCTGTCACACCTATTGATCCTCCAGCTATGGTGAAGGAACTATATTTTCCTGTCAAATTTTTTTTCTTTAAGTAATTAAAAACTTTCGGTTGAAATCTTGGATCAATGCAGGACAAGACCATTGCTTTATATTTTTTCATTATGGTACTAACCACATTTCCTTATTATTTTCGAAATCAAATTTTGCCCTACGATGTCCTTTGGCCGCAAGATATAACCACTCAACAGATTTAATTTTACATTTAATTACGGTAAAATTTTTATATCCATCTTCACTTTGCTTCATTGTATAATCAAAATTTTCTAATTGAGATATCATTCCAGAAGTTGGGCTATTTGAGACTGTTCCTGGTGCACTGTCAGTAAGATAGCACCTTCTACTAATATGCTGTGTTTTTTTCCAAGATTCTTCGGCTATTGAGTTTTGATTATTTATTTCACAGATTGCTTTTACTCTTAATTGTATTTTTTCTTCTTTATCATAAAAAAGTAATGATGCTTTATTATTTTTTTTAAGCATTTCTATTTTTGGAGATCGAAGATCCGTATGAAACTGTAATAAATTATTTTTTTTGTCAGATTTTCTTAAAACGACTATTCTTCCTTCAACTTCATCTTGATGTGAGCAAATAAAGACGGGAATTCTAAAAGATGAAGTTCTGTTAGTCACAGCATCCTCTAGCATAGACCAATACTTATTCTGAATTTCTCCTAAATTATCATAGTATGCTGGCTGCATACCTTTTTACTTTCTAAACCTTTTAATTAAGCTAGATGTGTCCCAACGATTGCCGTTCATTTCTTGAACTTCAGCATAATATTTATCAACAAGCTCTGTTACAGGTAATAATGAACCGTTGTTCTTTGCCTCTTCCATTGCTATTTTTAAATCTTTTCTCATCCAATCAACAGCAAAACCAAAATCAAATTTATCATCAATCATTGTTTTGTATCTATTTTCCATTTGCCAAGATTGAGCAGCACCTTTTGAAATAACTTCAATAACATCCTCCATATTCAATCCAGCTTTCATTCCAAAATTTATTCCTTCAGATAAACCTTGAACTAATCCTGCTATGCAAATTTGATTGACCATTTTAGCAAGTTGTCCACTTCCAGCTTTGCCAAGTAATTTCATTTTTTTACTGTAACAATCAATTTTGTCTTTTGCTTTATCAAAGTCAGCTTGATCGCCACCAATCATAACAGTTAGCGCACCGTTTTCAGCACCAGCTTGCCCCCCAGATACAGGAGCATCTAATGCGCCAAATCCATTTTTTTTTGCGTGATCATAAATCTCTCTCGCAATTGTTGCTGAAGCTGTTGTATTGTCTATATAGATTGCACCTTTTTTAATTGATTTAAAAGCACCATTATCACCAAACGTTACTTCACGTAAATCATTGTCATTTCCAACACAAGTAAAAATAAACTCGGCATCTTTTGCAGCGTCAGCAGGTGTTTCTGCCATTTTACCTTTGTACTCTTTAATCCATTTTTCTGCTTTTGACTTAGTTCTATTAAAAACAGTTACATTGTGTCCACCTTTTGATATATAACCTGCCATTGGATAGCCCATGACACCTAGACCTATGAAAGCAACATTACAACTCATATCTTATTTATATGTTTAAAAGTTTAAGTTTAAAAGTAATACTATTTGGATTCATCTTTACATTTTTTTCTAGTTTTGGACAGAGTTTTTTTCTTGGGTTATTTAATTCTAGTATACGTGATGCACTTTCTATAACTCATGGACAATTTGGCTCAATTTATGCATCTGCAACACTTTTAAGTAGTTTTATTTTGATTTGGGTTGGAAAAAAAATTGACGATATAAATATTTTAAAATTTGCTTTTCTTGTAATTATCGCACTATCTTTTTCATGTTTTTTCTTTTCTAAAATTTCATCCATAATTATTTTGTTTATAGCAATTTTTTTAATGAGATTTTCCGGTCAGGGAATGATGTCTCATACCGCTACAACTACAATTTCTAGATATTTTACAAAATCGAGAGGCAAAGCTTTAAGCACAGGATGGTTTGGACTTTCAACTGCTGAATTTATCTTACCTGTTTTAATTGTTTACCTTTTAACAATTTATGATTGGAGGAATATTTGGATATACACTTCAATTATAATAATTTTATTTTTACCAGTAATATCTTTTTCTTTAATTAGAAACCTTAATTTTGACTCTAGAGAACCTGAAGAAGCAAATTTAAATAGTAATGAAATTAAAAATTGGAAAAGAATAGAGGTATTAAAAGATTATAGGTTTTATATTTTATGTGCAAACATGCTTGCCATGCCTTGGATTGCAACAGGAACATTTGTTTATCAATCTTTTATTCTTTCATCTAAAGCTTGGGGCCCATATGTAATAGCACAATCATTTATGGTTTACTCGGTTCTGTCTGTTATCACACTTTTTATTGCTGGCTTTTTAATTGATAAATTTACAAGTAGAAAAATATTAATATTTATGAATTTACCTCTTTTATTATCAATCTTTGTAATTATATTTTTTAATCATCCGTTGACATCTTTTGTTTTCCTTGGACTAATTGGAATTACAAATGGATTAGCAAACGTTTTAGGATCTTCTACATGGGCTGAAATATATGGAGTAAAGTATATTGGTTCAATTAAAGCCTTAACAACTGCTTTAATGGTTTTTGCGACTGCCTTTGGAACTGCTTTGTTTGGTTTTTTAATTGATAGAGGATTTTCAATTGAGGGAATAGCAGTAATATCTGGTATTTATATTTCTTTGTCTTTGGTTTTACTCTTTTTAGTTAAAAACAAACTAAATCCAGTAAAATTATAATAATAAAACATCTTGATTTATTGAATTCTTGAGTATAAATACCTCGCATGGCTAGAGTAACAGTAGAAGATTGCATAGACAAAGTAGAAAGTCCTTACGAATTAGTATTAGTTGCAAAAGAGAGAACGACCCAACTTAATTCAGGTGTAGAACCAACAGTAAGTATTGATAATGATAAAAACACTGTAATTTCATTAAGGGAAATTGCTAAAGAAAATGTAAAAGTTTCAGACTTAAAAGATAGCGCTGTATACAAACTCAGAAAACATGTAGAGCAGGTAGATGATACTTCTTTAGAGGATGAAGAAGTAGGGGATGATTTTGAAAATCTATATAAAGGTGAAATCTCAAAAAGTGGCGCTCCAATATTACCATCTAAAAGAGCTAGAAAAATTCCAGAAAAAATTCAAGTATCAAAAGATGATTTAGCAGAGATATCAGGTGGAGCTCAGACTGAAGTGAATGTTGATGCAGCTCAACCTGATAATACTGAAAATGATGATGTCTCTTTAGATCAAGTTTCTGAAGCTGAGGAACAAACTCAAGACCAAAGTTCTCAAGATACAGAGAATAATTCTTAAATTATTTAACAAACTCTTTAATAATTTTTTCTCTATGCTCGTCTAAATCGGGAATGTCACCTCTAGTTGTCTTATCCTTATAAGTTGACATTTTAATTGGATTTCCTGCCAATCTAAAGTCGCCAACAACTTTGTGAAATGCTTTAACAATCATATTTCTTGACTCAATTTGAGGGTTTTCAACCGCTTCTTTAATATTATAAATAGGTCCACAAGGAATTTTATCTTTCTCCATTTCTTTAACCCATTCGGATGTTTTTTTATTTATAAGTTTTTCTTCAAGTATTTTCTTAAGTTGATCAATATTTTTTGATCGCGATGAATTTGAATTAAATTTTTCATCTTTTGATATTTCTGAAATATTTAAAACATTACATAATTTTTCGAACAATTTATCATTTCCAGCAGCTATAATTATGTAACTATCTTTAGTTTTAAAAGCTTCAAATGGAGCAATAGAAGGGTGCCTAGATCCTAATGGTTTTGGAATTTCATTGTTTGATAAATATCTTGCAATAGCATTTTCTAAAATTGCAATTTGACAATCTAACATTGAAACATCAATAAACATTCCTTTACCAGTTTTTTGTCTATCATAAAGAGCCGCATTAATTCCGATAGCTGTAAATAAGCCAGCTGTTATATCTCCTATAGAAGTTCCAACTCTTGTGGGTTCGGAGTTTGGTTGACCTGTAACACTCATTAAACCACCCATTCCTTGAACAACCATATCATAAGCAGGCAATTCCTTTAACGGACCAGTCTGACCAAATCCAGACGCTGATGCATAAATTAATTTTGGATATTTTTTGCTCACATTTTTCCAACCATACCCCCATTTTTCTAGAGTACCTGGTTTAAAATTTTCAACAAGGATATCTGCTTTTGCTAAAATTTTTTCAAAAATTTTTTTATCATCCACATTTTTTAAATTTAACGCTATACTTTCTTTACCTCTATTTAACGACATGAAGTATGCAGAATAATCTTTAACAAATGGTCCAAATTTTCTTGAGTCATCTCCAATCTCAGGAGCCTCAATTTTAATAACTCTTGCCCCTAAGTCTGACAATATCATTGTGCAATAAGGTCCAACCAATACTCTTGTTAAATCTATAACTAAAAGGTTTTTTAAAGGTCCATCCATAATATATGTGCTTACTTTGTAGCCTTGACTCTTATCAATATCTTCATTTTAATGCATTAATTAAATAATAATAGAGGAGATAATAATGTTTAAAAAAATATCATTATTTTTAACTTCATTAGTTTTTGTTTTAACTACTATTGGTTCTGCTTTTGCTGTAACTTTAAAAGCTAGTCACCAATGGCCAGGTACTCCAAGAGCTGATGGATCATATGACCCTCGTCATGAAATGGTTCAAATCATTGCAGACGAAGTCAAAAAAGCAAACGTTGGAATAGATATAAGAATTTATCCAGCTAAATCATTATACAAACCAAAAGAACAATGGAAGCCAATGACTACTGGTCAATTGGATATTTCTGCATTCCCATTAGCTTACGCATCGAAATTCCATCCAGAATTTGATGCTACTTTAATGCCAGGAACAGTTAAAAACCATAAACATGCATTAAGATTTAATAAAGGTCCAATGATGACTGAAATTAAAAAAATCATAAATGATGCTGGTGTAGTTGTTTTATCTGATGCTTGGTTAGGTGGTGGTTTTGCTTCAAAAACTAAATGTATAAAAAATCCTAGTGATGCCAAAGGACAAGTGATGAGAGCTGCAGGTAAAGCATTTAACCAAATGTTAGAAGCAGCAGGAGCAGGTATTCAAAGTATGCCTTCATCTGAAATTTATACTGGCCTTCAAACAGGTGTATTAACTGGAGCTAACACAAGTTCAGGAAGTTTTGTAAGTTATAAAATTTACGAGCAGGTTTCATGTGCAACTCCTCCAGGAAAATTTGGTTTATGGTTTATGTATGAACCAATCCTTATGTCAAAAAAATCTTTTGATGCTTTAAACTCAAAGCAACAAAAGGCTTTGATGAAAGCTGGAAAAAAAGCTGAAAAATATATGACAGCACAGGTAGAAAACTTAGATAAAAAGTTTGAAGAGGCTTATAAAGCTGCAGGTGTTAAGTTAGTATATATGGATGCAAAAGACCATGCTGCATGGGTAGAGATTGCTAAGCAATCTTCACACAAAGCATTTGCTGACAAAGTTCCAGGTGGCGACAAGCTAATGGAAATGGCTTTATCAGTTAAATAAAATAATATATAAAAACCCCTATTTAACCATTTAGATAGGGGTTTTTTTTATGAAAAAAAAATATCTTCAGTTTTGTGACTTGATAGCTAAAGCATGTGGTGCTTTTGCTGTATTAGCATTACTCTTATCAATATTGGTAATAGTTGAGCTTGTTTTTGAAAGATATTTTTTTCAAAGAGCAATCACATGGCAAACAGAACTTGTCACTATGTTATTAGTTGCGTCAACTTTTATAGGAAGTGTTTATGTGCTTAGTGAGAAAGCTCATGTTAGCATGGAATGGATTTACGATTTTTTATCAAAGAAAAATATTATTAGATTAAAAATTTTTACATCTTCTATAAGTTTGTTATTTTTCTTAATTTTATTTTATTTTGGATTTTTAATGGTAGAGGAGGCATTTACCAAAAATTACTCAACCGGAACAGTTTGGGATCCACCATTATGGATACCATACTCATCAATGATGCTAGGTGCTTTATTGATGATATTACAGTACATAGCGGAAATTATTAAATTAATTGATGATGAGGATTATAATTAAATGGATCCATTGATAATAGCTTTAATTGTTGCAGTATTTACTTTATTGGTACTTTTTTCTGGGATTCCAATTGCTTTTGGTTTGAGTTTTGTTTCAATTGCATTGTTAGTATCATTCGAAGGTTTTCAAATGCTTGATGTTTTTGCCGAAACATTTTTTGCAGGACTTAACTCATTTGTTTTGCTTTCTATACCAATGTTTATTTTAATGGGAATGGCTGTAGCAAATTCTCCAGCTGGAAAAGATTTATATACAGGATTAGATAGGTGGCTCTGGAGAGTACCAGGAGGACTAGTAATTTCTAATATTGGAGCTTGTTCAATTTTTGCAGCATTAAGTGGATCAAGCCCCGCAACTTGTGCAGCGATTGGAACAATGGGAATACCAGAAATGAGAAAAAGAGGATATTCAGATCAAATCGCAACGGGAACAATAGCAGCAGGTGGAACTTTAGGAGTTTTAATTCCTCCAAGTATTGTTTTAATTGTTTACGGAATTGCAACAGGCACATCAATTGGAAGATTATTTTTATGTGGTCTTATACCAGGCTTCATGTTGGCAGGCATGTTTGCTATATGGGCGTTAATTCATAGTTATTTTATTGATAAAGATGCAGCAAAAGCATTAAGAAATAGAGTAAAACCAACTTTAAAAGAAAAACTTGAAGTATTACCAAGAATTCTTCCTTTCCTAGCGATAATTGCGGGCGTTTTGTATGTTCTTTATGGAGGAGTAGCAACACCATCGGAGGCATCTGGTGTAGGAGCATTTTTAGTTTTTGTATTAATTGCTGTTGTTTATAAAATTTATCAGCCAAAAAAGATTTGGAACATAGTTAAAGTTTCAATGAAGGAAAGCGTAATGATAATGTTCATTATTGCTGCCTCTTATCTTTTTGCATTTACTCTTTCACAACTTTATGTAACTCAATCTTTAGCGCAGAGCATGGTTGATTTAAGCTCTAACAAATGGGTAGTATTCATTCTAATAAATATATTTCTTTTGATAGCAGGTTTCTTTTTACCACCAGTTGCAGTTATTGTTATGACTTCAGCAATATTACTGCCTGTTATTACAACATTAGGTTTTGATCCTTATTGGTTTGCAATAGTATTTACTATAAATATGGAAATTGGATTAATAACACCACCCGTAGGTTTAAATCTTTATATTATAAAAGGAATTACTCCAGACGTTAGTTTGTCAGAAATTTTAAAAGGATCTATACCATTTATGATAATAATGGCTTTAGCTATAGTAATTTTATGTATATTTCCTGAGATCGTTACTTGGTTACCTGATAAAATCATGGGTAAAGCACTTGGATACTAAAAAAAATATAAATAGAAAAGTTTCGGTAGCACCTATGATGGACTGCACCGACCGTCATGATCGTTACTTTTTAAGATTAATTAGTAAAAATGTGATGCTGTATACAGAGATGGTTGTAACCAAAGCTGTTTTACGGGGAGATAAACATAAACTTTTAAAATTCAATAATTTAGAAAAACCATTAGCTTTACAAGTTGGAGGTTCTGACAAAAAGGAATTAGCAGAGGTAGCAAAGATAGCTGAGGATTATGGTTATGACGAAGTGAATATTAATTTAGGCTGTCCAAGTAAAAAGGTTCAAAAAAATTCCTTCGGAGCTTGTTTAATGAAAGAACCAGATCTTGTATCCGAGTGTTTAGCGGAAATGAAAAAATCTTGCAATATTCCAGTGACTGCTAAAACTAGAATAGGCTTTGATGATACTGAAGAATTTGACTATCTAAATATGTTTATTAATAAAATTAAAAGCTCAGGTTGTAAAACAATTATTCTTCATGCCAGAAAAGCAATACTAAAAGGCTTAACTCCAAAACAAAATTTAAATATTCCAAAACTAAATTATCAGATGGTTTATGATATTAAAAAATCAAATCCTGATCTTGAAATTATTATTAATGGTGGAATTACTGATACCGACCAAATACAAAAACATTTAAATTTTTGTGACGGTGTAATGATTGGTAGAGCAATTTATCAAAATCCTTATTTCCTTAAAGATATTGAAAATGTTATTTTTAAAAACTCAAATATTTTATCACGCGAGGAAATTGTAAAACAAATTCTAAAATATCTGGAGGAAGAGATTAAAGTTGGAACAAAAGTAAACCAGGTCATGAGACATACTGTAGGACTTTATTTTGGTCAACCAGGTTCTAAGGAATGGAAGAAGTATTTGAGTGATAATATGATGGCAAGAGACTCTGATTTCCAAAAATCTAAACACATAATGACAATTGTGCAAAATAACGAAAAGGCTAATCAGGCAAACACTTAATGGAAGCTTTAAATTTAAATGAGATAATTAATTTATTATCAGTTCTTGCATTAGCAGCAGCTGTTGCTGGTTTTATGGCTGGACTTTTAGGTGTGGGTGGTGGAATAATTATGGTTCCAGCTTTGTATTATGCTTTTACAGTTTTGGATTTCGATATTGTTACAAGAATGCATTTATCAGTTGGAACTTCGTTAGCAATAATAATTCCAACTTCAATTATTTCTACTAAAACTCATATGGAATATGATGCCGTTGATTTTAAAATGGTTAAGTCTTTTGGTTTATTTATAGTTGCAGGTGTAATTGCTGGAACTTTTTTGGCTGTAAATATGAAAACACCTGCTTTAGTTTTATTTTTCTCAATTTTTGCTTTTATGGTTGGATTATTTTTTATTTTTTTAAGAGAAAAATTGGTTGATAATCCAAAGACAATATCAGACTTTGTAAAAAAAATATCTGGCATAATAATTGGCTTTATATCTGTCCCATTAGGAATTGGAGGCGGTTCTTTAATGGTTCCTTTTATGAGAACTTTTGGTTACGATATCCGAAAATCTATTGGAACTGCAGCTGCAGTAGGATTTTTAATCGCTGTAAGTGGCACAATTACGATGATTACTGGAGGAAAAATTGTAAATAATGTAACTACACCTTTTAGCTTTGGCTACATAAACCTATTAGGTTTTTTGGTATTTGTACCTGTGACAATGATAATGGCACGCCTAGGTGCAAAAGCTGTCTATAGAATAGATAAAAAATTATTAAGTAAGATCTTTGGAACATTTCTAATAGTTGTTTCAATAAGATCATTTATTGAATATTTAAATATAAGTTAATTAATATATAGATAATAAAATGTTTAATTTAAAAGATATTATTTCATCGATTGCAGACGCTGGAAAAAAATTATTTAAAAAAAATATAGCTGTAAAAAAAAACGATGTCGAAACTATAATTTCACTTTGCGATGATTTGCTTTCAAATAAAGGGGCTGCATTTGGTATTACAGTTGCAAGAGATATAACAGATTTATATCAAACATTGTCTCACGACAATAAATTATTATTTTTTAAAAAGATTAATGAAAAATATAAACCAAGTCACAGCAAGGTAGAAACTGCGATTGACGCATATAAAAAAAAACAAGACGATAAAAATTTATTTGAGTTATTTAGAATTGCTGAGGGCAAAAGAAGAGAATTGTTTACAAGAATGAATATGGCGCCAAATGGAACACCTGTGATTTTAGGAATAAGAGAAGATTTAATTAGTTTTCTAAAAGATAATCAAGAGCTTACACCATTAGATAATGATTTAAGGCATTTATTCAAATCATGGTTTAATCCAGGATTTTTAAAGCTAGAAAAAATAACCTGGGAAACCAAAGCTGCAATTTTAGAAAAAATTATTAAATACGAAAGGGTTCATCATATAAAAGATATGAATGATCTTAAAGTAAGATTAGGTGAGGATAGAAGATTTTTCTCTTATTTTCATCCTGCACTTGATGATGAACCAATTATATTTGTACAAGTTGCTTTAACCAAAGGCTTAGGTAAATCTATTCAAGAATTGCTTAAACCAAAAGCAGCTGGAGATAAAAAAAATGATACAGCAACTTTTTACTCAATCAGTAATTGTCAAGAAGGTTTATCGAGAGTTACTTTGGGAAATTTCTTGATTAAGCGGGTTGTTTACGAAATTCAAGAAGAACTACCTCATATTAAGAATTTTGGAACATTATCACCAATTCCAGGATTTAGAGATTGGTTTTCGTACTTAGATAATGAAAAAATTAAAATAATTACTGGCTCTTCTCCAGATAATTTTAATTTTCTTAAATCAGGGGATTTAAAAATAGGTGATACAAGAATTTTAGAAAATAAAGAGTCAATGATAAAATTAGTACTTCATTATTTAACTAATGAGAAAAATAAAAAAGGCTTTCCTATAAACGATGTTAGTAGATTCCATTTAGGAAATGGAGCATTAATAGATGACATAAACGTTAATGCCAATGTGTCAGAGGTAGGTTTTCAAAGATCATTTGGAATTATGGTCAACTATCTATATGAACTAAATAATATTGAACAGAATCATGAAAATTATGTTAACAACAAAAAAATTAATGTTTCAGATAAACTTAAAAAATATTTATGATTTAAAAGACCTAAATTTAAGTAGGTCATTTTGATAGATTTAATTTCATCCAATAATTATATTTTTTTTATCATTCTCATGATAATGGCAGCAATACCAGTTGGTTTTTGTGCTGGATTATTTGGAATAGGGGGTGGTCTTATATCAGTACCTTTTCTTTTTTTTATTTTCGATACTTTAATAGTAGATAAACAATATATTATGCACTTGTCTGTAGGTACTGCGTTTTCAATAACTATCATGACATCTTCAGCTTCTGTGATGACACATAGAAAACACGGTGCGGTGGATTTTAATTTATTAAAAACATTTGGTTTATTTGTTGGTTTAGGTGTAGTTTTTGGGACCTTATTAGCCTCATTTTTAAATACAAAAACTTTAGTTCTCTTTTTTTCAATAATTGTTTATTTTTTTGGAGCATATTTATTACTAGTCACAGAAAATCTAAAAAAAGAAAAAATTAGATTTAATATTCTACCAAAAATATTTTTAGGTTTTTTTTCAGGGTTTGTCTCGGCGCCAATGGGTATAACAGGAGCAATGATAAATGTACCAATATTAAAATTTTATGGGTATCCTATAAAAAAAGCTATTGGGACAGCTGCCTCGATCGGGTTTATCATTTCCCTGTTTGGAGCAATTGGTTTTTTCACCTCAGGCACAATATTGAAAGCTGACCTTCCGTTAAGTGTTGGTTTTATAAACATTCCAGCATTTTTAATTTTTGTACCAATTACAACTTTTATGGCTAGAGTTGGAGCAAATACAGTTCACTTAATGGATAAAATTAGAATCCAAAGATTTTTTGGAATATTTTTATATGTAATTGGAACAATTTTTATTTATAGATTTTTAAATCTTTAATAATTAATTTTCAGCACTTATATTAAGTTTTATTAAACTTTTTTTACCTACTTCTTTACACCATAGTTCATAACTTTCACACATACGCCAAAGCAAATCAAATGAGTTTTGTGAATTTGATAAAGGAAAAGAACTTTTAGCAAAGTATGTATTATTCGAAAAATTAAGTTTTTCCATCAAAGTATCTCTTTGAACCTTTAATAAATTTATTGTTTCTTTCGGAATTTTCGTTTTTGTCTCTTTATTTACAAAATCATTTTCTTTTAAATCCTCAAATAACTCATCATGAAATTGTCCACTTTTTATATTCGTATATTCTAAAGAGGTTGAAAACATTTCAATTGCTTCAATTAATGTAAAGTTTGGATTGCTTTTTTTTATCTTTACTACATTATTATAAATCTTTTCAGCCACGTAAAGCATGAGTGGTTTTGATTTATCTTTTTTCATAGACTCGATTAAATGTTTTTGATTTCTTTAAAAACTTCATTTGCGTGATCTTTAACTCTAACATTATTCCAAATTTTGTGAATTTTACCATCTTTCTTAATAAGTATAGTTGTTCTTATTATTCCCATATAATTTTTTCCTAAAAAAGATTTTTTACCCCAAACACCATACTTTTTAAGAACTAATTTCTTTTCATCCGATAATAATTCAAATTTAAGTTTATATTTTTTTTTGAATTTAAGGTGACTTTCTATGCTATCTGCAGATATTCCAAAAACTACTGTATTATTTTTTGAGATTAAATTATTAAGCTTATTAAAATCACGAGACTCTAAAGTGCATCCTGGCGTATCATCCTTTGGATAAAAATATAAAATAATATTTTTTTTTAATTTATTTAATTCAAAAATAGAACCATCTGTGGAAGCTAGCTTAAAATTTGGAGCTTTTTTATTTTCTGAAATTTTCATTTTTGATTAAAGGGACATATTAAAAAACATGTCCCTTTTAATTTATTAACCTTTAAAAAGTTCTAAAGCTTTATTTAATAATTCTTCAGACTTTCCATGATTTCCAGAATCATGGGCCTTCATGCCTTCATCTCTAAGTTTTTGTGCTTCCGCAATTTTATCATCAATTTGTTTTGCCATCATTGGGCAAGATCCAGCAAAAGCTGAACTTGTAAAAAAAACTAAAGATAATATTAAAATTATTTTTTTCATAGTTTATCCTTCCAACTAAAATAAATAGTCAAACTATAAAAAAATATAAGATGAAGAGTGTCACACAATTAAATTAAAAATTGATTTTTAAGGCTTTATGATGCGACAAATTAGAAGAATATATAGTCTCAACAAATGTTATGAGTAAAAATGTTTATTGCAATGAATAGATTTAAAATTGTTCTTGGAAAAGAGGACCAGTTTGAAAATGTTTGGAGAGAAAGAGACACTCACTTAGAGGGTGTACCTGGATTTAAAAATTTTAATTTAGTTAAAGGAAATACATTTGACAATTATACTTTATATGCATCACACAGCATATGGGAGACAAAAGATCACTTTTTGAACTGGACAAAATCAGATGCCTTTCGTATGGCCCATAAAAATGCTGGTCAACATAAAGATCTATACATTGGAGCTCCTAATTTTGAGGGTTTTGAAGTTATTTTGTAAAAAATGATGGAGAATTTACCGTATTATTTAGTGTCTGGAATACTTGGGATAATGCTTTTTTTTTCATTTGTAGTTGCCCCAATAGTATTTACAGTTTTGGATGTTGATGCCTCGAGAAGATTTATAAGAAAAATATTTCCATTCTATTATCTTGTAAACTTAATTTTATCTTTACTGAGTTTAATATCCTTTTATTACGTTAAACAATTTTTGACTGATTTTTACTTGGTTCTACTGGTGGCAATATTATTCGTAATGTCTAACTTTATCTTAATGCCATTAATTAATTATTTTAGGGATAATAATCAGGAAAAAAGATTTAAATACTTCCACGCTTTATCCGTAATAATTAACTTTTTACAATTATTCATTCTAGTTTATATTTTATTTTAAAATAAACTCTCAATTCCTGCATATGCTAAAAAAAGTATTACTAACCATATAATTCCTTTAACAGAAAAAAAAATAAAGCTTCCAATTAAAAAAAATTTTGAAAATTTATTCTTTTTCAAATTCAAAAAAAAATTTTTTATTTTTGACATTATTATTAAATTTTTTGATCATACTTGCCAATCTTGCCAGATTTTTGAAGCAAGTTATCAATAAACTCAAAAATTTTCTTTTTTCTTATATCTGAGGTGGGACTTTCAGTTACTACGACTAATGAGGGTTTGTTTGAAGAAGCTCTAATTAAACCCCATGACCCATCCTTAAAAGAAAATCTTACTCCATTGACAGTCAGAATATCTACAATTTCTTGATTATCGACTTTTATTTTTTTATTTTTAATTTCTTCTATTTGACTTACTATTTTTTCAACAACAATATATTTTTCACTATCTTTGCAAAAAGGCGCCATTGTTGGTGATTGATAAGTTTTAGGTAAAGATTTTACTATCTCACTAATTTTTCTCTTATCATTATTTAAAAGATGACATACTTGTATAGCTGAATTAATTCCATCATCGTAACCGTAACCTAACGGCTTATTAAAAAAGAAATGTCCACTTTTTTCAAAACCTGCTAAAGCATTTTCTTGATTTACTTTTCTCTTAATATGGGAATGACCAGTTTTCCAGTAAATAGTTTTACAGTTGTTTGAAGTTAATATTCTGTCATTATTGAATAGACCAGTTGATTTGACATCCACAATAAATTTTGAATTTTTGTAATTTGTCGATAGGTTTCTGGCAATCAATAATCCAATTTTGTCAGAAAAAATTTCATTTCCTTCATTATCTATTACTCCACATCTATCTCCATCACCATCAAAACCAAAACCTATATCTGCATTATTATCTTTCACTGCTTTACTGATAGCATGAAGCATTTGCATATCCTCAGGATTTGGATTGTATTTTGGAAAGGACCAATCTAATTTACAATCTAATTCTACAACTTCACATCCGATACCTCTCAATATATCTGGAGCAAATATACCAGCGGTACCATTACCACATGCTGCAACAACTTTTATTTTTTTTGTGATTTTATTATTTTTTATTAAATCGTTTTTGTAAACTTCTTGAAAATTATCTATTTTTTTTTCATTACCTTTTCCCACTAAAAAATCTTCACTTAAAGTAATTTCTTTTAATTCTTTCATTTCCTCTGGTGCATGTGTTAAACCCTTTTTGATACCCATTTTAACACCTGTCCAACCGTTTTCATTATGACTAGCTGTTACCATAGCTACAGCGTCACTGTTCAAATTAAATTGAGCATAGTAAACCATTGGGGATAGAGATAATCCTAAATCTTCAACAAAACATCCTGTGGAGATTAATCCTTTTTTTAAATTTTCTTTTATTTCTTCACTGTAAGATCTATAATCATGACCAATTGTTACTCTTGGATTTTTTTTATTAGTGTGTTTGATTATTTGACTTCCTAAGCCTTTCCCTAAGCTTTCGATTCCCTTAAGATTTACATTTTCTGGATATAGCCATCGTGCGTCATATTCCCTAAAACCATATGGATCTATTTTTATCTGTTCGTTCATGTTGATATTTCTATATTTTTTTTATTTTTTTATTGCAAAAAAATTCCTATGTTCTATAAATGTTCTGTTGATTTTTAATTTATATAGTATATTAAAGAAATCTGCACACAACATATAGTTGTTTAACATAAATATAAGGGAAAAATGAATAAATTAGTGTCTCAGGCAATAAAGAAAGCTGTCTCTGAATACAAAAATACTGAAAAATTCCAGGATTTAACGAAAGATAAAAGACCAGACCTATTCTCTTTAAATACGAATACAGAGTTATTTCAAAATTCGAGAGGAATAACGATAAAGATCGACAGAAGTAGAGACAATAACTTAACTGATTTTGGTAGAGCAACATTAAGCGATAGATACCTTGGTGAAAATGAGTCTTTCCAGGATCTTTTTGCAAGAGTCGCTAGTCATTATGCTGATGACAATTTACATGCACAAAGAATTTATAATTACATTAGCAATCTCTGGTTCATGCCAGCAACACCAGTTTTATCAAATGGTGGAACTAAGAGAGGACTTCCAATCTCATGTTTCTTAAATGAGGCTGGTGATAGTTTAAACGGAATTTTAGATTTATGGAGTGAGAATGTTTGGTTAGCAGCTAGAGGTGGAGGTATTGGAAGTTACTGGGGCAATCTTAGGTCAATCGGAGAAAAAATTGGAAGAGTTGGAAAAACTTCTGGGATTATACCTTTTATAAAAGTTATGGACTCTTTAACTATGGCAATCAGCCAAGGATCTTTGAGAAGAGGTTCTGCTGCTTGTTATCTACCAATCGATCATCCAGAGATAGAAGAATTTATAGAAATGAGAAGACCAACTGGTGGAGATCCGAACAGAAAAGCTTTGAATTTACATCATGGGGTTTTGGTTTCTGATGCTTTTATGAGAGCTGTTGAATTAGACGAACAATGGGCTCTAAAAAGCCCGAAGGATGGGGCAGTTCAAGCAACTGTTTCCGCTAGAAACTTATGGATTAGACTTTTAACCGCTAGAATAGAAACAGGCGAACCTTACATCATTTACATAGATACAGTGAATAGAATGATACCACAACATCACAAGCTTGCTGGTCTTACAGTTAAAACATCTAATCTTTGCAGTGAAATTACTTTACCAACAGGAATTGATAAAGAAGGTAGAGATAGAACAGCGGTATGCTGCTTATCATCTTTAAATGTAGAGACATATGATGAGTGGAAAGACGATGAAAACTTTATTGGTGATGTTATGAGGTTTTTAGATAATGTGCTAACTGATTTTATCGAAAATGCTCCAGAACAATTTAGTGATGCAACATATTCTGCTATTAAAGAAAGAAGTGTTGGTTTAGGGGTTATGGGTTTACATTCATTTTTTCAAAAGAAAATGATCCCGTTAGAGTCAGTTATGAGTAAAGCGTGGAATAAAAAAATATTCGAACATATACACAAACACGTTGATAAAGCCTCTAAAGATTTAGCCGAGGAAAGGGGTCCGTGTCCGGATGCTGCTGACTACGGAATTAATGAAAGATTTTCAAATAAAACCGCTATAGCGCCCACTGCATCTATTTCAATAATTTGTGGTGGAACATCTCCAGGCGTTGAACCTATAGCTGCTAACAGTTATACACATAAAACACTTTCAGGCTCTTTTAATGTAAGAAACAGACACCTTAAACAATTACTAGAAAAATATGGAAAAAATAACGATGAAGTCTGGTCAAGTATAACTACAAACCAAGGTTCAGTCTCACATTTAGATTTTTTAACGCAAAATGAAAAAGACGTATTTAAAACTGCATTCGAACTTGATCAAAAGTGGATCATAGAATTGAGCGCTGACAGAACCCCACATATTTCTCAAGCGCAATCAATAAACATATTTTTACCTGCAGATGTGCACAAAAAAGAATTACATCAAATACATTTTCAAGCATGGAAAAAGGGTTTGAAAAGTCTGTATTATTGTAGGTCAAAATCAATCCAACGTGCTGAGAATGTTAATGATGCAAACTCAACAGATATTACAGCTAACGTTTATAAATCAAAAAAACAACAAGACAATCAACCAGAGTATGAGGAGTGTTTATCATGTCAGTAATAAAACAAGAGAAGAAGGAAATTATTCAACCAAAAAAAATGGGTCTACTAGTAGAAAACCCTGTATATAAACCTTTTAGGTATCCATGGTGTTATGATGCTTGGTTAACTCAGCAAAGAATTCATTGGCTGCCGGAGGAAGTACCTCTAGGAGACGACGTAAGAGATTGGCAAAAGAATCTATCTCAAGCAGAAAAAAATCTACTAACACAAATTTTTAGATTCTTTACTCAAGCAGATGTTGAAGTAAATAACTGCTATCTTAGACATTATACTTCAGTATTTAAACCAACAGAAGTATTGATGATGATGACAGCTTTTGCAGCAATGGAAACAGTCCACATTGCAGCTTATTCGCATTTGTTAGACACAATTGGAATGCCAGAATCTGAGTATTCAGCTTTCATGAAATATAAAGAGATGAAAGATAAATATGATTACATGCAAAACTTCAATGTAAACTCTAAGGAAGATATAGCAAAGACTGTTGCAGTTTTTAGTGCGTTTACAGAAGGACTTCAATTATTTGCAAGTTTTGCAATTCTATTAAATTTTCCAAGATTTAATAAAATGAAAGGTATGGGCCAAATTGTAACTTGGTCTGTTCGTGACGAAACTTTACACTGTAATTCTATGATTAGAATTTTTAAGGAGTTTATTAAAGAGAATCCAGAGGTTTGGACTCCAAAACTTAAAAAAGAACTTTATGAAGCGTGCAGAACAATTATTGAGCATGAAGATGCTTTTATTGATCTAGCTTTTGAAATGGGTCCAATGCAAGGTTTAACTGCTCAGGAAGTAAAAGACTACATAAGATTTATTGGTAATAGAAGATTAACCCAGCTTGGTCTTGAACCAATTTATAAAGTTGATAAAAATCCTCTAACTTGGTTAGATACCATGTTGAATGCTGTTGAACACATGAACTTCTTTGAAGGAAGAGCAACAGAATATTCAAAAGCATCTACTAGAGGAAATTGGACAGAGGCATTTAGTTAAAATATTTTTAATTGTGTCTTTTGAAAGTAGTTTTTTTGCAAAAAGAAGATCAGTTGTTGCAAAAAAAATGCTACCAAAAAAAATTGAAGAAAACCATATTAAAGAAATTTTAGAAGCTGGTATAAGAGTTCCAGATCATGGAGCTCTTAACCCCTGGAAAATTAAAGTTATAATAGGGGATAAATTAAAATTTTTAGATGAAAAAATAATTTTACCTGAATTTAAAAAATTAAATCCTAATGCGAGTGCGAACTCTTTAGAGTTAGAGTCGAAAAGATTACAAAGAGCCTCTGTTGTTTTTGCGGTAATATCAACCCCAGTAGATCATCCAAAAATCCCAAAGTGGGAAATGAGATTATCTTCAGGAGCTGTATGTATGAACTTATTATCATGTGCACAATCATTGGGTTATGCAGCACAATGGCTTACAGAGTGGTACGCTTATAATGACAGAATGTTAACTTATCTAGGTGGCAGAAAAGATTTAGATAAGATTTCAGGATTTATATATGTAGGACATAAAATTGAGGAGCCTAAAGAGAGACGAAGGCCTAATTCTTCAGAGGTTATAAGTTATATCTAATTACCTTTGATTTAATTGAACAACTTTTCTATGTTGATTACCTTTGTAGCTAGCTAAAGGTCTGATTAGTTTATTCGCTGCGTGCTGTTCCATTATGTGTGCTGACCAACCTGTAATTCTAGAAATTACAAATATTGGCGTAAAGAAATCTGTATCAAAGCCCATTAAGTGATAAGTAGGACCAGTAGGATAATCTACGTTTGGATGTATATTTTTTTGATCAATCATTACTTTTTCAACAATATCGTAAATTTTTTCAAACTTTTTATCTTTTTTAATTTTAGCTACTTTTGCAAAATATTTTCTCATCGTTGGAACTCTCGAGTCGCCAGACTTATAAACTCTATGACCAAAGCCCATTACAACTTCTTTTTTCTCTAAAGCGTTATTAATCCATTTAAGTGCATTTTCAGGAGTCTTAATTTTATTCATCATGTGCATTACTTCTTCATTTGCACCTCCATGAAGAGGTCCTTTTAAACTTGCTATAGCTCCAGTTATAGCTCCATGAATATCAGATAAGCTACTTGTAATAGTTCTTGCTGTAAATGTTGATACATTAAAACTATGTTCAGCGTATAAAATTAGAGAAACATCAAAAGCTTTAACAATTTCCTTTTGCGGCACTTTCCCAAAACACATGTAGAAAAAATTTTCTGCAATATTTAAGTCTTTTTTAGGTTTTATAATCGTTTTTCCTTTTCTCAATCTATAAAAGGCAGCTAAAGCAGTGGGCGTTTTAGCTAAAATTCTAATAGCTTTTCGCATGTTTGCCTCTGGTGAAGAGTCTGTCGTTTCCTTATCTTCTAGGCCCATAATACTAACAGCCGTTCTTGCTACATCCATTGGATGAGCTTTTTTAGGCATCTTTTTTAAAATTGAATAGAGGTCTTTAGATAATTCTCTATTATTTTTTTCTTCTTTTTCAAATTTTCTTAGCTGTAAAGTATTTGGAAGATCTTTATTTAAAATTAAGTAGGCGACTTCTTCAAATCTACAATATTCACATAGGTCTTGCGCCGCATAACCTCTATAAGTAAGAGAATTAATTTCTGGCATAACCTTTGAAACTTCTGTCTCATCAACAACTATTCCAAGTAAACCTTTTTTTATATCTTCACTCATTACTCATGACCTTCTGTATTAAAATTATAAATTTTTTCGTCTAAACTATTATATTTTTCATAATCGACAAGCTCATATAATCGTTTTCTGGTCTGCATTTTATCAATAATATTATTCTGATGTCCATTTACATAAATGTCTCTCAATCCATCTTCAACATTTTTCATAGCTAATCTTTGAGTTGTAACTGGATAGATAACAATATTGTAACCTAGATTTTCTAATTTTTTGTAATTTAAAAGCTTTGATTTTCCAAATTCCGTCATATTAGCCAATAGATAGCAATCTAGTGATTTTCTAACTTTTTCAAAATCTTTTTCATCAGCAAGCGCCTCAGGAAAAATAATTTCAGCTCCAGAGTCTACGTAAGCTTTGCATCGATCTATCATTTTATCTATTCCTTCAACACCTTTAGCATCAGATCTAGCAATAATTTTAAAGTTCTTGTCCTTTTTAGCTTTTGTACATTCTTTAATTTTTTTTATCATTTTTTCTTTTGAAATAAGTTCTTTATTATCTAGATGGCCACATCTTTTTCTTTCAATTTGATCTTCTAAATGAACAGCGGTGATACCGAATTTTTCAAATGTTTGAATTGTTTTTTTACAAGATTTAAAACCTGTATCGATATCAACAATTGTTGGAAGATTAGTTACTCTTGCAATTTGTTTTGCACGAATACTAACATCTTCAAGTGTTGTTAATCCAATATCGGGATAGCCTAAATCATTGGACATTACTCCACCAGAAACATAAACTGCATCGTAACCAATTTCCTCAATCAATTTTGCAGTTAATGGATTATATGCACCCGGAACTCTTAATATTTTCCCACTTTCTAATTTATTAACAAAATCTCTTCTTTTTTCTTTAATTTTTTTTTTGATAAAGTGCATTAAAAAATAGCCTTTTTTAAATTTCTCTTTAATTTTGATTTTTTTATTTCAATGTTGAGTTTATTAAGTTGCCCGGATTTCAATTTTCTTAAATTTTGAACTGTTTTTAAAAATCTATTACTTTCATTTTTTGATATAATGTCCTTAGTTAGTGTTAAAAATTTATTAATATAATTTTCTCTTTTAAATGGTCTTGCACCGTAAGGGTGTGCATCCGCTTTGTCTAATTCTTCTGATAATCTCTTACCATTTTTTAATGTTACAATTACCTTTGCTCCAAAAGATTTATTTTTAGGGTTTGGGTCGTGATATTTCTTTGTCCATTTTTTATCTTCATGAGTTTTAATTGAATGCCAGATCTTAATAGTACTTTTTCTTGCAGCTCTAGACTTTGTGTATGATTTAATATGATTCCAGTCAGCATCTTCTAAAGCTACAGCAAAAATGTACATAATTGAGTGATCTAACGTCTCCCTACTAGATTTTGGATCCATTTTTTGTGGATCATTTGCACCTGTACCAATTACGTAATGCGTATGATGGCTTGTATAAATATCTATTTTTTTTATCTGATTTAAATTAGGAATTTTTTTATTTAATTTTTTTGCAATATCAATTAATGCCTGAGCTTGATACTCTGCAGAATATTCCTTTGTATATGTTTCTAGTATAGCTTTCTTCTCTTCATTTTTTTTTGGTAGTGGAATTTTGTATAAGGCTTTTTTACCATCAAGTATTCTTGCTATTACACTATCTTCACCCTCATAAATTGGACTTGGTGCTCCTTCACCCCTCATAGTTCTATCAACAGCTTCAATTGCTAGTTTACCAGCGTGCGCAGGAGCAAATGCTTTCCAACTGGAGATTTCTCCTTTTCTAGATTGTCGCGTTGATATTGTTGTATGCAAAGCTTGTTGAATAGATTGATATATTGTTTCAGTATTTAATTTAAGCATTGAACCAATACCGGCAGCAACACTTGGACCTAAATGCGCAATATGATCAACTTTATGTTTATGAAGACAAATTCCTTTAACCAAATTCACTTGTACTTCATATGCAGTTATTATTCCTCTTAATAAATCCACACCACTTTTTTTATTTTGTTGTGCAACTGCTAATAATGGTGGGATGTTATCTCCTGGGTGGCTATAGTCAGCTGCTAAAAAAGTATCATGAAAATCTAATTCTCTTACAGCTGTACCATTTGTCCACGCAGCCCATTCACAATCAAATTTTAAATTTGAACTTAAACCAAATACTGTAGCTCCATTATTTCTAGAATGAGCCATAGCCATTTCCCTTGAGGAAATTACTGGTTTTCTATTTAATGAAGCAATTGCAACTGAGGCATTATCAATTATTCGATTAATAACCATCTCTATAGATTTCTTGTTTAGTTTTGCATTATCACTTGCTATCTCTGCTAATTTCCATGCAAGTTGTTTTTTTTTATCAAGTTTAACTTTTGATGGATAAACTTTTACTTTATGAATAATCAAAAATTCTCCTTAAGTTATGATTTTAATACAACCACGATGATTATTAATCAATATTAATGAGATAGATATTTTAAAATTATTTTTTCTATTCCTACAAAATCCTTAATTAAATGATCATGATGTATTTGATCAGTAGTTTTTTCGGTATAACCATCTTTTACAAGTATAAATGGTATCTTTGCTGCATGAGCAGCATCTGCATCAGTCTCACTATCACCAATCATTATAGTTTTTGAAATATCTCCTTGCATGATTTCAACTACATCTGTTAGGTGTCTTGGATCTGGTTTACAATAATCAAATGTATTACTTCCAGCTACATACTCAAAAAAATGGTTAATTTTAATTTTTTTAAGTAAATCTGTTGCAAGATAATCTTGCTTGTTTGTACAAACACCCATCGAAATATTATTTTTTTTACACCATTCAAGAAAACTATGAACTCCTTTAAATAATTTACTTTCAACTACAATATTTTTTCCATAGTAATCTATAAATTCAGTTACCATTTCTTTTTTGATTTTTTCGTTGGTTATTTTACTAAATTCCTTTTTTGCTTGTCCCCAGACCGATCTTCCAATCAGCGATGCTGCTCCTTTGCCTACAAGTTTTCTTATATCATCAGTAGTTTTGGTTTCATGACCATATTTTTTCATGACATGATTATGAGCTGCCATTAAATCTGGTGCTGTATCAACTAGCGTGCCATCTAAATCAAATAAAATAGTTAATTTTTGAGTCATTTTTAAAGTATTAAAAAGAAATATTTTGTGAGTTAATAATAATCTCTACTTAACTATAAACAAAAATGCAAATGAAACTAACAGCAAATCAAAAAATACAAATTAGTTTAAGAAATAAATTTCTTAAAAAGGGTGTAAAAATGATTTCACCTGAGACAATTTTTTTCTCAAAAGATACAAAGATTGGTAAAAATGTAACTATTGAACCTTACGTTGTGATTTTAGATAAAGTGTCTATAAAAAATAATGTGAGAGTTTGTTCTTTCTCACATTTAGAAAATGTTAAAGTTGAAAATAATGTATCAATTGGTCCTTATGCACGAATAAGGCCAGGAACAACATTAAAATCAGGTTCAAAAATTGGAAATTTTGTAGAAATAAAAAAAAGTACTGTTGGTATTAATTCAAAAATAAATCATTTATCTTATGTTGGTGATACCTCAGTAGGTAAATCAGTAAATATTGGCGCTGGAACAATTACTTGTAATTATGATGGTATAAAAAAAAGCAAAACCACAATAAAGGATAAAGTTTTTGTCGGATCAAATTCCTCTTTAGTAGCACCTGTTGTATTAAATAAGGGATCAGTAATTGGTGCTGGATCAGTAATAACAAAAAATGTAAACAAAAATTCTTTAGCATTAACAAGATCATCGCAAAGAGAAAAAAAAAATTATAGGAGTAAAAAATAATGTGTGGAATAATTGGTATTACAAGCACTAAACCAGTTTCATCATCAATAATAAATTCCTTAAAGAAACTTGAATATAGAGGTTACGACTCTGCTGGAATAGCAACATTGTTAGATGGTAAAATTAATGAGGTAAAATGCGAAGGTAGAGTTAAAGCCTTAGAAACAAATATTTCTAAAATTAAAATGCTTGGAACGGTTGGCATTGGTCATGTTAGATGGGCAACACACGGAGTTCCTAGTACATTAAATGCACACCCACATTCATCTGAAAGTGTTTCGGTTGTACATAATGGAATTATTGAAAATTCAACTTTACTTAAAAAATTTCTGCTTGAAAAAGGCCACAAATTTAAATCACAAACTGATACAGAGGTGATTGTTCACCTTATTACAGAGTATTTAAAAGAAAATGATTTAAAAAATTCAATTTTAAAAATGCTAAAAAAACTTCATGGGAGTTTTGCTTTAGGAATTATTTTTAAAGATCAGCCAGATTTAATTGTTGGTGCAAGAAGAGGATCACCTTTAGCCGTAGGTTATGGACCAAATGAAAATTATTTAGGATCAGACTCTTACGCTCTTAAATCAATGACAAATAAAATTACTTATCTTGACGATGGTGAATTTTGTATTTTAAAAAAAAATAGTGTTGAATTTTTTGATGATACTGGAAAAAAAGTAAACAAGAGTGTTCTAGAGTTGTCAAATGAAGAAAGCGATTACGATAAAGGAGATTATAAACACTTTATGGCAAAAGAAATCGAGGAACAACCAATTACAATAAAAAATTGTATTAATGAATATATTGATAAAATTAATAAAGATGTAAATCTTTTAAATTTTCCCTGGAAACAAAATGAAATATCATCAATCGTATTGATTGGATGTGGAACAGCATATCACTCTTGCTTGATGGCAAAACATTGGTTTGAACAGTTAACGGATTTAGATATATCTGTAGATATTGCATCTGAATTTAGATACAGGAAAAATAAATTTAAAAGTGAAAGCTTATACATATTTGTATCTCAATCAGGTGAAACTGCTGACACTTATGCAGCGTTAGATTTATGTAATAAAAATAAAATGAAAACCTGCAGTGTTGTCAATGTTGTTGAAAGTTCAATAGCTCGTGACTCTAAATTTGTACTTCCTATACATTGTGGTCCAGAAATCGGTGTTGCATCTACAAAAGCTTTCCTTGGTCAAATGTTAGTTTTATATTTATTTTCAATTAAAATAGCTTTTGTTAGAGGAAGTATAGATAAAGATAAGTACCAAACAAAAATTAAATCTCTTTTAAATCTAGCGGATTTAGTAAAAAATACATTAGATACTGATAATCAAATTCAATCAGCATGCAATTCATTTGTTGATGCAAAAGGATCAATGTTTTTAGGAAGAGGAAGTTCATTCCCAATCGCCTTAGAAGGTGCTCTTAAATTAAAAGAATTGGCTTATATACATGCTGAAGGATATCCAGCAGGGGAAATGAAACACGGACCTCTTGCTTTAATAGAGGATGGAATGCCTGTAGTTGTGATTGCCCCAAGAGATTATTATTATAATAAAACGATTTCAAATATGCAGGAAGTGATTGCAAGAGGTGCCAAGGTATTATTAATAACCAATAAAAGCACAGATGAAATATTTTCTGAAAATATTTGGCAAAAGATAGAAGTAGAAAATACAGATGACGATCTTTTACCTTTTTTAATAACAATTCCATTACAAAAACTTGCATATCATTCTGCATTAAAAAAGGGTTACGATATTGATAAACCTCGAAATTTAGCAAAATCTGTAACTGTTGAATAATCAGTAAACTCTGTTAAAACAATCTAAGGTTGATTATGAAAAAATGGAAAGTAAATAGCTGGAGAAATTATCCTGTAAAACACATCCCAAGTTATGAGGATGAGAAGGATCTTAATATTGTTTTAAATAAAATTAAGAGCTTTCCCCCATTAGTATTTGCAGGTGAAACTACGCATTTAAAAAATCAGTTAGCTGAAGTTGTTGATGGTAAAGCTTTTCTTTTACAAGGAGGTGATTGTGCAGAGAGCTTTGCAGAATTTAACCCAGATAAAATAAGAGATTACTTCAAAGTATTCCTTCAAATGTCATTAGTGTTAACTTATTCAGCATCATTACCTGTTGTTAAGCTTGGAAGGATTGCAGGCCAATTTTCAAAACCAAGAAGTGCTCCAACAGAAAAACAGGGTGATAAAGAACTGCCAAGTTATCTTGGAGACAATATTAATGGAATAGAATTTACAGAAAAAGCTAGAAAGCCTGATCCAAAAAGATTATTTAAAGCTTACTCACAATCTGCTTCCACACTAAATTTAATAAGAGCATTTTGTCATGGTGGTTTTTCTGATCTTAAGAAAGTTCACTTATGGAATTTAGGTTATATAAAGAAAAGTCCTCAAGCAAAAAAGTTTAAAGAGTTAGAGGACAAAATTGCTGATGCCTTAGCGTTCATGGATGCTTGTGGGATCAATTCAGATTTTAATAGAAGATTAAAGACTGTAAACTTTTGGACTTCACATGAAGCTTTATTGCTACCCTTTGAAGAAGCAATGACAAGAGTTGACTCAACCACTGGTGAATATCACGATACATCAGCTCATTTTGTTTGGATTGGAGATAGAACAAGACAGATTGATGGTGGCCATGTGGAATTTTGTAGAGGTATAGAAAATCCAATAGGTATCAAATGTGGACCAACATCAAAACCAGATGAGATTGCAAAAATATGTGAAAAAATAAATCCAAAAAATGAAAAAGGAAAAATAACTTTAATTTCAAGATTTGGACACGATAAAGTTGAAAAATTTCTACCGAAACTAATTAGAGGTATTAAAAAAGAAGGTCTTAATGTAATTTGGTCATGTGACCCAATGCATGGTAATACATTAGTGTCATCAACAGGATTTAAAACAAGACCATTCAATAATGTACTTAAAGAAGTTAAAAATGTTTTTGCTGTCCATCAAAGCGAAGGGTCTTATGCTGGAGGACTTCATATTGAGATGACTGGACAAAATGTGACAGAATGTACTGGTGGAGCAAAGAATATTTCTGATCAAGATTTATCAAGCAGATATCATACTCATTGCGACCCAAGATTGAATGCAGATCAATCCCTTGAATTAGCGTTTTTAATATCTGATGAGATAAAGAAAAATTCAAATTACGCAAAAAATATTATTAAAGCGGCATCTTAGTCTCTTTATTATTTAAGGCGACTCAATATATTAGAAATATGGACCCAAAAACTAAAGTAGATTTTATAAAGAACTGGATACAAAAGTATGTAGATTCTATGCCAGCTAAAGCTAAATCTTTAGTTATAGGAATTTCTGGAGGTATTGATTCATCTGTATCAAGTACTCTATGTGCCCTAACAGGAATGAAGACTATTGTATTATCTATGCCGATAAAGCAAAAAAGTGCACAACATGATTTAAGTTTAAAACATCAAGAATGGTTAAAAAGTAATTTTTCAAATGTAGAGGGTCATACAATCGAGTTAGATAATTTATTTGGTACTTTTAAAACGTCTCTATCTAAATTTGATAGTGAACACGGTATGGCTAATTCAAGAGCAAGATTAAGAATGACAACTTTGTATCAAGTAGCAGCAGCCAATCAGGGTATAGTGGTTGGAACAGGAAACAAAGTTGAGGATTTTGGTGTTGGATTTTATACAAAATATGGAGATGGTGGCGTTGATATTTCTCCAATAGCTGATTGTAATAAAACAGAAGTATGGGAGCTTGGTAAAGAACTTAAAATTTTAAAAGAAATAATAGATGCACCACCAACAGACGGACTATGGGACGATGGCCGAACTGACGAGGGTCAACTAGGATTATCATATAAAGAGCTTGAAGAGGCGATGAATAACGAAGGCTCTAAAAATAGAGACAAATATTTAAAAATAAGAAAAGCTAACTTACATAAAATGGAACCCATTCCAGTTTGTAAGATTCCCAACTAATCAATTAGATTCACAAATCTAATATTTAAGTATATTCCTAGAATAATGAATAAAGATATTTTTTTATCAAATAGCCTTGGAGGAAAAAAAGAAAAATTTGTTCCAATTGATATTAAAAAGATTGGCATGTATGTTTGTGGTCCAACTGTTTATGATGATCCTCATATTGGTAATGCAAGACCTTTAGTTGTTTTTGATTTATTATTCAAAGTTCTCAAATGTAAATATGGAAGTAAGTCTGTAACCTATGTTAGAAATATAACAGATATTGATGACAAAATTATTAAATCTTCTAAAGAAAAAAATATTTCAATATCTGAGTTGACATTAGATATAACAAAAAAATTTCACGAGGATTGTAAATATTTAAATTGTGAAATTCCAACGCATGAGCCTAAGGCCACAGATAATATTGAGCCTATGATAAATATGATTCAAGAATTAATTAAAAGTAAATTTGCATATGAAAATAAAAAACATATTTATTTTAAAGTTAAAAATTTTAACGATTATGGAAAACTCTCGAATAAAAATCTTGATGATTTAATTGCAGGATCAAGAGTAGAACTATCTGATAATAAGGATAGTCCAGAGGATTTTGTGTTATGGAAGCCTTCAAATGATGATGAGCCATCATGGGATTCACCTTGGGGAAAAGGAAGACCTGGTTGGCATTTAGAATGTTCTGTTATGTCAAAAAAATATCTTGGGAATACATTTGATATTCACGGAGGTGGAAGAGACCTAATATTTCCTCACCATGAGAATGAAATAGCCCAATCTGTTTGCGCAAATAAAACAAAAAAATTTGCAAATTATTGGGTACACAATAATTTTATCACAATTTCAAAAGAGAAAATGGCTAAGTCTCAAGGTAATATTTTAAAAATAAACGATTATAAAAAAAAATATAATGGTCAAGTTTTAAGATTAGCTCTAATGAGCACCCATTACAGTCAACCATTGGACTGGAATGATAAACTGATGGATGAATGTAATAGAACTTTAGATAAATGGTACAATTGCTTTGTACCAGTAAATAAAAAGGTATTGATAGAGGATAATGATTTAAAACCCTTATATGACGATTTAAATACGCCAGGTTTTATAGCTGTACTCCATAAGCTCTTTGATAAAGCCAAAGATGGAACTTTGGAAGATAAAGAAATATTTTCAACTGCATGTAAATTTATTGGCCTTTTACATCAGTCAAAAGATGAATGGGATAGTTTTAAAAAACAAAATTTAAAACTTTCTGAAAATGATATTTTAGAGAAAATTGAAGAGAGAAATAAAGCAAGAGATAAAAAAGATTATGAATTAGCAGATAAAATTAGAAATGAGCTATTAGATAAAGGTATTTTAATTGAAGATAAAGATGGTAAAACAATTTGGAAAATTAAATGAGTAAAGAAAGATTATATATATTTGATACAACATTGAGAGATGGAGCTCAAACTCAAGGTGTGCATTTTTCAATAGATGAAAAAACAAAAATTGCACATGCTTTAGATGACCTGGGAGTAGATTATATAGAGGGAGGTTGGCCAGGGGCCAACCCATCTGATACAGAATTTTTTCAAAAAGGTTTAGATTTGAAAAATTCAACTTTCACTGCATTTGGAATGACTAAAAAAGCAGGAAGAAGTGCTGAAAATGATCCAGGCTTATCAGCAATTTTAAATTCTAATACCAAGTCTGTTTGTTTAGTAGGAAAGTCATGGGATTTTCATGTTGATGTTGCATTAGGTATATCTAATGAAGAAAATTTGGAAAACATTAAAGAAACAACAAAACATTTTGTTAAAAATGATAAAGAATTTATGTTTGATGCAGAACACTTTTTTGATGGCTATAAAGCAAATCCTAAATATGCTTTAGCTTGCATTAAAGCTGCCTATGATAATGGTGCGAAATGGATAGTTCTATGTGATACTAATGGTGGTACACTTCCACACGAAGTTACAAAAATAGTTAAAGAAGTTTCAAAACATATCCCCGGTAAAAATTTGGGTATTCATGCACATAATGATACTGGTAATGCTGTTGCAAATTCAATAGCAGCTGTTTTATCAGGAGCAAGACAAATACAAGGTACTATTAATGGATTAGGAGAAAGATGTGGAAATGCAAACTTAATGTCAATTATTCCAACATTTCACCTTAAGAAAGAGCTATCAGAGAAATTTGAAATAAGTATTAAGGAAAAAAATATTAAACACATAACACAATGTTCAAGATTACTTGACGAAATATTAAATAGAAAACCAAATAAACATTTACCATATGTTGGAGCTGCAGCATTTTCACATAAAGGTGGCTTGCATGTTTCAGCAGTACAAAAAGATCCTAAAACTTATGAGCATATAAATCCAGAAGATGTTGGAAACAATAGGAATATTGTTGTTTCTGATCAATCGGGCAAATCAAATATTTTATCTAGACTTAAAACAATTGGAATAGAAATTGAAGAAAATGATCCGAAGGTTAAAAAACTGTTAGAAGAAGTTAAAGATAGAGAGTTCATTGGTTACAGTTATGATGGAGCTGATGCATCATTTGAGTTATTGGCCAGAAGAGTAATGGGAGAAATTCCAAGATATATATCAATTAAAGAATATGATGTTTCAGTTTCAAAAAATGATCAAGATAAAATCATTTCTAGAGCAAAAGCAAAATTGGAAGTTGATGGTGAAAAAATAGTCTGTGAAGGTGAGGGTAATGGACCAGTTCACGCTCTAGATAACGCTATAAGAAAAAATGTTACTAAGTTAGAAAAATATTCTGAATATTTAAAAGATTTAAAATTAGTCGACTACAAGGTAAGGATTTTAAACACAGGTACAGAAGCTACCACAAGAGTTTCGATCGAAAGTACTGATTCTAAAGGAAAGAATTGGTTCACTATTGGAGTGTCACCAAATATTATTGATGCATCATTTAAAGCTTTAATTGACAGTTTAGATTTTAAATTATTTAAGGATAAAGCTCCCGCAAGTAAATAAATGAAGATTAAGAAGTTCTCAAAGAAACCTACTAACATTAAAGACAGGGTAGGAGCCAAACCTGTTATTTGCTATCCTAATGAAAGCATAAATGACAATCTGAAAATTTTACACGAGGCAAGAAAATATATTAAACAAATTGATGAGGTTATAGTCCCCCCAAGAGATGCTAAAACTTTTCAAGTTAAATCAGGTAATTTTTTTAGAATAGAAAGTATTGAGGGACCACAAGTTGGAGATTTAAATCTATTTCAAGCTGATAATTTAGAAGAAAAGTTTTATTCTGGAAAAACTAGAGCTCTGTACGGAACGCATATTTCAGTTGGAGATAAAATGTTAAGTAGTTTTCCATATCTCAGATCATTAGCAACAATCACTTGGGACACATTAGATTGGTATGGTTATGATAAGGATGGGGGGTCTGTTCATGATGTTATAGGAACAAGATGTGATCCATACACATACAAATTAACATCAAATAACGATTATCATTACTGTTGTCATTCAAATTTAACTAGAGCTTTAGTTAAAGAGAAAAAAATCAAATTAGACGATGCAGAAAAAATTGTACACGATGTATTAAATGTATTTATGCTTACTGGCTTCACCAACAATACAAAACAATACTTTATGAAGTCTAGTCCTGTAAGACCTGGTGATTATTTAGAATTTTTTGCAGAAACAGATTTATTGGGAGTTTTGTCTGCTTGTCCAGGAGGTGACTGTGGATCAGAACATTCATCTGATGTTGCAAAATGTTACCCATTAAAGGTTTCTATTTGGGATATTGATAAAAAATTTCTTAAGGGAATAAACCCCTCAACATCTTCTAATTATAATAGAAATCATGGCATCAAATAAATGAATAAGAACAAAATTACATTTATTTTGCATAAACCACAACTTTCAGAAAATATTGGTGCTTGTGCAAGAGCGATAAAGAATTTTAATTTTCAAAACTTATATATGATTGATCCAAAACCAATTTTTCCTAATGATAAAATATTAGCAACATCGGTAGGAGCAAAAGATATTATAAATAAAAGTAAAGTATTTGCTAATTTAGAGAGCTCTCTTGGAGATATAGATATATTAATTGCAACATCTGCAAGATTTAGAAATAAAAATGTAAAACATATTAATCTTGAGGATTTAAAAAAAATTGATTTTAGAAAGAAAATTGGATTTTTATTTGGTTCAGAAGCATCAGGACTATCAAATAAGGAGATAAGTTATGCAAACTACACTTTACAAATTCCGACAAATATTAATTTTAAGTCTTTAAATTTATCACATAGTGTAATTATTATTGCACAATTCATATCGAGTCTTTTAAAATCTAAATCAAACCATTTTAAAAAATCAAAAAAAGTTAAGAAAGCCTCTAAAAAAGAAATTCAATCAATGATTAATCTATGTATAAGTAATTTAAATGAAATTGATTTTTTCAAGCATAAAGAAAAAAAACCTATAATGCTTGAAAACTTAAGAAACATTTTTTATAGAATGGAACTTTCAGATAAAGAAACACGTATTTTATCGAGTGTATTTGCAAGTTTAGCTAAAAAAGGTCGATTGACAAAATGATGAGTAAGTTTATAAAGCCACTAATTAAATGACAAAAAGATTAAACTCAAAACATAAAGTTGACAGAAGGCTTAAAGTAAATTTATGGGGAAGACCAAAAAGTCCTTTTAATACCAGAGGTTATCCACCGGGACAACATGGTCAAACAAAATCAGCAAAACCTTCAGATTACGGCGTTCAACTTCAAGCAAAACAAAAATTAAAATCTTATTATGGGAACATGAATGAAAGACAATTCAGAAATGTTTATAAAAAAGCTATTAAGAAAAAAGGAGATACAGCTGAGAATTTAATAGGTCTTCTGGAAAGAAGATTAGATGCAATAGTTTATAGAGCAAAATTAGCAACTACAATTTTTTCAGCAAGACAGTTGATTAATCACGGACATATTAAGGTTAATGGAAAAAAAGTAAATATCGCTAGCTATCAAGTAAAAGAAGAGGACAGTATTGAGATAAGGGATAAATCAAAACAATTAGCTTTTATAGATGTAGCGTTGGCAAATAAAGAGAGAGAAGTGCCTGAATATTTACAAGTCGATGAAAAAAATAAAAAATTAAAATTCGTCAGAGTTCCAAAGTTCGAAGAAGTACCATATCCGGTTGTTATGGAACCAAATCTAGTTATTGAATATTATTCTAGATAAAATATAGATTTATTACAAATACTAAAATTTTTAAATGACAAATTTAAAGAGTAGAATTTTCTATTTATTTCTTTTTATATTTTTGATTGTTGGAAGCATTACCTCTTTAAATGTTGGTATCTCACATGATGAATGGCACGAGGAGGAAAATTGGAAATACAACGTTGCTTTGTCAAAAAATATCAAAAATCATATTATCTCTAACGAAAAGTTAGATGAAGGTTTGGAAAATTATAAAGATAAATATTATGGAATAGGTTTTCAATTCATCTCTCAACCAATTCAATTTTTTTTAAAAAAAATAATTAAAAATGAAGATATAGATGGTTTTGGATCTAAGTTAGTTTCAAAACATTTGGTTGTATTTTTATTTTTTTTTGGCTCAGGTATTTGTCTTTATTTAATATTAAAAAAAATTATTAATAATGATGAGTTTTGTTATTTCGGTACTTTAATATATCTTTTATATCCATATTTGTTTGGTCAATCACTTTTTAGTCCAAAAGATATACCTTTCATGTCAGCTTGGATTTTTTGCACTTACATAAGCTTTAATGTTTTTGAAAACTTAATAGAAAAAAATAATATCGCTACTAAGAGCATTATATTTTTAGCGATATCAACTGCATTTCTTCTTTCAATAAGAGTAACTGGAATTTTGATATTGGCTCAATATCTAATTAGTCTAATAATATATTTAACTACAACAAATATAAATTTAATAAAATTTTTAAAACAATTCTACTTCAAAATTTTAATTTTTACTTTCTTTATGTTTTTATTTATTTATATTTTCTATCCTCTGTATTGGCTAAACCCCTTGTTGCTGATTACAGCAATTCAAGAGATGGGTAGGTTTTATAACGATGTTTGTACCAATACACTTGGTACCTGCATGTATGCAAAAGATTTACCCCCAACATATATACCTATTTGGCTATCAGTAAAATTACCATTTTTAATTTTGCTCGGCATTTTTTTAATTCCATTTACTGAAAAAAAAATATTTACCAGTGATAAAAAAAATATTTTTTTCGGAACAATTTTAGCAACATCAATTTTAATTCCTCTAATTTTAATTTTAAGAAATGTCACTCTTTACGATGAACTAAGACACATAATGTTTTTAATACCTTTATTTTTTATATTAGGTTTAGTTTCTTTATATAGTTTCTCTAAAAATTTTTTTTATACTTTGTGTTTAATTTCAATATCAATTTTTATATTTGAAAATATTAAGATTCATCCATATCAGTATGTATGGTTTAATCTTCCATCTAGAGCACTTGATTTAACCTCAAAATTTGAGCTAGAGTATCAAGGAATTAGTGGAAAGGAGCTAGCAAAAAAAATATCTGTTATTGATAATGATTCAAAATGTATACTAGTTAGTCCACTTCATTCTGTGAAACCTTTTCTTGATAAGAATAAGTTTAATTGTTTTGCTCAATGGCAATTGATCGATACTAATTACAAAAGACCATTTTTAGCTGTTCAACATGTGAGGAATTTAAAAAAAAGTATGCCATATAAGTGTAAAACTATTTCTGAAACTGGTTTTAAACTTCTTTTTCATAAAAAAAAATTTATTACTGGTAAATTGCTGGAATGTATTTAGCTTAGTTAAAATCAGTTAAATTATCGGTGTACAAATGACTAAATGTAGCTGACCATTTTCTTGTATATTCTAAATCTTTGAGAAAAAGATTTATATTAGATTCTTCAATATCCTCATCATAAATTTCAACACAAATTAGTTTTGGCCTATAAATATTAAAATCTAAAGATTGGAGTGCTTCAAAATCTGCACCTTCTAAATCTATATTTAAAAAATCAATTTTTCTGTTTTTATATTTAGTATTATTAATAATAGTTGTTAGTTTATTAGATTTAATTTCCATTTCTTTTATATGGCCTTGCATTCTTTGGTTAGCAATTTCCTTCTTAATTGTTGTCAATTGACTTAGTTTTTTTTGATAATAAAATATAGCTTTGTCATCACTATTTTTGACAGCCACGTTTATATTTATATCTTCAGGTCTTATAAAATTAAATAAATCTATAGAAAATTCGCTTAAATCAATATTAATTCCTCTCCAATTTTTTTTATATAAAAGATAAGTATTATTTCTATCCAATGGATGATAGCCACCAGCATCAACATAAAAACCATCTTTGATATTTTTTAAGATTTTTACTATTTCAAGATCTTCACCCTCCATAGCATAACTTTTTTTGTTTATTAAAAATTTATTTTTAATGAAGATATTTTGAATTATATGAATTTTTTTATATACTTTTTTTACTATGTTGATCATTTAACTGATTTAAGTTCATTTCTAATTTTTGAAATAAACCTATTTATCAATAATCTTTCATCTTCAGTTAAATAATTTTCCTTATCAATAGCTTTTTGCATCTCAATTTTCACCGAATTAACCATATTTTTTCTTCCTTCTTTAGTAAAAATTATTTCAGCTTTTTGATTAAACTTATTAATTGTTTTACCAATGGTAAACTCGAAAACTATAATTAAAGCAACTACGGCTATTATAGTTTTGTATATGTATTGTCTCATTTAATTAAATTTTTTGACTTTAAAAGATTTTTTAATTCTCCAGACTCGAACATTTCTTTTACAATATCACAACCACCTATAAATTCTTTATTTACATACAATTGTGGTATAGTAGGCCATTCACTATATATCTTAATTCCTTCACGAATAGATTGATCTGCTAAAACATTCACTCCTTTGTAGTTCACTTCTAATAACTTTAAAATATTTACAACCGCCATGGAGAAACCGCATTCAGGCACTTCTGGTGTACCTTTCATAAATAAACAAACTTCGTTATTTGTTATTTCTTTTTCAATTTTTTCTTTAACTTGCTGATCCATCTTTCTCCTTAGTTTTTAGTGCGAGAGCATGCAACTCATTACCCATTTTACCTCTTAATGAGTCATATACCATTTTATGTTGTTGAATTTTAGTTTTTCCTGCAAATTTCGACGAAATAACAGTCGCTGAATAGTGATTACCATCACCAGCTAAATCTTGAATTTCTATTATAGCGTCAGGAAAAGATTCTTTAATTAGAACTTCAATTTCTTTTAACTGCATTGCCATTAATTTAACATATACCTTCTTAACCAGTTTTTATAGTTCTTTTCTAAATCGTCAATTGACAATTTAATCTCATCAGAAAGTTCAATATTCTTATCAATTACGGATCCTAACTCATCATAATGTACAGAATTTTGTTTTAAAATCTTATCTACTTTTGGCAAGTTTTCTTTACTAATCTCTATTAAATACCTGGCCTGGTCTTCTCCAAAAAAATACTCAAATTTATTAACTAATCCTTTAAGCTGATTTAGCTTAAAACCCTTTTTACTTTTTATACACATTTTAGAAATTGCAACCAATATTCCTCCTAATGAAATATCATGACATGACTCTACCAGATTTTCATTAATCATTTTTAATACTGTTAAACCGTTATTTTTTTCATTAAATAGATTAATTTCGGGTGGGGGTCCCTTTTTTTCGGATAAAATCTCCCTTGCAAATATACTTTGTTCTAAATGTCCAATTGTTTTTCCAATTACCAAAACTATGTTCCCACTATTTTTTAAACCCATTGAAATCATATTTTTATAATCTTTTATAATACCCACTCCTCCAATAGATGGAGTTGGTTTGATGCCCTTATCTTTGGTTTCATTATAAAAAGACACATTTCCAGAAACGACAGGAAAATCTAAATATTTGCTTGCTTCTGAAATACCTTGGACACATTCAACAAATTCTCCCATATTTTTTTCTTTTTCTGGGTTTCCAAAATTTAAACAATTTGTAATAGCAATAGGTTCTGATCCAACAGAAATTAAATTTCTCCAACTTTCACATACAATCTGTTTTCCTCCTGATAAAGGATGTGCAAAACAATATAAAGCTGATGAATCTACTGATGCAGCAACAGCTTTAGATGTTCCATGAATTCTCACAACGCCAGAGTCTCCGCCTGGTTTTTGAATAGTATCTCCCATCACTGTATGATCATATTGATCCCAAATCCATTGCTTGTCACATATATTTGGATGCGATAATAATTTTTTTAAACAATCCTCAATTTTTAAAGCTTTAAAATCTTGTTTCTTAAATTTTATGCTTTGAGGAAGTTTTATTTTTTTCCATTTTCTATCATATACAGGAGCGTTCTCAGCTAAAAAGTCTACCGGTATGTCACAAACTTTTTTATCATCAAAATATAATTCAATTTTTTTTGAGTTTGTGGTTTTTCCTATTATAGCAAAATCAAGATCCCATTTATCAAAAATTTTTTTAGCTTTTTCTTCCTTTCCATTTTCAAGAACTATAAGCATTCTTTCTTGGCTTTCTGATAACATAATTTCATATGGATTCATTTTTTCTTCCCGACAAGGAACTTTATTAAGATTTAATTCTATTCCAAGTTTTCCTTTTGATGCCATTTCCACGCTTGAGGATGTCAATCCGGCTGCACCCATATCTTGGATTGAAATTATAGAATCGTCTGCCATTAATTCAAGACAGGCCTCCAATAAGAGTTTTTCAGTAAAGGGATCCCCAACCTGAACTGTTGGTTTTTTTTCCTCAATTTTGTCATCAAAAACTGCTGACGCCATACTAGCACCATGTATGCCGTCTCTACCAGTTTTTGATCCAACATAAATAACTGGTTTATTAATTCCAGCTGCTTTTGAATAAAAAATTTTTTTCTTATTTACAAGACCTAGGGTCATTGCATTTACTAAAATATTTCCATTATATGACTCGTCGAAACTTGTTTGGCCTGCAATAGTTGGTACCCCTATACAATTACCATAACCACCAATTCCTTTCACAACTCCTCTTAATAAATTTTTTGTTTTTTTGTGTTGAGGTGAGCCAAAATGGATTGAATTTAGATTGGCAATAGGTCTTGCACCCATAGTAAAAACGTCTCTCATTATACCACCAACTCCTGTGGCAGCGCCTTGATATGGTTCAATAAATGATGGATGATTATGACTTTCTATCTTGAATACTATTGCATCATCATCACCAATATCTATTACACCAGCGTTTTCACCTGGCCCTTGAATAACTTTTTTTCCTTTTGTATGTAAGTTTTTTAGATGTCTTCTTGATGATTTGTATGAACAATGTTCATTCCACATTGCTGAAAAAATTCCAAGTTCAGTAATATTTGGAGTTCTCTTCAGTAACTGACAAATTTTTTTATATTCATCTGATTTCAAACCATGTTCAATTGCAATTTTCTCGTTAACAAGCATTATTTAGATGTCTTTAATTTACTTCTCTCTGTTGCAAAAGAAACCTCAGCAAAGTATATAGTGTGTCCTGGAAACTTATAACCTTCAGGATAGCCTGAGGCTGTAGGATAGCCTGCACCACCATATTCAGGATGCATATATGTACCATACTTAACATGAGTATGACTATGTTTTGATGTTTGAAAGCCCTCTCTATTTACTTTTAATTCACCATTAATATATGCTCTTACATAACCGTTTGTTCTGGAATACAATATATTATACTCAATCAAGTGCCACTTACCTTTTAGATTTTCTTTATCTACTAATGTAACACCATCCATAGTTAGTTTACCGTTATATATAGAAGCAGAAAATTGAGGTCCGTAACCGCCTCTGTCTTGACCACCATACTCTTTATGATTTGCACCATAGAATTGTGTAATATAAGGTTGTAATAATGGATCAACTAAATTATCAGGTGTATCAGGTACATAAATATAATAACTGAACCAAATATTTTTATCTTTCTTACCTGTTCTAATGTCTTTATCAAAAGACACTTCAAGTCTTAATCTATTACTATTACAATCGGTAGTGCCAGTACCTATCTTAACCTTGTTTGACTGCCAGAAATGACCTGCTGTACCACAATCACCTGTTCTAGGACTAATACTTTCAATTATATCGAATCTACCTGTTGGATCTTTAATGATAGTATAATTGTGATTTTTTAATTCCTTCTTTTGATAGTTAGCAATATGCACCTTATTAAACTTAACGCCACCAGCATAACCTCTATCTTTTATATAGTTAGGATCTTTTGATATAACTTCGGCAAATACAACACCGATCATCATAAAAAAAGTTATCAATATATAATATAGTTTAATTCTAATTTTCATTTAATATTATTAATTAAATTTTTAAAAAAAATTGATCCATCTTCTCCCGAAAGATATTTATCAATCATCCTTTCAGGATGAGGCATCATACCTAAAATATTCTTTTCTTTATTAAATATACCAGCAATATTTTGTAATGCTCCATTGGGATTTGATTTTTCATTTACTTCACCTTTTTCATCGCAATAAGAAACTGCTACAAGATCATTATCTTCAAGCATTTTTAACTCATCATTTGTACAGAAATAATTACCCTCATTGTGAGCAATATGAAGCTCAAGAATTTCTTTATTAATTTTATTGAAATATTTATTATTCTTATCATTTATTTTAACGAATACGTTTTTACAAATAAACTCAATATTCTTATTTTGTAGAAGGACACCAGGCAATAGTCCAGTTTCAGTTAATATTTGAAAGCCATTACAAATTCCCAAAACTAATCCACCTGTTTTTGCAAAATCAATCACAGAATTAATAATTTTACTTTTACCAGCTATACTCCCGCACCTTAAATAATCACCATATGAAAAGCCTCCTGGTAGAACTATTAAATCGCTTTTTGGAAGTTTATCATCGTTGTGCCATACCATTGTATTTTTAAAACCAAATTTTTTTAGGGCTACATCCATGTCTCTATCACAATTAGAGCCCGGAAATATAATTACTGAAGATTTCATTACTATTTATAAAATTTTAAAATCCTCGATTACTAGGTTTGCTAATAATTTTTTGCACATTTCTTCAGCTGCAGCTTTAGCTTTAGCCTCATCTCTTTCAGCAATTTCTAAATCAAAATATTTACCTTGTCTAACACCTTCAATATTTGAATAGCCCATACCGTTAAGTGTTTGTTGAATCGCTTTACCTTGAGGATCTAAAACTCCATTTTTTAAAGTTACAACGACTTTAATTTTCATTTATTTTTTTTTAGTTTTACGGCTTTTGGTCTTGGAAACTTTATAGGTCTTATATTTGATTGCTCATGAAGAATACCAAGTCTTCTTGCCACATCTTGATAAGCTTCAACTAAATTACCTAAATTATTTCTAAATCTATCTTTATCTAATTTTTTTTCGGTATTCATATCCCAAAGCCTACAAGTATCAGGACTTATTTCGTCTGCCAAAATAACCTCGTTACTATTTTTTAATCTTCCAAATTCAACTTTAAAATCTACCAACTTAATTCCTACACCCCTAAACATTCCAACAAGAAAATCATTAATTCTATTTAATTGCCTATCAATTTTTTCAATTTCTTTTTTGGTGGCCCATTTAAAAGTTAAAATATGCTCCTTTGATATAAGTGGATCGCCTAGCTTATCATCTTTTAAACAATACTCTATTAAGGGGTTATCTAAAACAGTCCCTTCCTCGATTCCAAGCCTTTTGGTTAGTGAACCTGTTGCAATATTTCTTACTATAAACTCTATTGGAATTATACTCACATGTTTAATTAATTGTTCTCTCATATTGATACGTTTAACCAAATGATTTTTAATACCAGCTTGACTTAAGCAAGTAAGTATATGTTCAGAGATTCTGTTATTTAAAATTCCTTTACCTTCAATTACAGATTTTTTTTGATTATTAAATGCTGTTGCATCATCTTTAAAATGTTGGATGACTAAATTCTTTTCGGCACAAGCATAAATAATTTTAGCTTTACCCTCGTATAATTTTTTCCCTTTTTTCATTATTTAAAAACTCTTCTAAAAATATAATTTATATTTTTAAGATGCTTTGAATATTTAAAAATACTATCCATTTTTTTATTTGGAATTTTCGAGTAAATTAATCTATCTTTTTTTAATAAATCAATTAAATTTATATTCTTAGAGATACTTACCTTTGCATGCTTTTGTATTATCCTATAAGCTTTTTCTCTAGTAAGTCCAACCTTTGTAAGTTCAAGCATTACTTCTTGTGAAAAAACAACACCATTAGTTAAATTTAAATTTTTTATCATTTTTTTTGGATAAACAACCATATTATCCAAAAGATTAGATAATCTGACTAATGCAAAATCTAAAGTTATATTTGAGTCTGGACCAATGCTTCTTTCAACACTTGAGTGAGAAATATCTCTTTCATGCCAAAGTGCAATATTTTCTAATGCTGGAGTAACATGACTTCGAACAATTCTTGCAAGACCAGTTAAATTTTCACTTAAAATTGGATTTTTTTTATGTGGCATAGCAGAAGAACCTTTCTGATCTTTTGAAAAATATTCTTGTAATTCATAAACTTCAGATCTTTGTAAATGTCTAATTTCGGTAGCAATTCTCTCAATAGAACCAGCAATTATCCCAAGTATTGAAAAATAATATGCATGTCTATCTCTTGGAATAACTTGTGTTGAAATTGGTTCAGGTCTTAGTTTTAGTTTTTTGGAGACATATATTTCAACCCTAGGATCAATATTGGCAAATGTTCCAACAGCACCTGAGATTGCACATGTAGAGACTTCATCAATTGCGCTTTGTAGACGTTTTTTATTTCTTTTGAACTCCTCATAATAAGAAGCTAACTTCAAACCAAAAGTAATCGGTTCAGCATGTATACCGTGACTTCTCCCTATGCATGGAGTAAATTTATATCTAAGCGCTTTTTTTTTAAGGACAGATAAAATTCTATCAATATCACCTAATAATATTTTTCCAGATTGAACTAACTGAATGTTGAAACTAGTATCTAATACATCAGACGAAGTCATGCCTTGATGCAAGTATCGAGCATTATAACCAGCTTTTTCTGTAATTGATGTTAAAAATGCAATTACATCATGTTTAACTTTAGACTCAATTTGGTGAATCCTTTTTACATTAATTTTCCCTTTTCTTTTAACGATTGATGAAACACCTTTAGGAATTATTTTATATTTTTCCATTGCCTGCGCCGCAGCAATTTCAACATCTAACCAAATATTATATTTGTTTTCCTCAGACCAAATATTTACTAACTCTTTTCTTGAATATCTTGATATCATTTATTATATGGGGGCTTTTTATAACCTTTAACAGATTCTGTGAAAATTTCATAACCATTTTCGGTTATTCCTACTGTATGCTCAAATTGTGCAGATAAAGATTTATCTTTTGTAACAGCTGTCCATCCGTCTTTAAGAACTTTGGCATCATATTTTCCTAAATTTATCATAGGCTCAATTGTAAAAGTCATCCCAGGTTGTAATTCACTTCCAGTATTTTTTTTTCCATAATGCAGAACATTTGGTGGTTCGTGAAATATATTACTAATTCCATGTCCACAAAAATCTCTTACAACACTAAAGCCTTTAGCCTCAACATAGGATTGGATTTCGTATCCAATGTCTCCTAATTTTATACCTGGCTTAAGAATTTTTGTTGCATTCATTAGTGAGTTATAAGTGGCATCAATTAAATTTTTTGCTTTTACAGAAATTTCACCAACAGTAAACATTCTGCTAGTATCCCCATGATAACCATCTACTATCGTTGTAACATCAATATTTAAGATATCGTTTTCTTCAAGCTCTCTATCTGAAGGAATACCATGGCAGATAACGTGATTTAATGATGTACACAAAGATCTTTCAAATCCTCTATAATATAGAGGGGCAGAGTATCCTCCATTGTCTCTTATAAACTCGTAAGATAAATTATCAATTTTATTTGTAGTTATGCCTGGTTTAATATGATCTGTAATCATATCTAAACATTCAGCAGCTAGCTTTCCAGCAACTCTCATTTTTTCAAATTTTTCAGAATAATTATTCATCAATTATTTTAATTTTTTTTTCAATTTTTATCTCTTTAGAACTCAAATGACATCTATATGCTAAAAATTTCACTCCAGCTTTTTTAGCTTTTAAATAATTTTGAAAGTAATTATCATCAATATCTTTAGCTATTCTAAAGTTATTTATACCTTGAATTTGAGTTAAAAATAAGACGTAAGGTACATAATTTTTTCTTATAGAATCTATCAATTTTACTAAATGTTTGCTTCCTCTTGAGGTAACAGCATCAGGGAACTCTGCAAAATCTTTTTTTCTTGTAAAAGTAACATTCTTTACTTCTAAGATTTTATTATTACAAAGGAAATCAAACCTAGTATCTTTTGAAAACTTGAATTCACGCTTAATATTTTTAATAGATTTGAATTCATTTATTAATTTATTTTCTAAACCATGTTCAACAATTCTATTAGCTCGATGAGTGTTGACTCCAATTAATGATTTTTTTACTTTAATTATTTCAAGTGTGAATTTCAATTTTCTGTTTGGATCATCGACCTTACTAATCCATACTTCATTATCTTTGTCTAATAAACCAAGCATCGAACCAGTATTCGGACAGTGCGCTGTTACAGTTGAATTATTTACTTTTATATCTATAAAAAATCTCTTATATCGCTTGATTAATTTGCCTTTAATTAAAGTATTGGTAAATTTCATTTGAATTATTTTATATTAAGAAATGACAAATAAAAAAGATATAAATGCTGGAATAATTATTATTGGTAATGAGATTCTATCAGGAAGAACAAAAGACACCAATACAAGCACCCTTGCAACATGGTTAAATACTTTAGGCATAAGGGTAGAGGAGGCTAGAGTAATACCTGATAAAGAAAATATTATTATTGATACGGTAAATCTTTTCAAGAAAAAATTTGATTATGTTTTTACCTCAGGTGGCATAGGTCCAACACATGACGATATAACCTCGGAGTCGATTTCAAAAGCTTTTAACATCACTTATGGACCACATAAGGAAGCTTATAAAATATTAGAGAAATATTATAAGACAGGTGAATTTAATGATGGTAGACAAAAAATGGCATGGATGCCTACTGAAGCTAATTTAATATTAAACCCAACAAGTGGTGCACCAGGATTTTATGTTAAAAATGTTTTTTGTCTGCCTGGTGTTCCATCTATCCTTCAATCAATGTTAGGAGGTTTAAAAAATAAAATAGTTGGTGGTGACCCAATTTTGAGTGAGACAATAAGCTTAAGAACTGTTGAAAGTGAAATAGCAAAATCACTCTTGGATGTACAAAATAAGTTTTTAGATATTGAAATAGGCAGTTATCCGTTTTTTAAATCTGGTAGAGTAGGAGTTTCGATAGTGATAAGAAGTGGAGACAAAGATAAAATTGACAAATGTTGTTCAGAAATTCTAAAATTTGTTAATTATAAAAAAATAGAAATTATAAAATAAAATTTTTAATGCTTAATTTTTTTCAGAGAAATAAATTCAAGATAATTTTTTGTATATTAATTCTAACAATTTCATTTCTTTACTTACTTATAAATAATTCATGTTTGAATTTTAAAAGAAGTTTTAAAAGTTTCCAAGACTTTGGATTTTCGAATATTAGACCTTGTTTAATTTCAGATACTAGAAGTTTATTAAGACAAAAATCGCCAAAATTTTTTTCAAGAGTTTCTGATTTTTACAGACATTATTTAGGTAAATATAATAAAGATATATTAGATATTAATCCTATCAAAAATTATGAATTAGAAGAAAAAAAATTATTCAAGGAGGTTTATGATTTATCTATAAGTGGAATAACTGGTGTTTTAAATGATAGCGAGTTTAAAACAGATTATAAAAGTAACGACTTCAAGAAAAATTACGTTAATTATTTCAGACAAAATAAAGATAACTCAAATACTAAATTTTACAACAAGATTGATTTGGGTTTTTTAAATGAGAAAAAAAAACCTAAATTAGCATGGAAACATGTTTCTTTAGATCCAAAAAGTAAATCAAAAAGATGGAAACGATTAGTTGAAACCTCACCAGTTTATATAAACGGAAAAATTATTTATTTATCCGCAGATCTAAGATTAATAGCTTTAAAAGCTCATGATGGATCACTTTTATGGGAAAAGGAACTATTACATTTTCCAAGCATGAGAGGATTTTTAGTCGAGACAGATATCTTTAACAATGAGTACATTTATATTTGTGTTGGATCTAATTTATATAAATTAAATACAAATAATGGAAATGTTGTGAAGTCTTTTGGTAATCACGGTAGAGTTAAAACATGGACAGCTTTTTCACCTGTAATTTATCAAGACATGATAATTGTAACCTCAAGAAACTCAATACATGGTTTTGATAAATATTCAGGAAAACAAAAGTTAAAAATACCTATTTTTAAGTCTAAAAATTTTGTTGGTGCTCTACCTTGGGGAGGAATGGCATTAGATGAGCAAAAAGGTATAATCTATTTTGGAACAGGCAATCCTAGACCAAAAGTTTATGGTGTTAAAAGACAGGGTGTTAATGAAGGAAGCAACACTTTATTTGCAGTAGATTTAAATAGCAAAGAAGTTGTATGGAAGTTTAAAGAGACATATCATGATTTATGGAATTTAGACTTAGCTTTCCCCCCTATTTTGGCAAATATTAAAATAAATAATAAAAATTTTGAAGTAGTTATATGTGCAACGAAGATTGGAAATATTCTGATGTTAGAGAGGTCAAGTGGCAGACCAATTTTTGATATGGACCTTGTAAAAGTTCCTAAATCAAAAATTCCAAGTGAAATCGTTTCACCCTACCAAATAAAAGTAAGTAAACCAGATCCTATTACAAAATTTGATTGGTCAACTAAGGATATAAGTCAAATAGACAGTGATTATAAAAAAAAAATATTAAATAATATTGAGGATTTTGAATTTGGTTTATTTGTACCTCCACCAATAAATAAATCATACATTTACTTGGCAGAAGGTCCCATATGGGAGGGTGGAGCTTATAATATTGATAATCAAAAATTATATTTAACGGTTAACCATTCTCCAACAATTACACGAGTTTTCTTAAATTCTTTATGGCCTCATAGCAATATAACAAAAGATTACTCTAAGGAATTTAAAATTTATAAAAATAATTGTGCTAGTTGTCATGGAATAAATAGAAATGGAAAATATATTATGGGCAAAAAACCAGAAAATAAATCGCTTGCAGTTTCTGTGATACCAAGTTTAGTTGGATATCATTTGTTTCCTGATTTAAAAAAAAAAATAAAAAATTTTAAAAACTTTGAAAAAAAACATTCTAAATATCTTCTAGATGAAAAAAACTACAAAAAAATTAACTTATTATTTGAAAAATGGGATGCGGATCTTATTAAAAACAAAAGAATAAATGTAAAGGAGATAAGCTCATCTTTTGTTGATGAAAATAAAAACTATATGGTCAATTATCCACAAGGTGAAATTGTTTCATACGATGTAACAAATGGAAATATCGAATGGAAAATACCGTTTGGCTATAAAAATAACAAAAATTTGGGTACATTTAACAAGGGTGGGTTAGCATTATCAAGTGATGGTATTTTGTTTGCCACAGGAACACCAGATAAAAAAATATATGCAATAAATAGTAGAGACGGAAAAGAACTTTGGTCATATAAGATGGAATTATCAGGAAATGCTCCGCCATTGATTTATCAATATAATGGAATTAAATATATTTCTGTGATTGCAACTGGGGGGTACAATTTTAATTTCCCAGAACGAGGATCAATTTTGTACACTTTTAAAATGGAATAAATTTATGCTTTATTTTGCCTATGGTAGTAATTTGAATCATTTTCAAATGAAAAGAAGATGTAAAGACTCAGTATTTTTAAAAAAATATGAATTAAAAGATTTTCGACTAACTTTTAGAAGTAAATTTCGTGCTGCAGATATAGAAAAAAAAAAAAATTCAATAGTTCCTGGTGGATTGTTTGAAATTTCAAAATCTGATGAAAAAAAACTTGATGTGTATGAGGATTATCCAACTTTGTATAAAAAAATTTACTTTAATTATTATAATTCAAAAGTGATGACCTACACAATGGTTGTAAAATCCGAATTTAGATACCCAACAGAAAGATACTTAAATGTTGTTAGAAGGGGTTACAATGATTGTAAATTAGATAAAAAATATTTATCAAAAGCATTAGCAAATCTTTAAAATGTCCTCAAAGCTTTCAATTTTTAAAACAGGATCTATCGATATTGCACCTTTATTGATTCCAGTTATACCTTTTGGAATTATATTTGGTGCAATAGGTATTGAATTGGGTTTTTCACCATTAATGACATATGCAACTTCTTTAATCATTTTTGGAGGAGCATCTCAAATTGTATTTATTCAACTTTTATCGGGTGGCGCTTCATCCCTAGTAGCCATCACATCTGTTGGAGTGATAAATTCAAGACACTTTCTATACGGTGCAGTACTTACAGAATATTTAGAAAAATTATCTTTAGTAAAAAAACTTTTAATTTCATATCTTATTACAGACCAAACTTTTGCAGTTTCAAATAAATTTTTTAAGTCTCAAAATGTTAAAAATAATAAACATTATCATCTTCTTGGCGCTGGGATTACCCTATGGACCACATGGCAAGTCACAACAATAATAGGAATTTTGTTAGGTTCAATTGTACCTGAGGAATGGGGGTTAAAGTTTGCCATACCATTAACTTTTTTAGCTATTATTATTAATGAGTTCAGAAAATTAGATCATGTACTTGTTATGCTTATTTCGGGAATAAGTTCTTTAATTTTTTTTGATGTACCATTTAAAGCTTACATAATAATTACTCCATTTATAGGATTGTTTTCGGCATTAATAATAATAAAAATTAAGGATAGTCAATGAGCTGGTTAAGTATAATTATTGCAGGTCTAATTACTTATTTCACAAGATTTTCTATGATTACGTTTGTAAATGGAAAAATGTTAAATAGAAAAATTAGGCTTGTTTTAAGCTATGTACCTTCTACGGTATTTCCTGCAATAATATTTCCTGCTGTTTTTTTTAACGACTATGGTAATCTCGTTGAAGCAAGTGATCCAAAAATATTTGGAATTTTAGCAGCAATTATAATTGGTTATTTCTCTAAAAATATCATAGCAACAATAATTTCAGGTTTAATTGTTTATTGGATTTTTATTTTTTAAGTAGAATTGAAATTTGATAGAAGAATATATTATTTAAATTTAAGTAGTAAATTTTTTAGATAGATGTCTCTCCAAACGAAGAGTTAATTGTAAAATTGACAATGTTGGATTTGCGTGTCCACCAGTGGGAAAAACTGAACTTCCAATAACATATAAATTTTTTGAACCATGTATTTTTAAATTACTATCAACAACAGAATATTTTTCATTATTTCCCATTCTAGTCCCACCCATGTGATGCCAGCCTGCTTCGGAATTATAATCTATATCATTTTCATACAGAAAATCCTCACCTATCAGTCTCCCAAGATCTTTTTCTATTAACAATTCTCCTATTTTTTCAAACATTACTCTCGCTGTCTTTCTAACTAATTTAGACTTTTTATAAATTAGCATTGCTTTATTATTTTCAAATTCATCTTTTTCATCACTTAAAACAATTTTATTTGAAATTTCTGGCTCGTGTTCCCACGTAGAATATATTGTTGCACCACATAACAAGTGTTTACCAAACTTTTTTAATAATTTTTTTGAAATATTTGGAGTTAAACAAAAAAGATTTTTTGCTACATTTTTCCAATTTTTATAAGATCTCTCGTGCGTGACTAACCAGCAACAAGAATTTGATATTTTTTCCTTATTGATTAAATCGTAAGTAGGAGCAAAACTATAAGTTTCAGAGTTGTCTCCTGCATTAAATAAATTTACCCATGGATCAAAACTACTATTTAAATTTTTTTTTAATCGTTCATGATCCACGATAGCTTGACCAAGAATTTTAAATGGATGCTCGAACCAGTATTTTCCAATTGGTAAATTTTGTGAAAATAAACCTTTATTTCTTTTTTCTTCCAAAAGTAATATTCTTGAATTTTCTATTCCACCAGTGGCTAATACAAATATTTTACTATTTAGGTAAAAAAAGTTTTTGTTAATTCTTGAATAACATTTAATACTACTTGTAAAAAAATTCTCACCATTCATTTCAACCATTGTAGTTTGTAAAAATAAATGAATATTTTTTGAATTAATTACTTTTGGATAATAATCATCAGGAAAATATGATTCTGACTGTTGATATTCTATTATATTAAGATTTTTATTTATGCTTTCATCTTTAAATGAATTTTTTATTTTAATTATTTTTGTTGCTTGTTCTCTATATATATCTAAATCTTTTTTTTTAATTGGCCATTCTAAAAAATCATGCTTATCAAGAGTCCTGCATGAGCCACCCCAATGACCAGTTGTTCCACCAAACATACTAAGTCTAGCCTCATCAAGTCTTCTCGGAAACTCACCTTTAACTTTTCCTTTATAGTATTTTTGTGAATTTTCTGAATAATATCTTTCACCAGTTTCTACTAATGCAATTTTCAAATTTTTATTTTGTAATTGAAGAGACAGTGTTATACCAGCTGGGCCTGATCCTATTATGATAATATCGTAATCAATATTTTTGGAATTTTGATCAGCTAACATTTAAAAATCTTCACTAGATAAAATCCAATATTTATTACCGATTTTAACTTTTTTGATAATACTTTTACTTTTAGAATAACTAGGTATGCTTAAAAATAATAAACTTGAGATAATCGAGAAAATAATAAACTTTCTTCTTTTCATAATTAAAAGATATACTATTTTAAAAAAAAATAAATTTTTACTTATTACTCTTGTTCTATTATAAGTATAAGCATAAATACTCATGAAAATAACTCATGCCCTCGTGGTGAAATTGGTAGACACAAAGGACTTAAAATAGTTTGAATTGAGGATTTTCAGAGTCTCTAATAGTCTCTAATGGTCTTAATCCCTTATAATCCTATATGTTTTTAAATCATTGGATTATTTTTATTGGAAAATATCAACAATTAATTTTTAGATTCTCGGATCATTCTCGGATCTAGAGAGATAATATTGTATAGTAATCTTTATGAAAAAACTTTTAGGGATCGTGGTTCTGGGTTTTTTGTTAAACGGGAATGTTTTTGCTAAAGAGCAAAGTATAATTTGTTATAAATTAATTAAAGCTTCAGATGATCGTATTTTTAATATGTTTGAGGGTGTTAAGGTGAGTTTTTATATAGATCATATAAATAAAAGTGTGAGGGTGCCAAACCCTAACAATGAACTTACTATGAGTGATATTTACAATATAAAATTTGACAAAACTAAAAAGCAGGTGAGTTGGCAACTTGTAACAAAAAATCCAGTCACAAATAAAAAAAATGTAAATGTTCATTTTTATAAAACAGATACAAAACAATGGGCAACAAGAGTGTATAATTTTAAAGACAAAATAACTGAAAAAGATTTAAGAATCTGGTATACATATCAATGTAGAAACAATTTATGACAATAATTGAAAAATTTTTTAATAAAAAACCTTCAGATAAACAATTATACAATTTTATTGCAAAATTAATTCTTAGTAATAAAGGTAATTATAAAACCGAGATAATTTATGATAAAGAAAACTTTCCCAATTATCTTCAATTTAGAATTTATGATGAAAAAATATCTTAAAAAAACTTTTGAAAAATATAAATCTAAAAATAAATTTAAATTAAATAATACATATTTAAAGAAGTACCTTGATATTTTAAAAAAATCTCAAAAAACATTGAATTAAAACAAGATAACACTCGGATCATTCTCGGATCTAGAGGGATAAAATAAAAAAATTTTACTTATTCATC